>NZ_JBEZED010000008.1:278636-285216 GCF_040648675.1 Micromonospora sp. NPDC049101 | reverse complement strand
CCCCCACCCCCACCCCCCACCCCCCACCCCACCCCGCGTTGATCATGGAGTTATTGCTGCGACACGCCGGTGCGTAGGGCAATAACTCCATGATCAACGCGGGGTGGCGAGGCGAGGCGAGGCGAGGCGAGGCGAGGCGAGGGTGGGTGGGTTGGGTGGGGTGGGTTAGTCGCCGGTTGCGGTTTCTGCTGCTGTTCTTAGGTTGGGGGCGCTTGCTGGTTCGGCTATGCCGCCGGGAGACTCCGTGAAGCCTGCGACCTCCGCGGTCTCCGCGGCGACCGCCGGCTGGTCGGCCGGCATGACCTCGGGCATCTTGGGTACGGCGACCACCGCCGTTCCGTAGGCGCAGATCTCCATCCACATCTCGCCGCAGTCGCGGCTGTCGAAGCGCATGCCGATCACCGCGTTCGCGCCGAGCCGCAGGGCCTCCTCGCCGAGCCGGGACACCGAGTCGGTGCGCCACCGGGTCAGGTTGTCCGGGGCCATCGGGTCGTACGCGCCACCGCGCAGGTTCTTGACCCCCTCGCGGTACGGGTTGCGTGTCCTGGCCATCGAGGACACCACCTCACCGAGAATCTGGCGGATCTCATAGCCGGGCAGTTGCTCTGTCGTCACGACCAGCACGGTTCCGATGCTGTCAGGAGTGGCGCGACCCGATCGGGTGCATTGTTCACCTGATCGGATGCTGCAAAACAGCGCGGCGCGGACGGCCGACACGCAGCCGACCATCCGCACCGCGCGGGGCGTTAACCGTCAGACACCGGCCACCGAGGTGATCCAGGCCCGGTTGTACGCAACGCTGCCGTAGTTCTGGATGCTGTAGCCGTCGGCGGTGGAGGCGACGCCGACCTGCTGGCCGTTGTAGAACTGTGGGCCACCCGAGTCGCCCCGCCACGCGTTACCGCTGATCTCGGTGCTGCGGATCGCCTGCCCGCCGTACGCGTCGGTGACGCTGTTGCTTGTCACCCGCACGGTGGCGGTCTTCAGTTGGCTGGATGCGGAGCAGCCGCTGTAGCAGGTCATGCCCCAGCCGTAGATCGAGTTGGTCGAGTTGATGGGTGGGTTGCTGCTGGCCAGGGTGACCGTCGAGGTGCTGACGGTGCTGGAGAGCCGCATGAGGGCGAGATCGTTGCGGGTGTAGGTGGCGCTGACCGTACGGGTGACGCCACCCGAGGCGCGGTAGACGCTGCCGACCCGGACCGACATGGTGCCGCTGATGCAGTGCCGGGCAGTGAGCACCCACTGTGCGGCGATGACGCTGCCGGAGCAGGTGAACGAGCCGTTGCTCAGCACCGCGGCGGCCCAGGGCGCGGACGAGACGGTGTTGCCGCCGATGATGGGTTGCGGGCCGGGTGGGGCGGCGGACGCGCCGGACGCGGCGCCGAGGGCGCCGACCAGGGCGGTGCTGAGCACGGCGAGCAGGGGGCGGATGCGCATCGGGTGGACTCCTTGGGTGGGGCGGACCCGGGGTCGCCGGGTGCGGAAGGGCGACGGAGGGAGGTCCCCACCGCCGCCTAAATCGACTTATGTCGATGTACGATAGGGCCCGGGACCATCGTTATCAAGATGTTGATCGGGATGGATCAATGTAACGATTCGGCCACCCGCGGCGCCATGTTTGTCCTGCTGAGGCCGCCTGTCGCGCTCCCTGGGTCACCCTGGGTGCCGGCAATGTCGATCACTGCCTGAACTGCGGGCGGCCGGTGCGGGCGCGGCGATATCTGCCAGGTACGCTGGCTGCGCTCGCCCGTTGTGGGTCGGCACCCAACTGCGTACACAGTCAGGAGTGCCCAGTGCCTCGCGTCGTCGTCGACGTCATGCTCAAGCCCGAGATCCTCGATCCGCAGGGCCAGGCCGTCGCAAACGCGCTGCCCCGGCTCGGCGTCGGTGACGTCGCCTCGGTTCGGATCGGCAGGCGGATCGAGATCGAGTTCACCGGTGAACCGGACCTGGACCGCGCTCGGGAGATTGCCGACAAGTTGCTCGCCAACCCGGTCATCGAGGACTTCACCATCCGCCTGGTCGAGGCCGACGAGACCGCGGACGCCCGCTCGTGACCGCCCGGGTCGGTGTGGTCACCTTCCCCGGCTCGCTCGACGACGGGGACGCGGCCCGAGCCGTCCGCATCGCCGGTGCCGAGCCGGTCCGGCTCTGGCACGGTGACCCGGATCTGCACGGGGTGGACGCGGTCGTGCTGCCCGGCGGCTTCTCCTACGGTGACTACCTGCGCTGCGGCGCCATCGCCCGGTTCGCCCCGGTGATGGAGACGATCGTGGACGCCGCCCAGGGTGGCCTGCCGGTGCTGGGCATCTGCAACGGCTTCCAGATCCTGTGCGAGGCGCACCTGCTGCCCGGCGCGCTCACCCGCAACCAGCACCTGCACTTCCGCAACCGGGACCAGGTCCTGCGCATCGAGTCGGCCGGCACCGCGTGGACCAACGCGTTCCAGCCCGGCCAGGAGGTGCTGATCCCGGTCAAGAACGGCGAGGGTTGCTACGTCGCGGACACCGCGACGCTGGACCAGCTCGAAGCCGAGGGCCGAGTGGTGGCCCGGTACGTCGGCGGCAACCCCAACGGGTCGCAGCGCGACATCGCCGCGATCACCAACGCCGCGGGCAACGTGGTCGGCATCATGCCGCACCCCGAGCACGCGGTGGAGGCGCTCACCGGTCCCTCGTTGGACGGCCTCGGCTTCTTCACGTCGGTCCTCAAGCACCTGGTCGGGGCGCCGGCGTGACCGGCGACACGGCCATCGGTCAGCTCAACCGCATCTCTGGCGGGCACGAGCGCAGCGAGGAGAGGTCATGACCACCCATCCGGACCCGGTACGCGACACGCCCGAGGCGTACTCCGCCCCGGCGCAGCCGGCCGAGCCGAGCCCGGCGCAGCCCGTCGCTCCGGCGGCCGCTCCCGCCCAGCTGGCCGCTGCCGTCTGGACCGAGGGCGTGGACACCGTGCCGCGCGCCGGTGGCACCCCGGGCGAGCTCCAGCCGTACACCGAGCTGGGCCTGCGTGACGACGAGTACGACCGGATCCGGCAGATCCTCGGCCGTCGGCCCACGCAGTCCGAGCTGGCCATGTATTCGATCATGTGGAGTGAGCACTGCTCCTACAAGTCGAGCAAGGTGCACCTGCGCCAGTTCGGCGAGAAGGCCGTGCACAGCGACCGGCTGCTCGCCGGCATCGGTGAGAACGCCGGTGTCGTGCAGGTCTCCGACGAGCTGGCGGTGACCTTCAAGGTCGAGTCGCACAACCACCCCAGCTTCGTCGAGCCGTACCAGGGTGCGGCGACCGGCGTCGGTGGCATCGTCCGGGACATCCTCGCCATGGGTGCCCGCCCGGTCGCCGTGATGGACCCGCTGCGTTTCGGCGCCGCGGACCACCCGGACACCGCCCGGGTGCTCACCGGTGTGGTTGCCGGCGTCGGCGGCTACGGCAACTGCCTCGGCCTCCCGAACATCGGTGGTGAGTTGGTCTTCGACCCCTCCTACCAGGGCAATCCGCTGCTCAACGCGCTCTGCCTGGGTGTGCTGCCGGTCGAGCGCCTGCAGAACAAGGCAGCGGCTGGCCCGGGCAACGTTGTCGTACTCATGGGTGCCAAGACCGGCCGGGACGGCATCGGCGGCGTGTCGGTGCTGGCCAGCGCGACCTTCGACGAGGGCAGCGAGGCACGCCGGCCCGCCGTGCAGGTCGGCGACCCGTTCACCGAGAAGCTGCTGATCGAGGCCTGCCTGGAGCTGTACGACGGCCAGTTGGTGGTCGGCATCCAGGACCTCGGCGGCGCCGGCCTGACCTGCGCGCTCACCGAGACCGCCGCCGCGGCCGGCACCGGCATGCGGGTCTGGCTGGAGCGGGTGCCGCTGCGCGAGCCCTCGATGGACCCGCACGAGATCCTGGCCAGCGAGTCGCAGGAGCGGATGCTGCTGGTCGTCGCACCGGACAAGCTGGAAGCGGTGCTCAAGACCTGCGAGAAGTGGGGCGTGCTCGCCACCGCGATCGGCGAGGTCACCCCACCGGAGCCGGACGGCCGCCCCGGCCGACTGCTGATCACCTGGCAGGACCACCTGGTCGTCGACGTGCCGCCGGGTTCGCTCGTCGACGACGGCCCGGTCTACGCCCGGCCGATGCGTGAGCCGGCCGACCTGATCCTGCTCCAGGCCGACCGGGCCGAGACGCTGCCCCGCCCGGCCGACCCGGAGGCGCTGCGGGAGACCGTGCTGCGCATGATCGCGTCGCCCAACCTGGCCGACAAGACCTGGGTCACCGAGCAGTACGACCGTTACGTGCTGGGCAACACCGTGCTCGCCCAGCCGGAGGACGGCGGCGTGATCCGGATCGACGAGCGGACCGGGCTCGGCGTGGCGCTGTCGGTCGACGGCAACGGGCGGTACACCCGACTCGACCCGTACCACGGCACCAAGCTGGCCCTGGCCGAGGCGTACCGGAACGTGGCGGTGACCGGCGCGAAGCCGATCGCCGTCACCAACTGCCTCAACTTCGGCTCCCCGGAGGACCCGGGCGTGATGTGGCAGTTCGCCGAGGCCGTGCGCGGCCTGGCGGACGGCTGTGTGGAGCTGGGCATCCCGGTGACCGGCGGCAACGTCAGCTTCTACAACCAGACCGGAGCGGCGGCCATCCACCCGACCCCGGTGGTCGGCGTGCTGGGCGTGCTGGACAACGTCGCCGACCGGGTGCCGATGGGCTTCGTCCCGCGGCCCGGTGGCGATCACGACCAGCTCTACCTGCTCGGCGAGACGAACGTGGAGCTGTCCGGCTCGGAGTGGGCCTGGGTGACGCACGAGCACCTCGGCGGCATCCCGCCGCAGGTCGACCTCGCGCGGGAGAAGGCGCTCGCCGACCTGCTGGCCGAGGCGGCCCGGGTCGGTCACCTCGCCTCCGCGCACGACCTCTCCGACGGCGGCCTCGCCCAGAGCCTCGTCGAGTCCTGCCTGCGGCGCGGCGTCGGCGCCCGCATCGCGGTGCCGGAGCAGTTCGCCGAGGGTTCGATGCCGTTCGTCTACCTGTTCAGCGAGTCCGCCACCCGGGCGCTGGTGTCGGTGCCGCGCGGCCACGACAAGGCGTTCGCGGCGCTCTGCGCCGAGCGTGGGGTGCCGTTCGAGCTGATCGGTGTCACCGACCCGACCGGCGGCGCCCTTGAGGTGCACGGCCAGTTCCGGATCGAGCTGGACGAGCTGCGCAGGGCGCACACCGAGACGCTGCCCCGCATCTTCGGGGGCTCGGCGGCCGTCGAGGTGCCCGCGCCGGCCGCCGGTGTGGCGGGTGCGGTCGAAGCCGTACCGCTGCCGGTCGCCCCGGCCCAGCCGATCGACCCGGCCGAGGTGCTCTCCGAGCCGATCGCGTCCTCGGGGCCTTCCCCGGCGGCCGGCGCCGTCGAGCCGATCGGTCCGGCACAGCCCGGTGGGTCGTCCGAGTCTGACACCGGTGTCACCGAGCCGTCGCCTGACGAGCGCTGAGGCGTTGGCGGCCGCCGTCTACGGCCAACCCGGCTCCGGTGCGCGGTTCGACTGGGGGCTGACCGGGGCGGCCGAACTCGGCCGGGTCTGCGCGGCGTTGGTGGTGGTGGACGTGCTGTCGTTCACCACCGCCGTGGAGGTGGCGGTCGCCCGGGGCATGCGGGTGCACCCGTTCCCCTGGGGTGAGCAGGCCGCCGAGTACGCGGTGCGTGTCGGCGCGGTCGCGGCGGTGGGCCGACGGAAGGTGACCGCGGAGCATCCGTGGTCGCTCTCGCCCGCTGCTCTGAGCACGGCACCGGTGGTGGCGGACCTGGTGCTCCCCTCGCCGAACGGCTCGGCCATCAGCGCCGCCGCCAGCGCCACCGGCCTGCCGGTGGTCGCGGCGTGCCTGCGTAACGCACCGGCCGTCGGGCGTTGGTTGCGCCGCCAGGGGTACGGCACAGTGGACGCCCCGATCGGCGTGATCGCGTCCGGAGAGCGGTGGCCGGACGGGTCGTTGCGCCCGTCGGTGGAGGACCAACTCGGTGCCGCCTCGGTGCTCGACGCCCTCTCCGGCGTACCGGGCGGGTTGTCCGTGGAGGCGGCCATGGCACTTGCCGCGCTGGCGAGCACTCCGGACGTGCCCGCCGCGGTGCGCGGAAGCGTTTCCGGGCGGGAGTTGACCGAGGGCGGCTTCGCCGAGGACGTGGACGTCGCCGTCCGGGTCGGCGTCTCGAACGTCGTGCCGGTGCTCCGTCAGGGCGTCTTCTCCGCCGCCTGAGCGGCGACCAAGCCGGCGCTGGGCGGATCAAGCCGAGCGGTGCCGTGCGATCGCGGTGATCAAGCCGGGCCGGGCCGCGCGTTCGGGCTGATCAACTCGGGTTTCATGAAAGCGGGGTGTCCAGGTGTGCGGGACACCGCGACTTTCTTGACCACGAGTGGATCTTGACGCGAAACGGCCACCCGGAACTCCGGGTGGCCGTTTTCGTGCGGTGTGGTCGGTCAGTCGTCCAGCCAGTCGAGGCGTCGACCGCCCCGGTCGGTCTGCGGCGGGGTTTCCGGCCGCGCCCGCCCGGCCGGCGGCTGACCGTAGCCGCCCTGGTCGTAACCGCGGTCGTCGTAGCCGC
>NZ_JBEZED010000008.1:0-278539 GCF_040648675.1 Micromonospora sp. NPDC049101 | reverse complement strand
CGCCGCGCTGCTGTGGCGGGGGTTCCTGGCCGTAGGTGCCGCCCTGGTCGTACCCGCCGGCCGGTTGGCCGCCGTAGCCGCCCTGGTCGTAACCGCGGTCGTCGTAGCCGCCGCGCTGCTGTGGCGGGGGTTCCTGGCCGTAGGTGCCGCCCTGGTCGTACCCGCCGGCCGGTTGGCCGCCGTAGCCGCCCTGGTCGTAACCGCCGGCCTGCTGGCCGCCATACCCTGCGGTCGGCTCGGCGGCCCGACCGCCGTACGGGGCCGAGTCGGGCTGGCCGCCGTACCCCTGCCCCTGCTCCGGCTGGTAGACGCCTGTGGCGTACGGATCGGCCGGTGCCGGGTACTGGGTGTTGTCGCCGGTGTAGCGGCCGGTCGGCTCGTCGTACCGCTCGCCGTAGGGCGCTCCGCCGGCGGGAGCCGGCGGGTAGGCGGCGGTCCCTGCCGGGCCGTTGTAGTCGCGGCTGCCGTAACCGCCGCCGGAGGCCGGCGCGTTGCCGTAACCAGCGCCGGAACCGGGCGCGTTGCCGTAGCCGCCGCCGGAGGCCGGCGCGTTGCCATAGCCGGCGCCGGAACCGGGCGCGTTGCCGTAGCCGCCAGCGGGAGCCGGAGCGCCGCCGCCGTAGCCGGCGCCGGAACCGGGAGCGGCGCCGTAGCCCTCACCGGCGCCGTAGCCGCCCTCGGAGCCGGCTGGGGTGCCGTAGCCGCCGCCGGAGGCGGGAGCGTTGCCGTAACCGCCACCCGACGCCGGTGCGTTGCCGTAGCCGCCGGCCCCGTAGCCGCCGGGTGCCTGCTCGTCGCCGTACCCGGCGCCGCCCCAGCCCTGCTGGCCCGCGCCGCCGTACGCCTGCGCCGGCGCACCGTACGGGTCCGGTGGGACGTCGTCGACCACCGGGCGGTGCATCATCGTCGGCGCCTCGCTCAGCGCCGCGCCGCCGACCATGGTCGGGTCCGCCCCGCCACCGGGTCGGCCGCCGACCATCCGGGTCTGGTCGTCGGGGCTGCGGAAAGCGCCCCGCGACGGCGGCACCACACCGCCGCCACCAGCCGCGGCCGGGGCGTCGTCGTCATCGCCGCCGCTCTCCCTGCGCTTCATCCAGAGCATCACGATCGTGCCCACACCGGCGGCCACCAGAAGACCACCGAGCAGAATGATCAGGTACGGGCCGCTGCCGCCGTCGTCGCTGTTGGAGGCGTTCGCCGGAGCGCCCGGGCTGGCCTCATCGGTAGCCTGGTCCCCAGCACCCGCGTCGGCCGGGTCCTCGCTGGGGGTGGCGTCGGCGGTGGCGGACGGCGTGGCGCTGGGCGTCACCTCGACCTTGATGGCGAGGCTGATCCGTTGGCCGGTGATGGCCTGCCCGGCGGCGGCGGTCAGCGTCTTGCGGGCCTGCACGTTGTCGAAGGTGGCACCCAGGTCGATCCGACCCGGCGCGATCGGGGCACTCGTGGTGCCGGTGAAGCGGAAGTTGCCGCTCCCGTCGCTCGTGGTGTCGAAGCGCTTGCCGGTGCTGTCCAGCAGCATGACCACCGCGTTCGGCACGGCCTTGCTGTCGGCCTGGACGACCACCTTGCCGGAGATCGACTGCACGGTCTGCGTCTGCGGCGGTGGCGGCGCGGCGGCCGCCTTGACGGTCACCCGGAGCGTGCGGGAATTGCCGTCTCCCGATACCGTGATCTTCGCCGAGCTGCCGTTGGCCGCGGGCGCGTTGGCCGCTGCCGACAGGGTCAACGTCACTGCCTTCGGGTCGGTCGAGTCACCGAAGTTGACCGGCCCGCACCCGCCGCAGGAGACGCCGTCGGGCAGGTCGGTGATGTCGAGGTCGGCGGACTTCTCGTCCGGGTCCGGTCGGACCACCACGTTGACGGTGCTGCTCTTGCCCGCGTCGATCGTGACCGAGTTGTCCGCCGTGCTGATCTTGGCGGCCAGCGCTGGTGGGGCGGGGACGGCGAGCAGAGCGCCGGCAACCAGCGCTACGACCACACCGGCCCGCTGCTTCCAGGCATATCGGTGTGTTGACACGTCCACCGCCTTCCGGGCTGACTTCCCTCTGGCCGGCGGGGCGCCGGGCCGGGGATCATCACGGTACGAATACGCCGTCGGCAACTATGCCTTGTCCAACTGGATCGGCGCGACCCAGGGCCGACGTCAGGTGCGCGACCTGCGGGTCGTATCGTCCCGTCGTGTCCTCTCCGCACAGTAAGTCCGCTGCCGTTACGGCGGCGTTGTCGGCGCTCGACGAGGGGCGTACACCCGAACGGCCGGTGTTCCGTGAGGCGGTCCGGTCGCTGTTGGCCATCCTCGCGGAGCGCGCCCCCGGCCGATCGGTGGAGGTGCGCGTCCCACCATACGGTGCGATCCAGTGCGTACCCGGACCTCGACACACCAGGGGAAACCCGCCGAACGTGGTCGAGATGGCTGCGGGGACGTGGTTGGAGCTGGCTACCGGGCGGATCGGCTGGGCGGAGGCGGTCACCGAGGGTCGTGTCCAGATGAGTGGTGTCCGGGCGGACCTCTCGGCGTATCTGCCCCTCTAGTCGTCCGATGTCCCACTCATCGTGACGCTCGGCATGGGAAACGTGACTATCTGTGTCGACGGCGATTCGCGTACACTGTCAGGCGATGACAGTGGTCCCGGCAGACGAGTGTGGATCCGCCCGTGATCCCGCCCAGCCGGTCCAGACCAGCATGAGGGAGCGGTAGGTGCCCCGAGGCGACGGCCGGCTGAGCCACGACCTTGACCCCCAACGACCTGGCCCCCAAGACGCCTGTGGTGTCTTCGGTGTCTGGGCGCCCGGCGAAGAGGTCGCCAATCTGACCTATTTCGGCCTCTACGCCCTCCAGCACCGCGGCCAGGAGGCGGCGGGCATCGCGGTGAGCGATGGTTCCGGCGTGGTGGTCTACAAGGACCTTGGCCTGGTGGCCCAGGTCTTCGACGAGCCCACCCTGGCGAGCCTGCGTGGCCACCTGGCGATCGGGCACGCCCGTTACTCCACGACCGGCGCGTCCAACTGGGAGAACGCCCAGCCGACGATCCGGTCCACCACCTCCGGCACGACCATCGCGTTGGCCCACAACGGCAACCTGGTCAACACCGCCGAGCTGGAGAAGGAGGTCGCCGACCGCGGCCTCGTCGCGGACGGTTCGACGAACGACACCTCCCTGGTGACGATGCTGCTCGCCGGCCGACCGGATCTGTCGGTCGAGGCGGCCGCACTGGAGGTGCTGCCGCAGCTGCGCGGCGCGTTCAGTTTCGTCTTCATGGACGAGTCGACCCTCTACGCGGCCCGTGATCCGCACGGCGTACGCCCGCTGGTGCTCGGCCGGCTCGAGCGCGGGTGGGTGGTGGCCAGCGAGACGGCCGCGCTGGACATCGTCGGTGCGAGTGTGGTCCGCGAGGTCGAGCCGGGCGAGCTGATCGCGATCGACGAGAACGGCCTGCGCTCCACCCGCTTCGCCGCGCCGGAGCCGAAGGGCTGCCTCTTCGAGTACGTCTACATCGCCCGCCCGGACGCCACGATCGCCGGGCGCAACGTCCACGCGGCACGGGTGCAGATCGGCCGGCAGTTGGCCAAGGAGCACCCGGTCGAGGCCGACCTGGTGATCCCGGTGCCGGAGTCGGGCACCCCGGCCGCGATCGGCTACGCGGAGGCGTCCGGCATCACCTACGGTGCCGGCCTCATGAAGAACCCGTACGTGGGTCGTACCTTCATCCAGCCGTCCCAGACCCTGCGCCAGCTCGGCATCCGCCTCAAGCTCAACCCACTGCGGGAGAACGTCCGGGGCAAGCGGCTGGTGGTCGTGGACGACTCGATCGTGCGCGGCAACACCCAGCGCGCCATCGTCCGGATGCTGCGTGAGGCGGGGGCGCTGGAGGTGCACGTCCGGATCTCCTCCCCGCCGGTCAGCTGGCCGTGTTTCTACGGCATCGACTTCGCCACCCGGGCGGAGCTGCTGGCCAACGGGTTGGACAACGACGGCATCCGGCGTTCCATCGGCGCCGACACGCTGGGTTATGTCTCGCTTCCCGGCCTGATCGCCGCGACCGAGCAGCCGAAGACCCGGCTGTGTCGGGCGTGTTTCGATGGGGAGTACCCGATCGAGCTGCCGGCCGGCAACCTGATCGGCAAGCACGTGCTCGAAGGAGTGGGCCGCCGGGTCGCCAACTCGGCCCCGGAAGCACCGCACGCCAACGGCTCGTTCGTCGCCACTCCGGGTGGCGTTACCGCAAACCGCCCGTAGCACCAACCGGCGCGGCCCGGCCACCGCCGGCGCGGCACCGAGAACCAAAGGGGAGAACCGTGACGCACGTGTCCGAGCGCAGCGGCGCAGGAAGCAGCCCGACGGGCGCCGGCGGCGACCGACAGCCCTGGACTGGCGGTGCCGGCCGACAGGCTCGCAAACGCTCGGTCTCGTACGCCGACGCCGGAGTCTCCATCGACGCGGGCGATCGCGCGGTGCAGCTGCTCAAGTCGAAGGTGCGCGAGACCCGGCGCCCCGAGGTGATGGGTGACCTCGGTGGGTTCGCCGGCCTGTTCCGGCTGGACACGAAGAAGTACAAGAGCCCGATCCTGGCGTCCTCCACCGACGGGGTGGGCACCAAGCTGGTGATCGCCCAGCAGATGGACATCCACGACACGGTCGGCATCGACCTGGTCGCGATGGTCGTGGACGACCTGGTGGCCTGTGGTGCCGAGCCGCTGTTCCTGCTCGACTACATCGCCACCGGCGAGGTCGTCCCGGACAAGGTCGCCGAGATCGGCGCGGGCATCGCCGACGGCTGCCGTTACGCCGGCTGCGCGCTGCTGGGCGGGGAGACCGCCGAGCACCCCGGCGTGCTCCGCCCGGACGAGTACGACATCTCCGCGACCGGTGTGGGCGTGGTCGAGGAAGCCGACATCCTCAGCCCGGAGCGGGTCGAGGTGGGTGACGTGGTGATCGCCATGCGCTCGTCCGGCCTGCACTCCAACGGCTACTCGCTGGTCCGGCACGTGCTGCTCGGCGCGGCTCGGATGCGACTGGACATCGTGATCGACGACTTCGGTCGGCAGCGCACCCTGGGTGAGGAGCTGCTCACCCCGACCAAGATCTACGCCAAGGACTGCCTCAAGCTGATCGCCGAGGCCGAGGTGCGGGCGCTGTCCCACATCACCGGCGGCGGCATCCCCGGCAACCTGGTCCGGGTGCTGCCGGAGCACGTCGACGCGGTGGTCAACCGGTCCACCTGGAAGCCGCAGCCGATCTTCGACCTGATCCAGTCGAAGGGTCGCATCGACGACCACGACATGGAGTCGACCTTCAACATGGGCGTCGGCATGTTCGCGATCGTGTCGGCCGAGGACGCTGACCGGGCGTTGGCCACGCTGACCGGCCGTGGGGTCGAGGCGTGGCAGGCCGGCGAGATCATCGAGGGCACCGGCAACGTGCAGATGGTCGGTCAGCACACCCGAGGTTGATCACGCGCTGGTGGTCGTACGGGCACCTGATCAGGGCTTCACCCAAGTGGCCAATGCCGCCTAGCCTGAAGGGCTCGGGCTAGGCGGAGGAGGGTGATGGCTGCACGGGGGCAGGCGTTCAGCGGGATGCGCGGTCTGGCGGCAGTCCCGTCGTACGTCGTCATGCAGCCGACCACCCTCTGCAACCTGGACTGCGCGTATTGTTATCTGCCGTTTCGGGCCCTCGACCGCCGGATGCCGGTGGCGGTGGCCGCCGCGGTCGCGACAGCGGTCAACCCCTGGGCGACGGCCGGCCGGTTCTCCGTGGTCTGGCACGGCGGTGAGCCGCTGGCGGCCGGCCGGGAGCACCTGGCCGACCTGATGGCGCCGTTCGGGCCCGAGGTCGAGCATCACGTGCAGACCAATGCCACGTTGATCGACGACGACTGGTGCGCCTTCTTCGCCCGGCACGAGATGCGGGTGAGCGTGAGCGTGGACGGGCCGCGGGCGCGCAACGGCGACCGCGTCAACCGGGGTGGCCAGCCGGCGTACGACCGGATCCTGCGGGGTGTCGCCGCGCTGCGGCGGCACGGGCTGCCCTTCTCCGCGCTGGCCGTGGTCTCCCGACCGGAGCCGGGGCTGGCCACCGAGCTGTACGACTACTTCCTCGACCTGGGCTGCGACGTGTTGGGCATCAACATCGAGGAGACCGAAGGGGTCAACACCCGCGACAACAGCCACGACCCGGCGGCGGTGACCGGCTTCTGGGCCGAGCTGGTCGCGGCCTGGCGGCGGGAGCCCCGGATCCACCTGCGCGAGATCGAGTGGTCGCTGCGTTACGCCGCGGCCGTGCTCGACGACACGACCGACGGGGTGCTGCCCCGGCACCTGGACCCGATCCCGACGATCGGTCACGACGGCTCGGTGATCGTGCTGTCCCCGGAGCTGGGCGGTTTCACCGACCCCCGCTACGGCGACTTCAGCAGCGGCAATGTCCTGACGACCCCACTGGCGGAGATCCTCGCGGGTGCGGCGGCCACGCCCTGGGTCGGCGAGTTCCTGGCCGGTGTGGAGGCGTGCCGGGCCTCCTGCCCGTACTTCGGCTTCTGCGGGGGCGGTCATGCCGCCAACCGATACTTCGAGCTGGGGCGTTTTGACGGTACCGAGACCGAGCACTGCCGCAACAGCAAGATCCGCCTATTGGAGGGAGTGTTGGAGCATGCCCGAGACCACCAGTCACCGGCGCCCTGAGCGCGAAGCGGACGACGGCGTCACCGAACGGGTGCGGGAGGCGGGCCCTGCTCTCGTTGCCCTGCTGCAGGAGGCCGAAGACGCGCGGAGGCTGCGCTCCGAGGTTTCGGGAGGCGACGGCACCAGCGCGGTCTGCGCCTGGAACCACTTCGAGAACATCCCGACGTTCTACAACTGGAACAACCGCCCACGCTGAGGTAAGCCGCGATCGGGGGCCTGTCGAGCGACCGGAGTGTCGGTCGGGTCAGGCCCCTGATCGTCGGCAACTGCACAGGACGTGCGTGAGCACGCGGGAGTGCCGCGTGCTCAGTTGCGTCGAGAGGGTCAGCGGGTCGGACGGACCCAGGGATCCGGATCGTCGTCCGCGTGATCCTCATCATCGTCGTCGACGAACTCTTTAGAGTCGTCGTCGAAGTGGTGCTCAGACTTACCAGCACCCGCCAGTTCGCGCTGCAAGGCGGTGAGGTCGGTGTTCGGGGAGTGGTACTTCAACTCCCGGGCCACCTTCGTCTGCTTGGCCTTAGCACGGCCGCGCCCCATGGCTCGACCCCCTCGCACAGAATGCGGGGCAGCCCGAAGGCGGGCCCCGATGACGTCAGGCATCTCTCGTGGCTCTTACGGTACATGGGGATGCCACCGTTCGGCACCTCGGGTTACCGTCAGCCGGCTCTGCGCGTCGCGTCGATCCGGCCGTCACCCAGTGTACCGGGTAAGGAGCGGATCGGTTAGCACCCGTGACACCGGACAAACCGCATCAAAGTTGACCCGACTTCAGCTTACCCACCCGTGCCGGCCACGGAGGCCCGGAGGCGGATCCGGTCGACCCGCCTCCGGGAATGCTCAGCGCAGGTGGATCCCGCGCAGCCGGCCGATGTCCGCCATCCGCCGCTCCGCCAGCCGGTCGGCGGCCACCGCCGGCGGCACACCCTCGGCGTCGGCCATGCGCAGGATCTCGCGGGTGGTGTCGTAGATCCGGGTCGCCCGTAGCTTCGCCCGCTCGAAGTTGAAGCCCTCGATCTCGTCGGCCACCTGGATGACGCCGCCCGCGTTGACGACGTAGTCCGGCGCGTAGAGGATGCCCCGATCGGCCAGCAGCTTCTCGATGCCCGGGTGGGCGAGCTGGTTGTTGGCCGCACCGGCCACCACCTTGGCGCGCAGCGCCGGCACGGTGTCGTCGTTCAGGGCGCCACCCAGCGCGCAGGGCGCGTACACGTCGATGTCCGCGGCGGCCAGCGCGCTGGAATCGTCGATCAGGGTGACCTGCGGGTGGTTGGTGCGCACCCAGGCCAGCGCCTTCGGGTTGACGTCGGTGGCGACCACCTCGGCGCCATCGTCGAGCAGGTGCCCGGTGAGGTACTTGCCGACCTTGCCCAACCCGGCCACACCGACCCGCCGGCCCCGCAGGCTCGGGGTGCCCCAGAGGTGCTCGGCGGCCGCCCGCATGCCCTGGAAGACGCCCCAGGCGGTGAGGATCGACGAGTCACCGGCGCCGCCGTGCTCCACGCTGCGCCCGGTCACGTAGCGGGTCTCCCGGGCCACGACGTCCATGTCCGCCACGTACGTGCCGACGTCGCAGGCGGTGTAGTAGCGACCGCCCAGCGACTCCACGAAGCGACCGTACGCGCGCAGCAGCGCCTCGCTCTTGATCTGCTCCGGGTCGCCCCAGATGACGGCCTTGCCACCGCCCAGGTCCAGACCGGCGAGCGCGTTCTTGTACGCCATCCCGCGGGACAGGTCGAGCACGTCGGCGAGGGCGTCCTCCTCGCTGGCGTACGGGTAGAAGCGGGTGCCGCCGAGCGCCGGGCCCAGCGCCGTGGAGTAGATCCCGATGATCGCCTTCAGGCCGCTCTGCTTGTCCTGGCAGAAGACGACCTGTTCGTGACCTGCCGATATCGGGTCGTCGGTGCTCGCGAATACGCCCATTGTTGGCTCCTGGAGTGGTGTGCGCCCTTGTGGGACGCGGACCTGGCGGACGCCGGCGGGGATGCTGCCGGTGTGATCGAGCCTAGTATCGGCCGCCCTGCGGGCGCTCGACGCGCCGCCGCCGTCCCACGTTGCGGCGCGCGTGGTCCGGTCGCTGACCGCGTACGGCTGCGGTTCGTGGGAGGATCGCGCCGTGCCGTCGCTCTTCGCTTCTTACCTGCGCGTGTACGAACCGTTGACCGCCTTCGACCGAGACCGGCAGAGCTACTGGCGCCGCTATGTCTCGGAGGGGCGGGCGGTGGCCCCGGTCGAGGGTCCCGGTCGGCAGCGGACGGCGGTGATCGAGGCGCTGGGCGCTGGCTGGACCCGGCTGCCGGACCTGCCGGAGGAGGCGTACGTCCTGGAGACGGACGAAAGCCTGCTGGTCTGCCCGTGGAACCTGCGGATCCGGGTCGCTGAGGCCGCCCTCAGCGCTCGGGACGGGGTGCCCTCGGTGCTCGCCGACGCCTTCGTGCCGCCGGTGCTCGCCGGGCAGGCCAGGGCGGTGGTCGACGACTGGCGCAGCGGCGCCCGGGTGCTGGAGCACGGTGTGCCCCGGGTGCACGAGCAGATCGCCACCTGGGGCGTGCCGCTGCGCTGGTTCGTGCTCTTCGAGCCGGCCGAACGGGACCTGGTCACCGAGCCGGGTCGACGGGCGCTGCGCTACCGCACGGAGATCTCCAAGGCCCGCCGTCGGTCGTCCCGGGCGCTGTCGGTGTTGCGCAAGTCGGTGGGCGAGGCGCCGATCACCGAAGCGGTGGAGGAGGCGGCTCGCTGGCTGGAGGAGTTCCATCCCCGGTCGGTTGTCGAACTGGACTACGGCGGCCTGGTCGATCTTCTCTCCAACGAGACTCTCGCGGCGGACGACTCGCCCGAGTTGGTCGCCAACGGCCTGGCGGGGCTCTCGCGCGGTGAGGCCGAGGAGGCTTCCGCCGCGTACGACAAGCTGGTGGCCCGGTGGCGCGCGGTGCAGTTGCTGGAGCGGTGCAATTAAGGACATATGCCCATAGGAGCGCTCCCAAAGTGAGGCGTGCTCGTAGTTGACGCATCACGAACCGTGATCATGAGTCCGAATAAGGTGGTTTCTGCCGTGTAAAAGTCGTAAAAATCGGGCATGGTTCATCCGTCCGTCTAGGGACCTTCATCCGTTCGGCCCATGTCGGACATCGGGGACTAGCCGGACCATGGGAGACGCGTCGGCCGGCGGGACCCCGGCCGATGTCTATACATGTGGAGGAGTGACCGATGGCATCGCGAACGCACGAACCAGAGCCGCTACTCACCCCGGCCGAGGTGGCGTCGATGTTCCGTGTCGACCCGAAGACGGTGACCCGGTGGGCCAAGGCGGGCAAGCTCAGCGCCATCCGCACCCTGGGTGGTCACCGTCGATACCGCGAGTCGGAGGTCAGGGCGCTGTTGCAGGGCCAGATCCCGCAGCAGCGGCAGGGTGACTGAGCGGCACAATTTTTTCCGGTCAGGGGCGGTGGATCTCGATCCGCCGCCCCTTTCCATGCCGGCACACGCCCTCAGCGACGTCGGCCAGCATCACCCTCAGCGCCGGCCCTCAGCCAGCGTCACGCGGATGCCCACGGTGCCGCCCTCGCCGCGGCGTAGCCGACTGCCCAGCAGGCTCAACCGGCCGATCACGCGGTACTTGTGCTTGAGCAGGTCGCGAATCCGGCCGGTGTCACCGCCGCCACAGATCGTCGCGTGGGCCGGCACCTCCGCCCCGTGCGGACGCCCCCGCACGTCGCAGGGCGCCAGGGTCACGTCGCCGTTGTTGCGGATCCGTTTGACCTTGCCGGAGTCGGCCCGGGTCCAGACCGCCAGAGCCTCGCCGTCGCGGACCGCCCAGACCGGGGTCGGCACCGCCCGACCGTCCTTGCGGAAGGTCGTGAGCAGGAGGTATTTCTCGGCGGACAGCCGGTCCAGCATGGTCACGCCGCCAGGATACGACCGTTGTGGGCCGTCCAGTGGCCGGATAGCGTGAACGCCGTGACGGGCGAGCCTCAAATCGGTGACGTGGTCGGTGAGCTGCTGCGGGACACGCTTGCCGTGGCCACCGGGGTGGGCCCTCGACCGCTGGTCGGCGGTCGACTGCCCCGGCCGGTCATCGAGATCATCGAGCGGGACGACGGGCTGATCAACGGCGCGCCGGCCGCGCACTACCTGGACGGGCCGCAGGAATGGCAGCCGTACGACCACCGGGCGGTGGACCGGGTCCGCGGCGAGACGCTCGACATCGGCACGGGCGCCGGCCGGATCGCGCTGCTGCTCCAGGAGCGCGGCGTACCGGTCACCGGGCTGGACACCTCCGCGGGGGCGCTGGCGGTCAGCCGGCGTCGCGGCGTCCGGCGGGTGGTGCACGGCACCGTGGACACGCACGTCGCCGACGGTCACCGGTACGACACGTTCCTGCTGCTCGGCAACAACCTCGGGCTGTTCGAGGGCCGGCAGCGTGCCCCCGCGTTCCTGGCCGCGCTCGCCGCGCTGGCCCGGCCGGGCGCGCAGATCATCGCGCACGGCACCGACCCGTACGGCACCCGCGACCTGCTGCACACCGGCTACCACGAGTGCAACCGCCGTCGGGGCCGGCTCGGCGGACAGTTGCGGCTCCGGCTGCGTTACCGCGAGTTGAGCACCGAATGGTTCGACTACCTGGTCTGTTCGGCTGACGAGTTCGCCGCACTCGTGCACGGCACCGGCTGGCGGCTGACCGATGTGGACGACCGGGACGCCCCCTACTACCTGGCCACCCTGCGCCTCGCCGACTGAGCGACGGCCCCTGCGCGACGCTGCGCGGGGGCCGTCGTACAGCTCAGACCTGGACGGTCGGGGGAAGCTCCTCGGGCGGCATGCCGCCGTCGCCGTCGACCACCTCGTCCGGGGTGCCGTCCTCGTCGAGGTCGACCATGGTGATGTCCACCTTGCCGTCACCATCGGTGTCGAACTGGAACAGGTCGGCCTTGCCGTCGCCGTCGGTGTCCACCACCCACACGTCGGTCTTGCCGTCGTTGTTGGTGTCGGCGCGCAGCAGCTCGACCCGCTCGTCGCCTCGGGTCTCCACGATCTCGGAGTCGGTGACGCTCTCCGGTGCCTGGCTCATGTCGACTGGTTCCTTCCCTTGGTTGACGGGCCGTCATTACCCGATCCCGCGCTCCCCCAAGCATGGGCCGGGTGGTCGAGCTGTCTAGGGTCGCAGCATGAGCGAGCGGAGCGGGCGAGACACCCAGCTCGGTGTGGCGGGGACCCCGCGCGCCGACGGGCGGGACAGGGAGGCGTGATGAGCGGACGTTTCGTGGTCGTCGGTGCCGGCACGATGGGGCTCGGCATCGCGTACGTGGCGGCCGGGGCCGGGCACGCCGTCGAGTTGGTCGAGGTGGACCCGGGGCGGGGCGCCGCAGCGCTGAACCGGCTCGCCGAGCTGTGGGAACGAGCCGTGCAGCGCGGGAAGCTGAGCGCCGACGAGGCCGCCGCGCACCGGCAGCGGGTCACGCTGCGCCCGACGCTCGCCGAGGTCGCCCCCGGCCCCGACGTGATCGTGGAGGCGGTGCCGGAGCGGCTCGACCTGAAGCGGGCGGTGCTGCACGACGCCGCTGCGCTGCGCCCGGCGCTGCTGGCCAGCAACACCTCCAGCATCGCCATCGGTGAGCTGGCCGCCGGGCTGGACGCGCCCGAGCGCTTCCTCGGCCTGCACTTCTTCAACCCGGTCTGGGCGATGGCGCTCCTGGAGATCGTGGTCGGCCCGGCCACCGCCGAGGAGACCACCGCCGCGGCTGTCGCGCTCGCCGGCCGGTTGGGCAAGGACCCCGTCGTCGTACGCGACCTGCCCGGCTTCGCCACCTCCCGCCTCGGGGTGACCCTCGGGCTGGAGGCGATCCGGATGGTCGCCGACGGGGTGGCCAGCCCCGCCGACATCGACAAGGCGATGGTGTTGGGATACCGGCACCCGATCGGGCCGTTGGAGCTCACCGACCTGGTCGGCCTCGACGTGCGGCTGGACATCGCCCGTACCCTCCAGGCCGCGTACGGGGACCGTTTCGCGCCGCCGTCGCTGCTCGTGGAGATGGTGGACGAGGGGCGGCTGGGCAAGAAGTCGGGGCACGGCTTCTACCGGTGGAACGACGGGGTCAAGCAGTGAGCGCGCTCGCGGGCCCCACGGGCGCCAACGAGAGGTGGGCGGGGCAGTGAGCGGGCTGCGGATCGAGGAGCGGCCGGACCGGCTGGTGGTGACCCTGGACCGGCCGGAGAAGCGCAACGCCATCGACGCCGACCTGATCGCCGAGCTGCACCAGGTCTGCGCCGAGTTGGAAGCCCGTCCCCGGCTGCTGCTGCTCACCGGTGGCACGGCCGGCATCTTCGCCGGTGGCGCCGACATCGCCCAACTCCGGGAGCGGGGCCGCACGGACGCCCTGGCCGCGATCAACTCCGCCGCCTTCGCGCGGATCCGGGCGCTGCCGATGCCCACGGTGGCCGCCGTCGACGGCCCGGCGCTGGGTGGTGGGGCGGAGCTGGCGTACGCCTGCGATCTGCGGGTGTGCACGGCGCGGGCGGTCTTCGGCCAGCCGGAGGTGCGGTTGGGCATCCTGGCCGGCGCGGGCGCGACCCACCGGCTACCCGCGTTGATCGGCGAGGGTCGGGCCAAGGAGCTGCTCTTCACCGGGCGGCGGGTGGACGCCGCCGAGGCGCTGCGCATCGGTCTGGTGAACCGGGTGGTGGACGAGCCCGACGAGCTGCTCACGGTGGCTCACGCGCTGCTGGACGAGATCGCCCTGGGCTCGTCGTTGGCGCTGCGGTTGACCAAGCTGGCGGTGGACGCCCCCGCCGCCGCGCACCCCCACCTCGATCTGGTCAGCCAGGCGGTGCTCTTCGAGGACGAGGAGAAGCACCGGCGGATGACCGAGTTCCTGGAGCGCCGCCGGCCGCGCTGACTCCGGGAAACGAAACGGCCGCACCGACGCTCGCGCCGGTGCGGCCGTTTCCTGCTTCTGGTGGTGCTACTGCCGGATCTGCACTCCGCTGTCGGCCAGCGAGCGGATCACCGAGGCCGACTCGCCGAAGCCGATGATCAGTACGGCGTCCGCGCCGAAGTCCTTGATCTCCTTGGCGCCGCCGGAGAAGTCCACCGGGGGAGCCTTGGCGTCGGCGGGCGGCTCGTAGGTGAGCAGCTTGAGGCGGTCGCCGGAGATGCCGGCCTTCTCCAACTCGTCGCGGACCGTGCCCTGGAGGCCCTCACCGTAGGAGTCCTTGCGGGCAACGATGACGATCTTCTGCGATCCGTCGCGGAGGATGACGTCGGCGAGCGCCCGGCCCTGGAGGCTGTCCGGCGGTGCGGTGCGGAAGTAGAGGCCGCCGTCGTCCACGTCGGTCAGGCTGCTGTCGGTGTTGGACGGGGAGAAGAGGATCTTCCCGGCCTGCACCACGTCCGGCAGCACCGCCCGGGAGATACCCGAACCACCCGCGCCGATGATCACGCTGACGCCACCCGTCACGTGCCGGGCCACGGTCGCCTTGGCCACCACCGGGCTGGTGCCGTCGTCGCCCTCCACCCACGTCACCGGCTTGCCCAGTGCGCCACCGGCGGCGTTGATCTCCCTGATCGCCAACGCGGCGCCGGCCGCCATCGGCGGGTAGGCGATGGCCAGGTCACCGGTCTTCGGCAGCAGGCCGCCCAGGATCAGCGGCTTCTGGTCGGGGTCGGCGGTCGGCCGCTGCTTCTTCGGCTTCGGCGGCGTCTTGGTGCTCGCCGCCGACTCGATGCCCGCGCCGACGAACTCGGTCTTGCCGTCGTTGATCTGCTGCCCGTCGAAGGTCAGCGTGGCGTAGCTCGCGGTGGCCGGCTCGCCCTTGTCGGTGAAGCCCGCCCGAGTCAGCGAAACGCCGCGGTACTCGATGTCCTGCCCGGCACGGGCCAGCGCGAGGCAACTGGCCGCGTCCTCGCAGCGCTGCCCGTCGTTGGTCACGGCGACGATCTGCTTCGCGATGGCAGCCGGGTCGGTGCTCCCGGCCAGCTGGGCGGCGAGCACGGCAACCACCACCGCGTCGTACGTCTCGGCGGAGTACACGTAGTCCGTCAGCGCCGGATTGACGGTCCGTAGCCGGCTCTTGAAGTCGTCGGGCAGCGGAACGAGTGGCGTGGTGCCCTTCATCCCGTCGACGAGACTTGCACGTTCCTTCAACTCCGCGGGATAGGAGTTGAGCATGTTGCCGTCCGTGCCATAGAGGCGCACCTGTTGGGCGCTGGGCTCCTTGGCCTTGTCATCCCCGCAGGCGCTTGTGGCGAGCAGGATCGTCGCGCAGGCAGCCAGTGTGGCCACCCGCGAACGGCGTGATACGAGCATGGTCGTCCTTCCTCCGGCGAAGGTCCGCTGCGCACATTAGCGTGCCGTGGCCGTCGGCGGGACCGTGGAGGTGGCGTAATGCGCAGGTAGCTCGCGTTGAATACGGACAGTGACGATCTTCCGGGTCGCTTGACCGGCCGTCCTACTGTGCGCTGCGTGATGGACCTACCACAGCAGACGTTCGACGACGCGACCGCCGTGCTCCACTCGGCGCTGACCGGAGATGGGGACGCCGTGGTGGGAGCATTCGACGCGGTCGTCGACCGGGCCGGCCTCAGCGGCGCGTACGGGGTGGCCTGGTGCCTGGCCGCGACGATGGTCGGTGACGCGCCAGCGGCCAGCGGAGCGGCGCTCGACTTCCCGGGAATCGACCAGGCCGACTACGACACCCGCTGGGTGGCCCGCTTCGTCAGCGCGTACGCCAATCGCGACGAACCGACGGGCGAGGCGCTGTTCGGCGCCGCGGCGGCCGACGGGCTGCTCCCCGCCTGCCTCCTCACCCTCGCCGGCTCGACGATCGCCACCCTGCGCAGCCGCGCCGAGCCCGATGGTGTCCGACCCGTGTGATAGCTCTGTACCCATGTCCGAGGCGATGCTGAGCAAGGTGCGCAAGCTGCTCGCCCAGGCTGAGGACCCAGCCTGCACACCCGCCGAGGCGGAGGCGTTCACCGCCAAGGCGACCGAGTTGATCGCCCGCTACGGCGTGGACCGGGCGCTGCTCGCCGTCCGTGACCCGACCACCGACCCGGTCGGCGACCGGGTCCTGGAGATCGTCGCCCCGTACGCCCGCGACAAGGTCGGTCTGCTCGCCGCGGTCGCCGAGCCACTGCGCTGCCGCTGCGTACGCCGCCGGCAGGGCAACGGCTTCACGCTGCACCTGTTCGGCTTCGCCAGCGACCTGGAACGGGTCGACCTGCTCTTCACCTCACTGCTCGTGCAGGCGGCGCACGGCCTGGCCGCCACCGAGGTGCCCGCGGACGACCATCCCGCCGCCTTTCGCCGATCCTGGTTGGCCGGTTTCGCGGAGGTGATCGGGGGTCGACTCTGGGCGGCGGAGACGGCGGCGGCCAGCGAGTCGGGGGCTCCGTCGGTGGCGCTGGTGCTGGCTGACCGGTCCGACCGGGTGCAGCGGCGGCTCACCGAGGAATACCCCCGGCTGCGCACCGCACCGCCCCGCAGGCTGGGCGGCACCGGCTTCGGGTCGGGGGCGGAGGCCGGCCGCCATGCGCATCTGGGTGGTCGCGACCTCGGTGGCGACACTGCCCGGGCACGGCAACTCGGCCATTGACGAGCGCGTGCGGTTCGGCCTCGGACAGCCGGATGTCGGTTCGGCCTCCGACGACCTTTTGGCGTTGAGGGTCAGGCGGGGGTGGTGGGCTGCTGGCGCGACACCGTCGCGACGTAGCGGGTGAGCAACTCGTGCCAGCCGGCGGTGAGCGCCTCGCGGTATCCCTCGGCTGCCTCGCCGTGCCGGTCGAAGTGCCGGTGCTCCAACTCGACCCGGGTGCGCTCCGCCCCCTCGGGATGGAACAACACCTCGACCTCGCTCGCGCGGGCCGGGTCCGGCACCGGCGCCCGGTCGGGGCCGATCTGCCAGACGAAGACCAACCGGCGCGGCGGGTCCCAGGTGAGCACCCGACCCCAGTCGGAGCGGAAGCCGTACGGGCCGATCTCGTAGAGCATCCCGCCAGCCCGCGGCTCCATGCCCAGCTCAGCAAGGGCGTCCGGGCCGGACCAGGTGTATTCGGTGACCCACCAGTCGGTCAGCTGGTCGGTGAAGACCGCGAACGCGTGCTCGGCGGAGCCCGGGACGTGGAGGCTGCACCGTAAGGAGAACCGGTCGCCGTCCTGCCGGATGTCGGCCGGATCAGTCTTTTCCTGTCCCATAGGCCCGGACCATACCGGCTGATGCCCGCGTGTGCAGCTTCGTGTTGCGCCGGGTTTGGACACCGGGTGGCCGATCCGTCACGGACGGGATGCTCCGCCGGAAAGCGGGTACCCGCGCCGAACGGCCCGGACGACCGGACCGGTTTGCGGGCGGGCGGGAGAGCATGAGCGAGAGCGCGCAGCAGCGGGAGCCGGGCCAGGGGGACCCGGATGTCCTGCTCGACATTCCGAGGGTCTCCGTCGACTCGATCCGGCTGGCGGTCGACGGACTGGACGCCGACCTGTCGCTGCGGGCCCGGGTGGCCAACCTGATCCAGGTCGACGCCGGCGTACGGGTGCACCTGAGCGGCGCCGAGCTGGACATCGACGGGGTGCACGCCGAGGCGCAGCTGCGGGTGCGGTTGGAGCAGTTGACCATGATCCTCGGGCAGGCACTCGACACACTCGACCACAACCCGCAGATTATCGAGGCGCTCGCTCGGACGGCTGTCACCGCCCTCGACGACGTGAACCGCGGCGCACCACAGCCGGCCCCCGGGGCCACGGCGGTCGGGGCACGCCGCCCCGGCGGCTTACTCGACGGGCCGGGCCAGCGGGTGGGCGCGGTCGGCGCCGTCTCCGACCCGGGCCGAGCGGGCTCCGATCGACCGGGTGCCGATCGGCCAGGCGATCGTTCTGGTCCTGATCGTTCTGGTCCTGATCGGGCGGGAGTGGGTCGGCCCGGCTCTGCTGCTGAAGGCCCCACGTCTCACGCTGGTGGCCCGGGGCCCAGCGCTGGAGGACCCGGATCTCGGGCCGGTGGCCCGGCGTCGGGGGAACAGGTACGACCGGAGTCCGGCGGAACGCAGGGCCGTCACCCGACAGGCCGGCGGCACGGGGAGCGCCACCACCCCGAAGGGCAGCGGCCGGCAGGTCTGGACGGTGGGCAGCGATCGGCAGGTCCCGGCGATGAGCAGCGGCCGGCAGGTCCGGGCGGCGGACAGCGGCCGGCGGGCCCCGGCGACGGGCAGCGACCCGCAGGGCCGGGCGGTGGGCAGCGATCGGCCGGGGCGGCTTGGGGGACCGAGGGTCCGGCGGGGGCGTCGACCGGGCAACCTCGTAGCCGACCCGATCAGTCGCCCGCCCCGGGCCCGAGCGCGTCCGGAGATGGGGACGGCGGCAGTGGTCCGCTGGGTGGGGCGCAGGCCGCGGCGCAGAGCGCGGCCCAGTTCGCCGAGCAGGCGGGGGAGACACTGCGCCAGGCCGGACGCAGCGTGTGGGAGGCGATCCAGAGCGGCATGGCGCAGCACCGCCAGCAGGGCCGCGACGACTGACAGCCGCAGGGATTTGGCAAAATCGGGGCATTTTGCACGCCTGGATGCCCCGATTTGCAGGAAGTGGAGTGGATCACATTCCGGCGGGCCGAAGGTCGTCGGTGAAAAGACGCCCCAACAGCAAGATCCCCACCTGCGTTTCCGCTGGTGGGGACCTCTGTAGCCCGGCGAAAGGCTATGTGGCCAGGGGCGGGGTCGAACCGCCGACCTTCCGATTTTCAGTCGGACGCTCGTACCAACTGAGCTACCTGGCCGTACTGCTCGGCCCATGTTACCCGGCAACCGGACGAACCGGCGGCAAGGGCGACATGCTCCGATACGCAGAACGCCGCGCGAGGCGCGGCGTCAGCGCTGCGGTCCTGACGGGACTTGAACCCGCGACCTCCGCCTTGACAGGGCGGCGAGCACTCCAACTGCTCCACAGGACCTAGCTTGTGTTGCTCCGGCTTGCGCCGGTCGTGCCCCCAACGGGATTCGAACCCGTGCTACCGCCTTGAAAGGGCGGCGTCCTGGGCCGCTAGACGATGAGGGCGGCCCCGCCATCATTGCACATTGGCAACTTCAAG
Organism: Micromonospora sp. NPDC049101; assembly: GCF_040648675.1. Lineage (NCBI taxonomy): Bacteria > Bacillati > Actinomycetota > Actinomycetes > Micromonosporales > Micromonosporaceae > Micromonospora > Micromonospora sp. NPDC049101. The sequence goes on along the minus strand of NZ_JBEZED010000008.1, from coordinate 259,789 downwards.
CGGACTTGCTCCCATCCGGCCCCGCCGGAGGCTTGGAAAGCATACGTGATGCCAGGTCGGTGAACAAAATCGGTATCGGGGTGCCCGGAGATCGGGGCGTAACCGCAGGTCAAAGGGTGTTTCAAAGGTGCCGGCCGGCCTGCGCCGGCCCGGGTGCCGCCCGGAGACAACCCCGCCGGAACTCCAGCTCGGCTCGTCCGACACGTCCTAGTTGAGTCGGGCGATGCCGAAGCGTTTCTTCAGATCGGCGATCACCTGGGGGCAGGCGGCGAGCGTCGCGGCCCGATTGCCGCCCCCGTCGTGCAGCAGCACGATGGCACCGGGACCGGCGGCGGCGTGGATTCGCTTGCCGATCGTGGCGGCGCTCGGCTTGTCCCAGTCCTGTGGGTCGACCGACCAGTGCAGGGGGCGCATGCCGAGGTCCTTCGCCACCCCCAGCACCTCCGACGTCCATCGGCCACCTGGTTGCCGGTAGAAGGACACCTTCGCCCCGGGAGCCGCCGCCTGGATGGCCCTGTTGGTGCGGTCCAGGTCGGCCCTGATCTCGGCGACCGGTCGCCGCGCCAGGTCGAGGTCGTGCCGCCAACTGTGGTTGCAGAGCTGGTGGCCCTCGCGGACGATCCGGCGGACCAACTCCGGGTGTCGCTGCACCTCGCGACCGACGACACAGAAGGTGGCCGTCACCTTGGCGGCCCGCAGTTGATCGAGCACCTTGGGCGTCCAGGCCGGGTTCGGCCCGTCGTCGAAGGTCAACACCGCCGGGCGCGCACCGGTGGTGCGACGCAGGCCGGCGGGGAGCTTGGCCGGCAGTGGTCGCAGCGGAGTCTTGGGCGGCTTGGCGACGGTGGGGTGCGGCGGGGTGGGCGTGGCCGATGGCATCGGCTGCGACGCGCTGGAGCGGGTGATGGTGCGGTCCGGCTGGGCACAGCCGGACAAGACCAGCGCCATGGCGAGGACGGACGCCAGGGCGGCGCGGGCTTGCATCTGCTGGCTCCCGGAGGGGTCGGGGTAGGCGGAGCCTCCGACGGTAGTTCACGCCGCAAACGGGCGACAGTGCGGTCAGTCACGCCTCGACTGGTCCAGCGAGTCACGGACCGCGACGGCGAGCGAGACGGCCTCGGCCAGATCAATCGGCCGCACCACCCCGGCGGGCAGCGCGTCGGCTCGCCAGCCCGGCCCGGCGGCGAGCACCAGCAACGGGCGACGGGGTGCCGCGAGGAGCGCGCTGAGCTGAGCTGGGTCAGCGGTGGCCCGGGTGTGCGACCAGAGCACCACGGCGGCCGGTCCGGTCCGGTTGACCGCCTCGAGGAGGGCGGCGACCGGCACTCGGGCGCCGAGCGTCCGGTAGCTGACCCCGGCCTCCGCGAGCGCGGCGGCCAACGCCTCCAGCGGCAGGGTGTGCTGCTCCTCGTCGGCGCAGGAGAGCAGGATGCGGGCCGGCCCGGTGGGAACCTTGGCCCGACTGGCCGCCGCGAGGGCCTCCGAGACGCAGCGGGACACCAGGTGTTCCACCTCGATCAGGCCGGCGGTGGCGGCGTGGCGTTCGCCGATGCCGGTGAGGACCGGGCGCAGCAGGCCGTCCCAGGTGGCGACGACTCCGCCGGCGGCCAGGGCGTGCGCGATCGTCTCGCTGATCGCCGCCGCGTCCAGCCGCATGGCGGCCCGGGCCAACCCGCGGGCTGCGGGGCCGGCGCGGCCCACCGGGATGGTTCCACCGCCGTCCCGGCCGGGTCGGTGGATCCGAGTGGGGGCGACGGTGTCGGTGGGCGTCGGATCGGGTGCCTGGCGGGCCCAGCGGGCGGCCTCGGCGGGGCTCACCCCCTCGGCGGTGAGGCGGCGCATGATCTCGAGGCGGGCCAGATCCTTGGGCGTGTACCGGCGGTGGTGGCCGGGGATGTGCTCGCTTGGCCCGAGCCCGTAGCGCTGGTGCCAGGTGCGCAGGGTGGTCACCGCGACCCCCAGCCGGCGTGCGACCGCCCCCGCACTCAGCGCCTCATCGACCACCCGACCGCTCCGCCGTGTCATCCGCCGACGGTCCGGACGGGGTCACGGCCGGATCGGATGTGCCCGACGTGGCGCCCGAGGGGTGCAGTAGCCGGTTCACCACCCCGCCCAGCCAGGGGGCGTACGACCGGGGGTCGAGGTCCAACTCGGCTTCGAGTGCGGTGGGGTCGGCCCAGCGCAACTCGGCGACCTCGTCCGGGTCCGGCAGGAGCGGGGCCGCGGGCAGGAAATCACCCCGCAGTACGTGGTCGTACTCGAATTCGACCCGGCCGGTGGCCGGGTCCTCGGCGTAGTAGACGTAGACGCCGACCTCGGTCAGCTCGACCGGACCCGCGCCCAACTCCTCGCGTAGCCGCCGGTTGGCCGCCTCGGCGAGGGACTCGCCGGGCCGGGGGTGGCCGCAGCAGGAGTTGGCCCAGCGCAGCGGGAACCGGGTCTTGACGGCGGCCCGGCGTTGGAGCAGCACCTGGCCGTCCGGGTCGACCAGCAGCACCGAGAAGGCCCGGTGCAGGTGCCCCGGGGGTTGGTGTGCGGCGGCGACGGTCATCTCGCCGCGGGCTCTGCCGGCGTCGTCGACCAACTCGACAAGGTGCTCCTCGCGGCTGCTCATCGACCTTCCCCACTGATCCGGCCGGCGGCGAGCTTGCCGGAGATGAGCACCATCGGCACACCCACCCCGGGTTGGGTGCCGGAGCCGACGAAGACCACGTTCGGCAGGTCGCGGTGCAGGTTCGACGGGCGGAACGGGCCGGTCTGGAAGAGGGTGTGTGCGGCGGCGAAGGGGGTGCCGGCGGCCATCCCCTGCTCCTCCCACTCGGCCGGGGTGATCGCCCGCAGCACCTCGACCCCGGCACCGAAGCCGACGTACCCGCGCTCCTCCAGCGTGCCGATCAGCTGGTCGCTGTAGCGCTGGGTCAGGTCACCGCGCCACTCGAACGGCGCCCGGTGCAGGTTGGGCACCGGGGCGAGCACGTAGTAGGTGTGCCGGTCGGGTGGGGCCACCGAGGGGTCGGTCCGACTCGGGTTGGTCACCAACAGTGACGGATCGGTCATCAGCTCGCCTCGCCGGATGACCTCATCGAAGGTGCCCTTCCACGCGCGTCCGAAATGGATGTTGTGATGGGCGATCTTCGCATAGGCCTGTCGGGACCCGACGTGCAGAACGACGCACGACGGGGAGTAGGTGAGCCGACGCCGTGGCGCGGCGGGGAGCAGGTCCCGGTAGGCGATCGGTAGGTCGGGGTTGAGCACCACGACATCCGCCCGCACCAGTTCGCCGTCGGCGGTGAGCACACCTGTGGCACGGCCGTTCGCCGTCTCCACCCGGGTCACCGTCGTGTCGTACCGGATCTGCACGCCGTGCTTCTCGGCGGCGCCCGCCATGGCCCTGGAGACCGCGTGGATGCCGCCGCGCGGGAAGTAGACCCCGGCCACCGAGTCGAGGTACGCGATGACCGCGTAGATGGCGAGGGCGTCGTGCGGCGCGAGGCCGGCGTACATCGCCTGGAAGGAGAAGATCCGCTGGGTACGCGGGTCCCGGAAGAATTGGTTGATCTTCGTCTGGAGGCGTCGGAAGGCTCCGCCGCTGAGCAGCTTGAGGAGGTTGCCGGTGATCAGGTCGGTCGGCGCGTCGAGGTTGCGCTCGATGAAGTCGGCCCGCTCCAGCCGCCACAGCTCACGCGCGTAGTCGACGAAGCGCAGGTAACCGTCGGCCTCGCGCGGCCCGCAGACCCGGGAGATCTCGGCCGCCATCCGCGTGGTGTCGGTGAGCACGTCCAGTGTCGAACCGTCCGGGTAGTAGGCCCGGTAGGCCGGATCGAGGGGGGTCAGGTCGAGCCAGTCGTGCAGCTCCTCGCCGACCGCGCCGAGCGCCTCGGCGATCAGGTCGGGCATGGTGAGCACGGTCGGGCCGGTGTCGAACTCGTAGCCGTCCACGGCGAGCCGCCCGGCTCGCCCGCCGGGCACCGGCTCGCGTTCCAGCACGGTGACCTGTCGCCCGGTGCCGGCCAGGTGCAGCGCGCAGGCGAGCCCGCCCAGGCCGGCCCCGACGACCACCACCCGGTCCGTCCGTCCTGTCACCGTCCGCACGTGACCACCTCCTCAAGAGAATCGCTCATCAGGCCCGCCGGTTGGTCGCGGCGGTGGCCAGCCCGGTCAGTGCGGTTCGCGCCGTACGGTCCACGGGTGCGGAGTCGAGCGCGGCAAGCGCGTCGCTCACCCGCTCGGCGATCATCCGCTCCACCCGGGCCACCGCGCCGGTCTCGGCCACCAGCTCGGCGAGCCGGTCGACAGGTGTGTCACCGGGGCGCTCCAACGCCTGGAGTTGCGCCGGCGTGGCCAACTCCCGGGCCAGCATGAACAGCGTGGTCGGCTTGCCGGTGCGAAGGTCGTCACCGGCCGGCTTGCCGGTGGCCGCCGGATCGCCGTACACACCGAGCAGGTCGTCGCGGAGCTGGAAGGCCTCGCCGACGGCCAGGCCATAGCGGGTGTACGCGGAGATCAGCGGATCGTCGGCGGGCACCCCGGCCAGGCAGGCGCCGAAGAGCAGTGGTCGTTGGACGGTGTAGCTGGCGGTCTTGTAGTGGGCCACCCGCAGCGCCCGGTCGACCGACCAGTTGGCCGGGTCGTTCTCACCGAGCACGTCCAGATACTGCCCGGCGACGGTCTCCACCCGCATCTGGTCGTAGCAGCGGCGAACCTCGAACAGGCGGGCCGGTGGCACCGTGGCGTGCGCCAGCAACCGGTCGGCCCAGACCATGCAGAGGTCGCCGATGAGGACGGCGACGGCCTCGCCGAACCGCCTGGGATCACCGCGGTGACCGGCGGCGATGTGCTGCTGGGCGAGCGCGACATGTGCGGTGGGGCGGCCGCGCCGGGTGGTGGAGGCGTCCATCACGTCGTCGTGCACCAGGGCGAAGGTGTGCAGCAACTCCAGCGCGGCCAGCGCCGGCAGCACGGGCGGCAGTGCCTCGGCGCCGCCGATCGCCCCGCGCCAGCCCCAGTAGGCGAACGTCGGCCGGATCCGCTTGCCGCCGACCAGGACGGCCTCCCGCGCGGAGGTGGCGAAGCTGCCCATCGACGCGTCGATCTCGGCGAGGGAGTCGACCTCGGCGGTGAGGAAGGTGGTCAGGGTCTCGTCGACCGCCGCGACCAGCTCATGGGTGTACGCGGCCAGAACGGCACCGACCGGGTCGTCCCGGTCGACCGGGACTGCCGCCGCCACACGAGTCGCATTGCCCGCAACTGCGTCGTTGGCCATGCGGCTGAGCGTACCCTAGGCTGCGAGTTGCGTCGATTGGTGCGTCGATAAATGAGGAGGGCCGGTGGACACAGATCTCACCGCTGCCTACGACAGGTGTCGTGAGCTGCACAAACGTCACGGCCGCACCTACTATCTCGCCACCCGACTGCTGCCCGCATGGAAACGGCGACATGTGCACGCCCTCTACGGGTTCACCCGGTACGCGGACGAGATCGTCGACCGCACCGAGGACCTGCCGCCGGCCGAGCGGGCCGCCCGCCTGGACGACTGGGCCAGCCGGTTCGTAGCCGGTCTGCGCGGTGCGCCAGTCGACGACCCGCTGCTGCCGGCCGTGCTGCACACCATCGCGGTCTTCGATCTCGACCGGGACGATTTTGCGTCGTTCCTGAAGAGCATGGCGATGGACCTGACCGTCACGGCGTACCCGACCTACGACCACCTGCTCGACTACATGGAGGGCTCGGCGGCGGTCATCGGCACGATGATGTTGCCGATCCTGGGCAGCTCCGACCCGGCGGCGGCGCGGGAGCCGGCCCGGCAGCTCGGGTTCGCCTTCCAACTCACCAACTTCATCCGGGACGTCGCGGAGGATCTCGACCGGGGCCGCACCTACCTGCCCGACGAGGACCTGGCGAAGTTCGGGGTCACCCGCGACGAGCTGCTCGAGGCCCGCACCAGGGGGCGCGGCACGCCCCGCATCCGCGAGCTGATCGAGTACGAGGTGACCCGCGCCCAGGCGCACTACGCCGCCGCCGCGCCGGGCATCACCATGCTGGCGCCAGCCTCGCAGGCCTGCATGCGCACCGCGTACGCCCTCTACGGCGGCATCCTCGACGAGGTCGCCGCGCAGGACTACGACGTCTTCGTCCGGCGTGCCGTGGTGCCGCAACGGCGACGGATGGCGGTGGTCGGACGGGCGCTGCTCACCTCGACCGGTACGCCGGTCACCATCCCCGGGCCGACTGTCGATCCGGAAACCCGGTGACCGCAGGCACCGCGATCGTCCTCCTCACCCGCGACCTGCGGGTGCACGACCACCCGGCGCTGGCCACCACCTGCGCGGCCTTCGACCGGGTGGTCCCGCTGTACGTGCTCGACCCGGCGCTGGCCGACCGGTCGGCCAACCGCACCCGGTTCCTGCACCAGGCCCTCGCCGACCTGCGCGCCGAACTGCGCGAGCGGGGCGGCGACCTGGTGGTGCGACACGGTGACCCGGTGGCCGAGACGATCCGGCTGGCCGGCGAGGTCGGGGCCACGGCCGTCGCGCTCTCCGCCGACGTCAGCCACCACGCCCGCCGGCGGGAGCGGCGACTGCGCGCCGAGTGCGAGCGGCACCGGCTGCACCTGCGCCTGTTTCCCGGGCTGACCGTGGTCGAGCCGGGCGCCCTGCGGCCCGGTGGCGGCGGCGACCACTACCGGGTGTTCAGCCCCTACCACCGGGCCTGGGCGGCCAACCGGTGGCGGGAGGAGTTGGCCGCGCCACGCCGGGTGACGCTGCCCGGCGGTGTGCGCGTGGGCAGCCTGCCGAAGCCGCCGGCCGGGGACTCGCCGGACGCGGCGGTCGGCGGTGAGCGGGTCGCCCAGCAGCGGCTCACCGACTGGCTGCCGGACCTGGACCGGTACGCCGACCAGCACGACGACATGGCCGGCGACGACACCTCCCGACTCAGCCCGTACCTGCGCTTCGGCTGCGTGTCCCCGCTGGCGGTGGCCAACCGCGCCGGCGACCGGTCCGGGCCGTTCGTCCGGCAGATCTGCTGGCGGGACTTCTACTACCAGGTCACCGCCGCCTTTCCGGAGATCTCGACCGCGGCGTACCGGCGGGGTGCCACCGAGCAGTGGCGCTACGACGACGACGCGCTGGCGGCCTGGGCCGAGGGGCGGACCGGAGTGCCCATCGTCGACGCCGGGATGCGGCAACTGCGGACGCAGGGCTGGATGCACAACCGGGCCCGGCTGATCACCGCCGGCTACCTGACCAAGTCGCTCGGGCAGGACTGGCGGGGCGGTGTCGGAGTCTTCTTCCGCTGGCTGCTGGACGGGGACGTGGCCAACAACTCCGGCAACTGGCAGTGGGTCGCCGGCACCGGCAACGACACCAAGCCGTACCGGGGGTTCAACCCCGTCCGGCAGGCCGAACGGTACGACCCGGCCGGCGACTACGTGCGCCGGTGGGTGCCGGAGCTGGCGACGGTGCAGGGTAAGGCCATCCACCAACCGTGGAAACTGCCCGAGGCGCCCGACTATCCACCGCCGCTCTCGGTGCCGGGCACCGACCCGGTCTGGCTGCGCTGATCAGAGGCAGGAGTGCAACACCTCGACCAGCTCGTCCACCCGGTCGTGCTCGGCGAGGTGCGCCGTCGCGTACGCGAAGGTGTAGCCGCGCTCCGGGTCGGCCCACGCGCTGCTGCCACCGAGGCCGCCCATGCCCCAACTGCCGTCCGGCTCCCACTGCATACCCAGCGTCCAGTGGGCCGGGCGGTCCAGCACCAGGTCCGGCCCGTCGTACTGGACCCGGGTCGCCTCCGCCACCAGCTCCGCGCCGAACAGCCGAACCCCGTCCAGGACACCGCCGGCCAGCAGACCGGTGTAGAGCCGACCCAGGCCGCGAGCGGTGGCGTGCAGGTTGACCGCCGGCATCTCGGCAGCCCGCCACAGCGGGCTGTTCACCACGGCGAGATCCTGCCCACCGGCCGGGTTGCCCATCGCGCGCGCCCGCAGTGAGCCCGGCTCGCCGAGCGCCCGGGTCGGCCACCCCGGGTCGCCGTAGCGCAGGTCGGCGCAGCGTCGCTGGTCCGCCTCGGTCAGCCCGAACGCCAGGTCGAGCTGCCACCGGTCGGCGATCTCCTCGGCCAGGAACCGGCCCACCGACCGCCCGTCGACGCGACGGACCACCTCGCCCACCAGGTGCCCGTACGTCCAGGCGTGCTCGCCGGCCACCGAGCCGGGTGACCACTCGGGGTCGGCGGCGGCCAGGTCGCCGGCGAGCAGCGCCCAGTCGGCGATCGCGGTGGCGGGCCGGGGCACCGGAAAGGTCGGCAGCCCGGCGGTGTGCGACAACACCTGGCGCACGGTGGCGGGGGTGCGGAACTCCGGCCAGTACCTGTCGACGGGCGCGTCGAGGTCGACAGACCCCCGGTCGACGAGCATCAGCAGACAGAGCGCGGCCACCGGCTTGCCGACCGAGTAGACGTTGACGAGCGTGTCCGGCCGCCACGGCTCGGCGCCGGTCCGGGTCCCGCCGACCAGGTCGACGACCGGCTCACCGTCGTACCAGATGACCAGGCCGGCGCCGGTCTCCCGGCCGGAGGTGAGCAGGTCGTGGAAGCAGTCCCGGACCGGAGCGAAGCGTGCGTGCATCCCGCCACCGTAAGGGGCCGGCACGGGTGAGCGTGTCGACTTTTCTCCGGGCCCCGGTGGTTGCGGTGGTGTCGCTGGGGGATGCTGTTCCGGTGGCAGAGCCGGAGCTGGTGGATGTGGTCGTGGTGGGGCTCGGGGTCGGCGGCGAGGAGGTCGCCGAGCGACTCGCCGAGGCCGGCCTGAGTGTCGTCGGCGTCGAGCGGGACCTGGTCGGTGGGGAGTGCCCGTACTGGGGCTGCATCCCGAGCAAGATGATGATCAGGGCCGCCAACGCGCTCGCCGAGGCCCGCCGGGTGGATGGGCTGGCCGGGACGGCCCAGGTCCAACCGGACTGGGCACCCGTGGCCAAGCGGATCCGTGAGGAGGCCACCGACACCTGGGACGACACGGTCGCGGCGGAGCGGTTCACCGGCCTGGGCGGTCGGCTCGTGCGCGGCAGTGGCCGCTTCGACGGCCCGGCCCGGGTCCGGGTCGGTGACCAGGTCTTCCAGGCCCGCTACGGGGTCGTGTTGGGCACCGGCACCCGTCCGTCGGTGCCGCCGATCGACGGCCTGGCCGACACCCCGTACTGGACCAACCACCAGGCGATCGAGGCCGACCAACTGCCGGAGTCGCTGCTGGTGCTCGGCGGCGGCGCGATCGGCCTGGAGCTCGCCCAGGTCTTCGCCCGCTTCGGAGTGCGGGTCACCGTGGTGGAGGCACTTGACCGGGTGCTGGCCGTCGAGGAGCCGGAGGCGTCCGACGTCGCCGCCGCGGCGCTGCGCGCCGACGGCGTGGAGATCCACACCGGGGTACGCGCCGAACGGGTCGACCACGACGGCACCCGGTTCGTCCTGCGCGGTGGCGGCGGGGCGGAGTTCACCGCCGACCGGCTGCTGGTGGTGACCGGGCGCAAGGCGCACCTGGAAGAGCTGGGGTTGGACACGATCGGCGTGGACGCCAACCAGCGTTACCTGTCGGTCGACGACCGGTTGCACGTCACCGACCGGGTCTGGGCGGTCGGCGACCTGACCGGCGAGGGCGCCTTCACCCACATCGCCATGTACCAGGCGAGGATCGTGATCGCGGACATCCTGGCCCTGGCCCGGCAGACGAAGGCCGGTGCGGACGCCAGCGGCACGTCCAGCGTGGTCGGTGGCGCGATGGGGGCGTCCAGCTCGCTGGCCGCGAGCGGGTCGAGCGGGTCGGCCGGCACCGTCCCGCGAGCCGACTACCGTGCGCTGCCCCGGGTGACCTTCACCGATCCCGAGGTGGGCGCGGTCGGGCTCACCGAGCAACAGGCCCGCGAACGCGGCATCAACGTGCAGGTCGGCTTCACGAAGCTCGGCAGCTCCACCCGGGGCTGGATCCACCAGGTCGGCGACGACGGGTTCATCAAGCTCGTCGCCGACGCCGACCAGGGCGTGCTGATCGGCGCGACGTCGGTCGGCCCGGCCGGCGGCGAGGTGCTCTCCGCACTGGTGGTGGCGGTGCACGCGGCGGTGCCGCTGAGTCAGCTCCGCCACATGATCTACGCGTACCCGACCTTCCACCGGGCCATCGAGGCCGCCCTGGGCGACCTGTCCTGACGCCCGCGCCGCGCCGCGCCGCGCCGCGCCGCGCCGCGCCGGGCCGGGCCGTCCGCGGGTGATCCACTCGACTTCAGGAAAGTCGCGGTGTCCGGGGTCTCTCGACACCGCGACTTCCTGAAAGCCGAGTCGATCAAGACCCGGACGGTGCGACCTGGTGTCGAGAGGGCCCGGACACCGCCGCCCGGCCCCGATGTCGCGCGCCGGAATGGGGCCGGATGGGAAGAATGCGGCAGCTATCCGGCAAACGCCGAGCATTTTGCTGTTCATTTCTTTCATTGTGGTGACGTACGATTGCGGCTGTGACCAAGCGGTTGACTGAAGTTGCCAAGAAGGCGGGCGTCAGCGAGGCCACCGTCAGCCGGGTGCTCAACGGCCGCGACGGGGTCTCCGAGGCGACCCGCACCGCCGTGTTGACCGCGCTCGACGTGCTGGGTTACGAGCGGCCGACCAAGCTGCGCGGCGAACGCGCCCGGCTGGTCGGGCTGGTGTTGCCCGAGTTGCAGAACCCGATCTTCCCGGCGCTGGCGGAGGTCGTCACCGGGACCCTCGCCCAGCGTGGCTACACCCCGGCCCTGTGCGCCCGGACCATCGGCGGCGTGTCCGAGATGGACTACGTGGAGATGCTCCTCGACCATCAGGTCTCCGGGGTGATCTTCGCGGGTGGCTCGTACGCGCTCGCCGACGCCCGGCACGACCACTACCGTCGACTGACCGACCGGGGCCTTCCCGTCGTGCTCGTCAACGCGGGCGTGGACGAGTTGGGCTTCCCTCGGGTCTCCACCGATGACGCGGTCGCGGTGGAGCAGGCGTACGGGCACCTGCGCTCGCTCGGGCACGAGCGGATCGGGATGGTGCTCGGCCCGGAGGGGCACGTGCCGTCCCGCCGTAAGTTGGACGCGATGATCCAGGCCGCCGGCTGGGGTGCGGCCGACGCCGAGTGCGTCGAGCGGTCCAGCTTCTCGATGGAGGGTGCCCGGGTCGCCGCGACGAAACTCGTCGAGCGTGGCGTGACCGGCATCATCTGCGCCAGCGACGTCCTGGCGTTGGGCACGATCCGTGCGGCCCGGCGGTTGGGTCGCTCGGTGCCGGCCGACGTGTCGGTGGTGGGCTTCGACGACTCCGCGTTCATGACGTGCACCGACCCGCCGTTGACCACGGTGCGGCAGCCGATCGAGACGATGGGGCAGGCCGCCGTGGATCTGCTGGTCACCCAGATCGAAGGCGCCGGCGTGCTGCACGACGAGTTGCTGTTCGAGCCCGAGTTGGTGGTTCGCGGTTCGACCGCTCCCGCCCCGGGTCGCTAGGGCCGCACCCACACGACGCTTCGGCCGTCGACCGCTCCTGCGGTCGGCGGCCGTTTTCGTCGTTGCGCACCAGGACCGGCATCGAACTTGCCGAATGACCCGCCAAAAGGGATCAAAAGCCAACAAACGGGTCTGCTTTCACGGCTTTGCAAACATCTGCCGTAATCACGTCGTGTCCTTTCGGAACAGGGTCGATACCTTGCCGAAATGAGTCCCCCTCGCTACAGTGACTCCACTCACACCTGGCTCCGACGCAGCTACTGGGCGTCAGGTCGTATCACCGCAGATCAGCGAAGGTCATTGGAGTCACCCGTTCCCGAAGGGATGGACAGATGTCCGTACCGCAATACCGAAAGGCTGCGGCGGTTGCGCTCGTGGCCGGTCTGGGGCTCAGCCTCACGGCGTGCTCCACGAAGAGCGACGACAAGGACACGACCGCCGGCGGCAAGGTCACCATCACGGTCGACTGCCAGCCCGTCGGCGCCCAGAAAGAGCTGTTGAAGAACTGGAACGACGACGTCGCCGAGTTCCAGCGGCAGAACCCGGACATCGTCGTCAAGAGCGTGAGCGTCGGCGAGCAGTGCAACAACCCGCCGGACTTCACCGCCCGCCTCGCCGGCGGCACCGTGACCGACGTGTTCTACGGCTACATGACCGACCTCCAGCAGGTGCTGGACTCGGGCCAGGCGATGGACATCACCCAGTACGCCAACAAGGACACGATCCCCACCTGGGACAGCGTCGACCCGGCGCTCAAGGAGGTCTTCACCGACGGCGGCAAGCTCTACGCCGTCCCGGTGAAGAACTACTCGATGGGCCTGGTCTACAACAAGGCCCTGTTCCAGCAGGCCGGGCTCGACGCCAACAACCCGCCGAAGACCTGGGCCGACGTCCGGGCCGCCGCCAAGAAGATCTCCGCACTCGGCAACGGCATCGCGGGCTACTCGGAGTACAGCGCCGGTAACACCGGCGGCTGGCACTTCACCTCCCTGCTCTACTCGCAGGGCGGCCGCGTGCTGACCGAGGACGGCAAGAAGGCCGACTTCAACAACGCCCAGGGCAAGCAGGTCCTGCAGAACATCAAGGACATGCGGTACGGCGACAACAGCATGGGCGCCCGCCAGCTGCTGCAGTGGGGCGACCTGCTGACGAACGCCGGCGCGGGCAAGGTCGGCATGTTCATCGGCGCTCCGGACGCCACCCAGGCGATCGTCACGCAGTTCCAGGGCAAGTTCCAGGACTGGGCGATGAGCCCGCTGCCCGGCCAGGACGGCGCGGCGAAGGGCACGCTCGGTGGCGGCGAGGGCTACTTCTTCAAGAAGGACCTGACCCCCGAGCAGGTCAAGGCCGGCATGAAGTGGATCGCGTACCAGAAGTTGACGCCGGGCAAGGGTCAGTTCGACTACGTCCGGGCCAAGCCGCAGAACTACCCGGTGGGTCTGCCCCAGCCGCTGCTCTTCGCCAACGGCAGCGAGGCGCAGAAGCAGGAGCTGGAGCTGCGCAAGGCGAACGCGAACGTCGACACGGCGAACTTCGCGCTCTTCGAGGCCACCCCGGTGCCGATCAAGGGTGAGCCGCGTAACGCACAGGCGGTCTACGCGGTGCTCGACGCCGCGATGTCCGGTGTGCTGACCAACCCGAACGCGAACATCGACGCGCTGCTCAAGACCGCCGAGCAGAAGGTCAACCAGCTCCTCGCCGCGGAGAGCTGACAGTTCGTGTGGGGGCCGGGACGCCGACCGGCCCCCACACCATCCGCGCCACACCATCTGCGCCACACCATCTGCGCCACATCGTCGACGTCACCGACTCACCCAGGAGTTGCCTTGGCGATCACCACCGTCCCGGAGACCCCCAGGAAACCGGGCCGCCCGCCGTCGCCGTACTCGGCGGGGCCGCAGCGCACCAGCCTCGGCCGCAAGTTACGGGACAACCTCACCGGTCACGCGTTCCTGATCGGCGCGGTGCTCTGCTTCGTCGTCTTCTCCTGGTACCCGATGGTCCGCGGCCTCGTGATGAGCTTCCAGCGGACCCGGCGCGGCGAGACCACCTGGGTGGGTTGGGACAACTACTCCCGTCTCATCGCCGACCCGAGCTTCTGGCCGGCCTGGCAGAACACGCTCTACTTCACGGCGCTCGCGCTCGTCCTCGGGTACGCGGTGCCGTTCTTCGTGGCGGTCCTGCTCAACGAGTTCCGGCACGCCAAGGGGTACCTGCGGATCCTGGTCTACCTGCCGGTGATGCTGCCGCCGGCCTCGGCGCTGTACCTCTTCAAGTTCTACGCGTACGACCCCAGTGAGGCCGGGCTCTTCAACGCGATCCTGAAGGCGCTGCACCTGCCCACCTCGCAGTGGATGCAGTCGCCGGAGATGACGATGCCGGCGATGGTGATCGCGTCGACCTGGATGAACATGGGCGGCGCGGTGCTCATCTACCTGGCGTCGTTGCAGAGCATCCCCGGCGAGCTGTACGAGGCGGCGGAACTCGACGGCGCGGGCATCTGGAAGCGGATCCGCCACGTGACGATCCCGCAGACCCGGCTGATCCTCGCGCTCCTGGCGATGATCCAGATCGTCGCCACGATGCAGCTCTTCATCGAGCCCCTGATCCTCGCCAACGGCGCGGGCGCGGAGGACTCCGCGACCACTGTGGCGTACCTCATCTATCAGCACGGGTTCTTCCAGAACGACCTCAACGGCGCCGCCGCACTGGGCGTGATCATGCTCGTGGTGCTGGCCGGCTTCTCCGCCGTGTACCTGCGGCTGACTGCGAAACAAGACTAGGACGGCGAGGAATGGCACAGGAATCCGGCACCCGGACCCTCATCTCCCAGGCCCAGATCAGCCGGGGGCGCGGCAAGGTCATCTACTGGACGCTGCTGGTCGTCGTCGTGGCGGGCTTCACGCTCGTCTTCCTCGGCCCGCTCTACTGGATGGTGACCGGCGCGCTCAAGTCCGGTCAGGAGATCGCGCAGACCCCACCGACGCTGTTTCCGAAGGACCCCCAGCCGCAGAACTACATCGACGCCTGGAACAACCTGGAGCTCGCCAAGCTGCTGTTCAACACGTTCTACTACGCGATCGGCGCGGTGCTGTTCCAGCTCGTCCTCGACGCGGCTGCCGCGTACTCGTTGTCCAAGCTGCGGCCGATCTTCGGCAACGTGATTCTCGCGCTGATGCTGGGGACGCTGATGATCCCGGCGATGGTCCTCATCGTCCCGCAGTACGTGACAGTGATCGACCTGCCGATCGTGCACATCAACCTGCTGGACTCGCCGTTCGCGATCTGGCTGCCCCTGGTGGCGAACGCGTTCAACATCTTCCTGTTGAAGCGGTTCTTCGACTCGATTCCGGAGGAGTTGATGGCGGCCGCCCTGGTGGACGGGGCGACGTCGCTGCGTACGCTCTGGTCGATCATCCTGCCGATGTCCCGCCCGATCCTCGGCGTCGTCGCGATTCTGGCCATGACGGCGGTCTGGAAGGACTTCCTCTGGCCGAAGCTGGTCATGCCGTCGCCGGAAACTCGCACGGTCAGCGTCGGCATCTACTCCTTCGCGGGTGGAACGCCCGAGAACGTGGTGATCGCCGCGTCGGTCATCGCCGCGATCCCGACAGTCATCGTCTTCCTGATCTTCCAACGCAACATCATGTCCGGTCTGACCACGGGCAGCATCAAGGGATAGCCGGCAACGTAACCTCCCGCGCGGCGAACAACGACAGTTCGCCCGAACACATGACCAGGTCCGGCGAACCCGCCGACGTACTGACGCAGAAAGCAGGTGCTCGTGTCCACAGCTGACAGAAGTCCGTGGTGGCGTGGAGCCGTGATCTACCAGGTGTATCCCCGGAGCTTCGCCGACGGCAACGGCGACGGCATCGGTGACATCGCCGGCATCCGGTCCCGGCTGAACCACCTGTCCGCGCTCGGCGTCGACGCGATCTGGTTCAGCCCCTGGTATCCCTCCCCGATGGCCGACGCCGGCTACGACGTGTCCGACTACCGCGACATCGACCCGGTCTTCGGCAGCCTGGCCGAGGCGGAGGCGCTGATCGCCGAGGCACACGCGCTGGGCATCCGGAGCATCGTCGACGTGGTGCCGAACCACTGCTCCGACGCGCACCCCTGGTTCCAGGCGGCGCTCGCCGGCGGGCCCGGCGCGCCGGAACGGGACCTGTTCTGGTTCCGGCCGGGCCGGGGCCCGAACGGCGACCAGCGGCCCACCGACTGGATCGGCGAGTTCGGTGGCGAAACCTGGACCCGCACCACCAACCCGGACGGCACCCCCGGCGACTGGTACCTGCACCTGTTCGCCCCGCAGCAGCCGGACTTCAACTGGGACCACCCGCGGGTGCGGGCGGAATTCGAGGACATCCTGCGGTTCTGGTTCGACCGGGGGGTGGACGGCATCCGGATCGACTCGGCCGGGCTGTTGGTCAAGGACGGGACGCTGCCCGAGGTGCACCCGGACCAGCCACACCCGTTCCACGACCTCGACGGGGTGCACGAGATCTATCGGGGCTGGCGTCGGGTCGCCGACGAGTACGCCGACCGGGCCCTGATCGGCGAGGTGTGGCTGCCGGACCGGCAGCGGTTCGCCAACTACCTGCGCCCGGACGAGCTGCACGCCGCGTTCAACTTCGACTTCCTCGGCTGCGCGTGGGACGCCGCGGCGCTGCGCGAGAGCATCGACGGGACGCTGAGCGCACACGCGCCGGTCGGCGCCCCGGCCACCTGGGTGCTCTCCAACCACGACGTCACCCGGCACGTCACCCGCTATGGTCGGGCGGACACCCGGTTCAGCTTCGCCGCCAAGCGCGAGGGGACCCCCACCGACCTGGAGTTGGGCACCCGCCGGGCCCGCGCCGCCGCGCTGCTCTCGCTGTCGCTGCCCGGCGCCGCCTACGTCTACCAGGGCGAGGAGTTGGGCCTCTACGAGGTCGAGGACATTCCGTACGCGTTGCGCCAGGACCCGATGTGGGAACGGTCCGGTCGGATCGACCCGGGCCGGGACGGCTGCCGCGTACCCCTGCCGTGGGCTGGTGACGAGCCACCGTTCGAGTTCAGTCCCGCCGGTGCCGCGGCGCCCTGGCTGCCCCAGCCGGCCGACTGGAAGGACCGGACCGCCAGCGCGCAGACCGGTGACTCCGCCTCGATGTTGGAGTTGTACCGGGCGGCGATCCAGGTCCGGCGGGCCGACCCGGCGCTCGGTGACGGTGAGCTGACCTGGCTGCCCGCCCCGGACGGGGTGCTCGCGTTCAGCCGCGGCGGTGGCTTCGCCTGCCTGGTCAACCTCTCCGACACTCCGGTGCCGATGCCGGCCGAGGGGGAGTTGCTGCTGGCCAGCGGGCCGCTCGACGACGGGTTGCTGCCGTCGGACACCGCGGTCTGGCTGCGTACCACCGAGTAGGCGGACGGACCCCGCCTGACCTGACTCTGCTCGCGGTGGTGCCGGCGGCTCGTCCCGGCCGCCGGCACCACCTCACCCACGGAAAGGAGGACCGGGGGAACGCGTCACACCGCACCGACACGGGGGGATCTGGCCTGCCTGACGAAAGGGAGAGCGCAGCTCATGGCCAACCACACCACCGGCACCCCGCACCACCTTCGACACCCGACCCGGGCAGGGTTGGCCGCCATCGCCGCCACCCTGCTCGCCGCCACCTCGTTGACCGCCCTCGCGATCACCGGCACGGCGACTCCGGCCGCGGCGGCCGGGTTGTCACCCTTCGACATTTCCGGCCGGGGCGCCACCGTCCCGTTCGTCGAGCAGGAGGCGGAGGAGGCCGCCCACAACGGCTCGAAGATCGGCCCGGACCGGCGCTACGGCACGCTGCCGTCCGAGGCGTCCGGCCGGGAGGCGGTCACCCTCGACGCCGTCGGCGAGTACGTCGAGTTCACCCTCACCGCGCCGGCCAACGCGGTCACCTTCCGCTACAGCCTGCCGGACAGCCCGTCCGGGACCGGCCGGGACGCCGCCATCGACCTGCGGGCCAACGGGTCGCTGCTGAAGTCGGTCCCGGTGACCTCACGGTACGGCTGGTACTACGGCGGGTACCCGTTCAACAACAACCCGGGTGACACCAACCCGCACCACTTCTACGACGAGACCCGGGCGATGTTCGGCAGCACCCAGCCGGCCGGCACGAAGATTCGGTTCCAGGTCTCCTCCACCGCCCAGTCGCCCACGTTCACCATCGACCTGGCCGACTTCGAGCTGGTCGCACCGGCGATCACCAAGCCGTCCGGTGTGCTCGACGTGGTCACCGACTTCGGCGCCGACCCGAGCGGCGCGACCGACTCGACAGCCAGGTTCCAGGCGGCGGTCGACGCCGGCAAGGCCCAGGGCCGGGCCGTCTGGATCCCGACCGGCACCTTCACCCTCTGGGACCACGTGGTGGTCGACGGGGTGACCCTGCGCGGCGCGGGCCCCTGGTATTCGGTGCTCGGCGGCCGGCACCCCACCGACCGGAACCGGTCGGTCGGCATCTACGGCAAGTACGTCCCCGGTGGCGGCTACACCGGCCCGGTCCGCGCGCACGAGGCGAACGGGCCGAGCCGCAACGTCACGCTGCGGGACTTCGCCATCATCGGCGACATCCGCGAGCGGATCGACGACGACCAGGTCAACGCCCTGGGCGGGGCGATGACCAACTCGGTGGTCGACAATCTGTGGCTGGAGAACACCAAGGTCGGGGCGTGGATGGACGGCCCGATGGACAACTTCACCATCCGCAACAGCCGGATCCTGGACCAGACCGCGGACGGGGTGAACTTCCACACCGGCGTCACCAACTCGACGGTGACGAACACGTTCGTCCGCAACACCGGCGACGACGCCCTGGCGATGTGGGCGCAGAGCGTGCCGAACGTCAAGAACTCGTTCACGCACAACACCATCGGCGTGACCCTGCTGGCGAACCACCTGGTCAGCTACGGCGGTCGGGACATCACGATCTCCGACAACGTGACGGCCGACTCGCTGACCAACGGCGGCGGCATCCACGTGGCCAACCGCTACCCGGGTGTGCAGGGCGACACCGCGGTCCGGGGCACCTGGACGATCGCCCGGAACACGCTGATCCGCAACGGCAACTCGGACTACAACTGGAACTTCGGCGTCGGGGCGATCTGGTTCTCCGCCCTCAACGAGTCGTTCCAGCAGGCCACCATCAACATCACCGACACCGACATCCTGGACAGCTCGTACGCGGCGCTGCACTGGATCGAGGGCCAGACCAGCGGCATCAACCTCACGAACGTGCGGATCGACGGCGCCGGCACGTACGCGCTCCAGGTGCAGGCACCCAGCCAGGTGTCCTTCACCAACGTGCGGGCCACCAACATCGCGCAGAGCAACCCGATGCACAACTGCGTGGGCGGTGGCTTCCAGATCACCCAGGGTTCCGGCAACTCCGGCTGGTACACCTCGACCCCGTACTGCGGGCCGTGGCCGGACCCGCGGTGGGGTGGCGGACCCAGCACGCCGCCGCCGACCAGTCCGGCACCCACCACGCCGGCCCCGACCACCGCGGCACCGACCACGCCGCCGCCCACCAGCGGGGGGAACCTGGCGCTGAACCGGTCGGCGACCGCGACCAGCACCAACCAGAGCTACCCGGCGGCCAACGTGGTGGACGGCAACGCGGCCAGCTACTGGGAGAGCGCCAACAACGCCTTCCCCCAGTCGGTCACCATCGACCTGGGTTCGGCCCGGTCGGTCGACCGGGTGGTGCTCAAGCTGCCCAGCGGTTGGGAGCAACGCACCGAGACGCTGTCGGTGCTCGGCTCCACCGACGGCTCGTCGTACGCCACCCTGGCATCGTCCGCCGGTCGGGTCTTCAGCCCCGGCTCGGGCAACACCGTGTCGATCGGCCTGCCGTCCGGTGACCGCCGCTACCTCCGGGTGACAGTCACCGGCAACACCGGCTGGCCGGCGGCCCAACTGTCCGAGGTCGAGGTGTACGGAGGCACGCAGACCACGCCGCCGCCGACCACGGCGCCACCCACTACGGCGCCACCGACCACGGCGCCACCGACCACCCCGCCGCCCAGCGGCAACCTGGCCGCCGGGCGCTCGATCACCGAGACCAGCCACTCCGACGTGTACGCCGCCCCCAACGCGGTGGACGGCAACGCGAACACCTACTGGGAGAGCGCCAACAACGCCTTCCCGCAGTCACTGACGGTGGACCTGGGCGCCAACCGGACGGTGTCCCGGGTCGTCCTGAAACTCCCACCGTCGTCGGCCTGGCAGACGCGTACGCAGACGCTGGCGGTGCTCGGCTCCACCACCGGGTCGTCCTTCAGCACGCTGAAGGCGTCCGCTGGCTACACCTTCAACCCGGCCAGCGGCAACACCGTCACCGTGACCTTCACGGCGACCAGCCAGCGATACCTGCGGCTGACCGTCACTGGCAACACCGGCTGGCCAGCCGGTCAGCTCAGCGAGTTCGAGGTCTATTCCAGCTAGGCCGACGCCCCCCGCCCGGCTCGGGCGGGGCCGCCGGTCGAGAGCGCGGCGCCGGACCCGCCGCACCCGTCCCACACCGCACCGTCCCCCACCTGTCGCGGCACGACGGGCGTACCCCTGCACCCGTCACCGGGCAACGCACCCACACCACCCCCGAAAGAGGTGTAGCCACCCATGTCGAGAAACGGCCCCACCCGAGGCACCCCGCGTACCGGCTCGCCCGGTCCCGTCCCCCGACCGGACCGAGCCGACCGGGCCGGCCGACTGCCGGCCAGGCTGCTCGCTGGCGCGGTCGCCGGACTGCTCCTCGCCGCCGTCCCCGCCCTCACCCCCGCGACCGCGGCCCCGGCGGCGAAGCCGGCACCGGCCCCGGCCGGGTCCGCCCGCGCGGCCCTGCTCGCCGGGCTCTCCGCCACCATGAGCGCCAGCAGCTACAACCAGAACTACGTGGCGAGCAACGCCAACGACGGCAACGCGTCGACCTACTGGGAGAGCGCCAACAACGCGTTCCCGCAGTGGATCCAGGCGGACCTGGGCGCCACGGTCAGCGTCGACCGGGTGGTGCTCAAGCTGCCGCCCGCGGCGGACTGGCAGACCCGCACCCAGACGCTGTCGGTGCTGGGCTCCACCAACGGCTCGTCCTTCAGCACCCTGAAGGCGTCCGCCGGCTACACCTTCAACCCGAGCAGCGGCAACACCGCGACCGTCAGCTTCACCGCCGCCAGCACCCGCTACGTCCGGGTGCAGGTCACCGGCAACACCGGCTGGCCGGCCGCGCAGCTCTCCGAGGTCGAGGTCTACGGCGCCAGCGGCGGCACCGACTCCCAGGCGCCAAGCGCACCCGGCAACCTGGCCTACACCCAGCCGGCCAGCGGGCAGATCCGGCTGACCTGGTCGGCGTCCTCCGACAACGTGGGGGTGACCGGGTACGACGTCTACGCCAACGGTGGGCTGCGCGGCAGCGTCAACGGCTCGACGCTCACCTACACCGACAGCCAGTCGGACAGCGCCACTGTCTCGTACTACGTGCGGGCCAGGGACGCGGCCGGCAACCAGTCGGCGAACAGCAACACGGTGACCCGGACCGGCACCGGCAACCCGCCGACCGGGAGCAACCTGGCGGTCGGCAAGCCGATCACCGCCTCCGGTTACGTGCACACGTTCGTGGCCACCAACGCCAACGACAACAACGTGGCCACCTACTGGGAGGGCAACGGCACCCCGAGCACGCTGACCGTGCAGCTCGGTGCGAACGCCAGCCTCAGCCAGGTCGTCGTGAAGCTCAACCCGGACTCGGCCTGGGGTGCGCGTACGCAGAACATCACGGTGCTCGGGCGGGACCAGGGCTCGTCGAGCTTCACCACCCTGGTCGGTGCGACGAACTACACCTTCAACCCGGGCAGCGGCAACACGGTGACCATCCCGGTCTCCGGCGCGGCGGCCGACGTCCGGCTCTCGATCGCCTCGAACACCGGTGCACCGGCCGGGCAGGTGGCCGAGTTCCAGGTCTTCGGCACCCCCGCGCCGAACCCGGACCTGACCGTGACGGGCATGTCGTACAGCCCGTCGGCACCGGTGGAGACCAGCACCATCACGGTCTCCGCGACAGTCCGCAACGCGGGCTCGACGGCGTCCGGCGCGACGAACGTCAACTTCTACCTGGGCTCCACCCGGGTCGGCACCGCGTCGGTCGGTGGCCTCGCGGCGGGCGCCTCGACCACGGTCAGCGCCAGCATCGGCACCCGTGACGCGGGCAGCTACCCGCTCAGCGCGAAGGTCGACGAGTCGAACACCGTCGTCGAGTCCGACGACACCAACAACAGCTACTCCAACCCCAGCCCGCTGGTGGTCAGCGCGGTCGCCACGTCGGACCTGGTCGCCTCGTCGGTGGCCTGGTCGCCGGGCAACCCGTCGGCCGGCAACACTGTCACCTTCTCGGTGTCGGTGCGCAACGCCGGCACCGTGGCGTCCGCGTCCGGCTCGCACGGCATCACGCTGACCGTGCTCAACGAGTCCGGCACGGTGGTCCGTACGCTGACCGGCTCGTACTCCGGGGTGATCAACGCCGGCGCCACGGTCGGCCCGGTCAACCTGGGCACCTGGACCGCCGCGAACGGCAAGTACACCGTCCGCGTGGTGCTCGCGGCCGACGGCAACGAGCTGCCGGTCAAGCAGACCAACAACACCAGCGACCGTCCGCTCTTCGTCGGTCGCGGCGCGAACATGCCGTACGACATGTACGAGGCCGAGGACGGCGCGGTCGGCGGCGGCGCCAGCGTCGTCGGGCCGAACCGGGAGGTCGGCGACCTGGCCGGCGAGGCGTCCGGCCGGCGTGCGGTGACCCTCAACTCGACCGGCAGCTACGTCGAGTTCACCACCCGGGCCAGCACCAACACACTGGTCACCCGGTTCTCCATCCCGGACGCCCCGGGCGGCGGTGGGATCAACTCGACGCTGAACGTCTACGTCAACGGCACGTTCCACAAGGCCATCGACCTGACGTCCCGGTACGCCTGGCTCTACGGCAACGAGACCAGCCCGGGCAACTCGCCGAGCGCGGGCGGGCCGCGGCACATCTACGACGAAGCCAACGTCATGCTCAACTCGACGGTCCCGGCCGGCAGCAAGATCCGCCTCCAGAAGGACTCGGCCAACACCACCCACTACGCGATCGACTTCATCAACACCGAGCAGGTGTCGCCGATCGCCAACCCGGACCCGACGCGCTACACCACGCCGACCGGCTTCACCCACCAGGACGTGCAGAACGCCCTGGACCGGGTGCGGATGGACACCACCGGCACCCTGATCGGGGTGTACCTGCCGGCGGGCAACTACTCCACCTCGTCGAAGTTCCAGGTGTACGGCAAGGCGGTGCAGGTGACCGGCGCCGGCCCCTGGTACACCCGGTTCAACGCCCCGTCGGGCCAGGACAACACCGACATCGGCTTCCGGGCCGAGAACTCGGCGGCGAACTCGTCCTTCAAGAACTTCGCCTACTTCGGCAACTACACCTCGCGGATCGACGGTCCGGGCAAGGTGTTCGACTTCTCCAACGTGTCGAACATCGTGATCGACAACATCTGGAACGAGCACATGGTGTGCCTCTACTGGGGCGCGAACACCGACTACATGACGATCAAGAACTCCCGGATCCGCAACATGTTCGCCGACGGCATCAACATGACCAACGGGAGCACCAACAACCTGGTCAGCAACAACGACGCCCGGGCCACCGGCGACGACAGCTTCGCGCTGTTCTCGGCGATCGACGCGGGCGGCGCCGACATGAGGGACAACGTCTACGAGAACCTGACCTCGATCCTCACCTGGCGGGCCGCCGGTGTGGCCGTCTACGGCGGCTACGGCAACACGTTCCGCAACATCTACATCGCGGACACGTTGGTCTACTCCGGCATCACCATCAGCTCGCTCGACTTCGGCTACCCGATGAACGGCTTCGGTGCCAGCCCGCCGACCCGGTTCGAGAACATCTCGATCGTGCGGGCCGGTGGGCACTTCTGGGGCTCGCAGACCTTCCCGGCGATCTGGGTCTTCTCCGCCTCGAAGGTGTTCCAGGGCATCCGGGTCAGCGACGTCGACATCGTCGATCCGACCTACAGCGGCATCATGTTCCAGACCAACTACGTCGGCGGGCAGCCGCAGAACCCGATCACCGACACGGTCTTCACGAACATCTCGATCAGCGGGGCCCGTAAGAGCGGTGACGCCTACGACGCGAAGTCCGGCTTCGCCATCTGGGCCAACCCGATGCCGGAGGCCGGGCAGGGGCCGGCCGTCGGGTCGGTCACCTTCAACAACCTGCGGCTGAGCAACAACGCGGTGGACATCCAGAACCCCACGACAACCTTCACCATCAACCGCAACTGAGCTAGCCGGTAGCCGATGCCGCCGGGGGGTGCACTCCTCCCGGCGGCGTCGCGCCGTGTTGGCCCTCGCCCGCCACGAACCGGGCCGCGCCGGCGGCCGCGTCCGTGGCGAGCGAAGCCAT
Source organism: Micromonospora sp. NPDC049101 (assembly GCF_040648675.1). NCBI lineage: Bacteria > Bacillati > Actinomycetota > Actinomycetes > Micromonosporales > Micromonosporaceae > Micromonospora > Micromonospora sp. NPDC049101. Next base: position 235,806 of record NZ_JBEZED010000008.1, on the reverse strand, counting down.
CCCGTACGCCAGCTCGGTCGCCAGCGCCTCCGGCTCGGGCAGCCCGCCGCCCGCCAGGACCGCCGCCCGGTCGTTGCGCAGGCAGGTCTGCGGGTGCCGGGCGATCGCCGCCGCCAGCTCCTCGGCCGCGGCCCGCGCCTGGCCGGGCGGCACCACCCGATTGACCAACCCCATCGAGTACGCCTCGTCCGCCGTCACCGGCCGGCCGGTGAGGATCAGATCCATCGCCCGGCTCTCGCCGATCAGTCGAGGCAGCCGCACGGTGCCACCGTCGATCAGTGGCACTCCCCAGCGGCGGCAGAACACCCCGAGCGTCGCGTCGGACTCGGCGACCCGCAGGTCGCACCAGAGTGCCAACTCAAGGCCACCCGCCACCGCGTACCCGGAGATCGCCGCGATCACCGGTTTGCTGAGCGTCATCCGGGTCGGGCCCATCGGGCCGTCCCCCTCCGGCTCGACCCGGTTGCCGCTCGGCGTGCCGAGGGCCTTGAGGTCGGCGCCGGCGCAGAACGTGCCCCCAGCCCCCCAGAGCACGGCCACCGCGGCGTCCGGGTCGGCGTCAAAGGCCCGAAACGCGTCGGCGAGCGCCCGAGCCGTAGGCCCGTCGACGGCGTTGCGAACGTCCGCCCGGTCGAGCACCACCGTGCTGACTGCCCCGACCCGCTCGACCCGCACACCCATCCCGCCAGCATGCCCGCCCCGCCCCACCCCCACAATCCCGCCGATCTTGCACTCCGGTCGCCGATTCGCGAGGTGTGCCCTATCTTGTCGCGACACAAAGTGCAAGATCGGCGGTGTGGGTGGCGCGGCAGGTTTGTTCCCGCCTACCGGTTTGCGACCGCGATCGCCGGGAAGTCGGTACTCGTGCGAGCACTTTTGACGAAAGTTGAGCAGGACTCCCGGCTGGACCGCGCGGGTGACCGGTTGCAGAAGGCCGTCCTGGGGACACTGCGTCCGCGGCGGCTGCGCGACCTGCTGCACGGGGTGACCCTCGGGCATCCACTACACCCGGCGATGGTGCAGGTGCCGGTCGGCGCGTGGATCAGTGCCGCCGTGCTGGACCTGATGGCCGGCCAACGTCGACCCGCCACCGTGCTGGTCGGCCTGGGCACCGTCAGCGCGCTGCCGGCGGCGGTCGCCGGGCTGAACGACTGGGCGGCACTCGCCCGGGACCAGCGCCGGGTCGGCCTCGTGCACGCCGCCGCCAACACCGTCGGCATGACGCTCTACGCCGGCTCACTGGCCGCGCGGCTGTCCGGTCGGCACGGCGTCGGCCGCGCACTCGGCTTCCTCGGGCTCTCCACCGTGAGCCTCGGCGCGTACATCGGGGGTCACCTCGCGTACAAGCAGGGGGCGCAGGTCAACCAGAGCGTCTCCGAGTTGCACCGGATGACCGACGGCTGGCACTCGCTTGCCGACATGGCCACGTTGCCGCAGCGCACCCTGATCACCCGAGAGGTGGACGACGACATCTCGGTGATCCTCTACCGGCACGGTGACGAGGTGACCGTGATGTTGGAGCGGTGCCCGCACCAGAGCGGGCCGCTCGGCGAGGGCGAGGTGCAGGAGATCGACGGCCACGCCTGCGTGGTCTGCCCGTGGCACGGCAGCGCGTTCCGGCTCAACGGCGGCGAGGTCATGCAGGGGCCCTCCGGCAACGACCAGCAGATCCTGCCCACCCGGATCCAGAACGGTGTGCTCCAGACCCGACTGCCCTGAGGCGGTACGCGCCGAGCCCCGGCGAACGGATCAGCCGCGTCGGTGTCGGCCGACCGACGGCCCGTCCGGTACGGAGTCCCCGTCGTGCCCGCCGTCGAAGAATCCGCCTTCGGCGCTGCCGCCAGCCCAACCGTCGTCGGCACCCCAGCCCGACGCACCGGCGGGCGCCGTTCCGCCGCCGGGCGGTGCCATTCCACTGCCGTTCGGTGCGGTACCGCCGTCGCGAGATGCCGTGCCACCACCGTTCGGTGCCGTGCCGTCGTTGCGGGTTGCTGGCGCTTCGACGGCCGCGACCGTCCAGCTGGCGGCCCACGCGGCACCACTGCCCGCCGACCCGGAACCGGTTCGCCGGCCGCCGCTGGTTCGGCCCGCGCGCTCGGCGCCCCGGCTCGTGCTCCCGCCGGCCCGGCCGGTGCTCCGGCCCGCACCGCCCCGGGGCGTACGGGAGGAAGCGAGAGCCGCTCCGGCGGTGGCCGGGCGGCGGCGCAGCCCCAACACGGCGCCGATCTGAGCGCCGACGATGCTCGCCACGGCGAGGACGGCCGAGACGGCCAGCGGACGGTTCACCCGGTCCTCGGTGCCGGCTCGGGCCGCGCCGACGGTCATCGCCGGTGGTTGGCCCGCCTCCGTATCGCTGGGGGGCACCGGGGCCGGCTGCCGCGGTGCGGCCCGTTCGGGCGCCGGCCGGGGCGCGGGTGGTTTCGGCGCCGCGGGCCGGTCGACGAGCCGACCGGTGGCGTGCTGCCGGGCACCCTGGTCGGCGGCCTCCGTGGGCAGTCGAAGCAACTGGCCGGGGCGGATCCGGTCCGGGTCGTCGATCTTGTTGAGCTTGGCGAGCTGTCGGTAGTCGCCGAACTCGTCCAGGTAACGCTCGGCCACCTCGCCGAGGTAGTCGCCCCGCGCCACCCGGTACACCGGGGCGGGCTCGTCGTTGGCCGTCGAGCCACCGGGGGCGGCGGCCCTGCCCGCCAGCCCGCCCGGCGCCAGCGGGGCTGCCGTGTCCGGCGTCGTACCCGCGCGGGTCGGTGCGGCCAGGGTGGCGGTGGCCGGTGCGTTCGTGCTCGCGTACGCCGGGGCGCCGTAGACCGCCGCGGCGCTGGCGGCGGCCGGGCTGGCGGCGAGGATCAGCGCGACCGAGCCGACAAGGGCGGCGGCGGCCTTCTGCTGGCGACTCATCCCGGGCAGCCTCGGTGCCGGGCGGCGCAGGCTCTGCGCCCCCAACTCGACGAGGACGGAGAAGGCGAACGTGGCCCAGCCGAACCAGCCGGCCACCGCCAGTGCCCGCAGGAAGAGCTGGCCGTCGTCCCGGCTGGTCAGCGTGGTACCGATCTCGGCGATGCTGGGAAGGTGGTCAGGCAGGGGATTGCCAGCGAAGGCCAGCAGCGCGATCGGCGCGCCAACCAGCAGCGCGCACAGCACGGCCAGCGCGCCGACGCCGGTGAGGATCCGTCCGGTCCGTCGTACGACGGACCCACCCGATACGGGCATGGCTGCCTTCCTTCCTACGGTGCTGCTGCGGTGATGGCCCGCGCGGTCGCCTCGCCGGTGACGGTGACCGTCTTGTCCTGGATGAACGGCCCGACCATCGAGCGGTTGTAGGTGATCGTGACGGTGACCCGGATCAGGGTTTGCCCGGCGACCTCGGGGAAGCTCACGGTGTGGCCGCTGGTGCCGGTGGCGGCGGCCAGGTAGTTGGCGACCGCCGCGATCGCCTCGGTCTGGTCGATCCGCGGCACCCCGCCATCGATCGCGGTCGCCCGATCGATGGCCTGACCACCGGCGCGGGCGGCCTCGGCGGCCAGGTTCTCGGCACGTTGCAGGGTGCGTAGCTGGCCGGCGCCGTCGAAGGAGAGACCCACGATGGCCAGTACGCCGATCATCGCCACCGCCAGGAAGATGCTCACCCGGCCGTGGTCGCCCGAGAGGCGGCGGGCGTCCGCGGTCATTCCCGCCCCCGGTAACGGTCCAGTGGCGAGGTGAACGTCGCGCTCACCTGCTTCTCGCTCGGCATTCCGGGCAGGACATCGAGGGCGATGTCCTGGAGCGACACCAGGCAGGTCACCGTCACCGTCACCGTGGCGTCCGCACCGACCGTGCTGCTGAAGGCGTCGTCGAAGCTGGTGGGTTGGCCAGCCACCGAGCCGGTGAGTTTCGGGTTCGGGTCGTTGGCACAGGCCAACCCGTGCCAGTCCAGTTGGTCCTGGACGGCCTTCAGCGCCGCTGTCCGGGCCGTGGTCGAGTCCCGGGAGATCGACGCGGCGCGGGCGGCGTCGTGTGCCGCGGCGTCGATCGTCTCCGCCGCCACCGCGGTACGCCCGACGACGCCGGCCAGCACCATCAGCGCGATGAACGCGGGCGCGAGCACCGCCACCTCGATGGAGACCGAGCCCCGCTCGGCGGTGTGTTTCACGGCTCGGTCACCCTCTCCACCGTCCCGTGGGCGCTCTGCCGCACCGCGAAGTCCACGCCCGGCACCACCGACAGGGACCGGCCGCTCACCGTGCAGGTGACCTCGACCTCGTCGATGATCACGCAGGTCGGGTCGGCGCTGTCCCAGCCCACCAGCCAGCCGCCGGCGGCCTGGAGGAAGCGGGTCGCGCTGTCCACGCCGGCACCCTCGGGCGCCTGGTAGGGCCGTTGCGCGTTGACGCCGCTCTGCGCGGCGTGCAACGCGGTCGAGCGGGCGAGGAAGACGGCCGCGACCTGGACCGAGGCGAAGAGCAGCACCATGATCAGCGGCATCAGCACGGCCAGCTCCACCGGATTCGCGCCCCGCTCCCGGTCGCCGCCCGCGAGGCGGCGCCGGGTGGCGCTGACCACCCGGTGCCACCTGGGGACCGCGGCTCGGTGCATCCCGGTTACCCGCCCGCGCCTTCGCCGGTGCCGGCGCCGGGGCCTGTGCCCGGGTGGTCCGGGATGTTGTCCATCCAGTTGTTTGCCTTGGTCAGGGCCAGGGCGGTGACGGCGATGGCGACGGCGACCAGACCGGCGATGATCACCGCGGTGGGCACCGGGCTGTCACCGCGTTCACTGTCGCGGCGCAGCTCGGCCAGCCGCGTCGTCACCACGACGTGCAGGTAGCTGAGGATGGACATGGCGTTACTCCTTCAGGGGGAGGGCTTTCAGACACGGGCGATGAACGGATAGAGCACGAAGCCGAGCAGCACGAAGACGAGCAGTGCGCCCGGAATGTCGAGTCGACTTGTCACCCCCTCGGCGCGGGCGAGGTTGTCGGTGCGGATCTGGTCGCGTAACGAGTCGGCCCGGCTGCGCAGGGTCTCGTGCACCTGTGCCCCCTCGCTGCCGGAGGAGCGCATGATCGCGCCGACGTCGCCCAGCTCCGGAATGCCGATCTTGTCGGCGAGGTCGCGCAGCTCGTCCCACGGCGCGTGCATCTGCATCTGGGCGATCCGCAGCGACTCCTGGAGCCGGTCGAACACCCAGCCGTCGCAGACCGCCGCGGCGCGCTCCAGCGACTGCACCGGCCCGTGCGCGGCGGAGAGCTGCAACGCCACCAGGTCGAGGTAGGTGCAGACGGCCGCCCGGAACTCCTCCCGGGCGGCCTCGGCCTTGGTCAGCACGGCCCGGTGTGCCAGCAGCCCGCCGATCAGTGCCAGGCCGAGGCTGCCGAGCACCGGTACGACGAGCGGGAACGACATGCCGAGCACCAGCAGCGCCACCCCGAGCAGGGTCGGCGTGGCCAGCCCGATCAGGGCGGAGAGCAGCACCGACAGCGCGTACTGCTCGGGGGTCTGGCCGATCAGGGCGAGCGCCCGGTGCGGCGGGCGCAACCAACGGGACAACCCGGTCAGCGAATCCAGTCGCCGGGAGGCGGAGGTGGTGGCGCGACCGGTGCCCGGCGGCTGGTGCAGCCGGCGCAGCGCCGGCCCGAGCGCCGGGGTCGCCGGCACCAACTCCCGGACCACCAGGAACACGCCCAACCCGACGCCGGCACCACCACAGACGGCGACAACCAACGGCCAGTTCACGATCATGTTCATGCGATCACCTCGGCCGGGTCGGGCGCCGGCAGGAACCGGGACGGCCGCCGCGGCTGGCTCATCGACCGCACCCAGGCGAGCAGGCCGATGAAGGCCGCGCCGAGGGCGGCCATCACCACCTGACCCACCGGCGTGCCGTACGGCTTGATGTACTCGGCGTTGAGCAGCCCGTACGCCAGGGTGGCCAGGGTCATCCCGGTGAGGAAGCGGACCGCGAACCGGGGTTGGGTCCGCTTGGCCTCGATCTCCCGACGGGTGGCCACCTCTGCGGACGCCGCGCCGGCGATCGAGCCGAGCACGTCACCCAGCCGTTCGCCCCGGTCCGAGAGGTGCAGGATCAGCGCCGCCACCACCTGGTCGCCAACCGGGTCGGCGATCTCGTCGGCGAACGCCAGCAGCGCGGACCGGGCCAACCAGCCGGCCTGGAGACGAGCGGCGAGTAGTCGCACCTCGTCCTCGATGCCGGGTGGCACGCTGCCGATCGTGCCGATGATCGACTGTTGGAGACCCTGCCCGGTGCCGGAGACGTCCTTGAGTCGGCGGGTCCACTCACCCACCGCCTCGATTCGGGCGATCGCCCGCTGCTCGGACTTGCCCACCCCGAACAGCCACGGGGTGCCGGGCACGGCCACCGCCACCAGCAGGCCCACCACCGGCAGCCCGGTCAGCAGGAACGCCAACGCGCCAGCGCCCAGCGCGGCGACCAACAGCGCCTGGTAGGCCCGCTGCTCGGCCGGGGCGGCGCCCGGCCCGCGCCACAGTCGACCCAGCCCCTGCCCGCCTCCCGGACGAGGCCCAGGGGGTCGGCGGGTGCCGACAAGTGCGACCACCGCCAGCAGCAGACCGGCCACGCAGGCGGCCCCGGAGACCACCGCGATCACCTCAAGGCTGCCCACCATCAGGTCACCGCCGGGCCAGTCGGGTCTGCCGGGGCCGCCGCCAGGCACCGGCACCGGCCTCGACCCAGCGGGTCAGCAGCCGCGCGTCGTAACCCACCCGCAGCAACTGGTCGCGGACCCGCTCGGGCAGGTGCCGGGGGACCGCCCGGCCATCCGGGCCGGGCCCGAAGACCGTGGTGGTGGTGATCCGTCCGGCTTCACCGGGCCCGATCACCTCCTCCACGTGCGAGACGAACCGGTGTTTACGCCCGCCGATGGCGGTCTCGTCCTCGACGGTGACGTAGACGATCAGGTCGAGGGCGTTGCCGGCCATCCGACGGGCCTGGTCGACTGTCATCTCACGGCCGTGCGCCAGCGCCAGCTCGACGATTCGTTCGCCCACCCCGGCAGCCGTGCGAGCGTGGATCGTGCACATCGAACCCCGGCTGGTGGTCATCGCCTGGAGCATCGGCACGATCTCCCGGGACCGCACCTCACCCACGATGATCCGCAACACGCCCATCCGCAGCGACAGCGGGATCAGGTCGGCGATCGTCACCTCACCGGCCGGACGCCCGTCGAAGCCGCGCTCGCCGTGCCCCTCCCGGGCCTCGAAGCTCATCACCGCCCGGTGCCGCTCCCGGCGGCGGGCCGGCAGCAACTCCCGGCTCTCCTCCAACAGCACGTACGGCTCGTCCGGCGGGATCTCGTTCATCAACGCCCGGATGATCGTGGTCTTGCCGGCACCGGCCAGCCCGGCGACCATGATGTTCAACCCGGCGCGCATCGCCGCGCGGAGGAAGTCGCGCAGCAGCGGGTCGATCATCTCGTCCAGGTCACCCCGGGCGCCCGCGATGTCGTCGAGGCTCACGTCCAGGGTGTTGTGCTTGCGGATGACCGCGTACGGGCGGTGGCTGACCAGGAACACCGCCGCCAGTCGACTGCCGTCGGGCAGTTGCAGGTCGAGGGTGGGCTTCACGGTGGACAGGGACCGCTCGGTCGCACCCGCCCGGCGGGCCGCCGCCTGGAGGATCTCCACCAGCTCGGCGTCGCTGTCGGCGATCGGTTCGGCCCAGTCCACCCCGCCGCCGTGCCGGGCGATGCGTACCTGGTCGCAGCCGAGGATGTGCACCTCCTCGATGGTGTCGTCGACAAGCAGCGTCTGCAGCCGACCCAGCCCCACCAGCTCGGCGGTCACCTGGTCGAGCAGCAGACGCTCCTCGCCGGCGGCCATCGGGGTGCCGGCCCGGCGGACGAAGTCCGCGTACGCGGCGACCACCATGACGGCCAGCCGGGCCCGCTCGGTGTCCTCCTCGTCGACGGTGAACTCCCGGCCGCGCTGCCACAGGGTGAGCCGTTCGGTGAGTTCCCGGCGTAGCTCCCGGACCACCTGGAAGTCCATCCGGGGTCGGGGCGTGGACGCCGGCGGTGGCGTGGCGGTCGGTGTCGGCTGCGGCATCGGCACGGACTGGTGGTGCCGGCCGTTCGGCGCGGCCAGCGGCGGCTCGGTGGAGGTCGCGCCCGGCGGCTGTTGGCGAGGATCCGCGGAGACCGGCTCAAACCGCATCCGGGACCCCCTGCTGCACGGGCCAGGCCAGCCGGGCCTGCCGCCGCTCCAGGAGCGCGCCGATCGGCACCTCCAACGCGGCGGCGGCGCGCATCAGCGGCCGTCCGGTCCGCACGGTCCCGCCCAGGGCGAGCACCCCGGCGGTACGCGGATCGTGTGGCAGCCGTGCGATCACCGGCAGTTTCAGGGCCCGACTGATCTCGGCTCGCCCGTGCCCGCCGCCGACCAACAGCAGCCGCAGGGTGCCGGCTGGCACCCGGTGCTCGGCGAAGTCCCGTTCGATCGCGGTGATCACCGCCCGGGTGCCGGAGAGGTCCGGCAGTTGCGCCCGGCTCACCAGCAGCACCACCGAGGCTGCCCGCAGCACGGGCCACGGTGGTGCGGCCACGTGCAGCCGGCCGCAGTCGACAAGCACGTCGTAGCCGGGGATGCCGCGGTCGAGGGTGTTGAAGTAGTCGGCGAACCGCTGCCAGAGCGGGGTGACGCTGCCACCCTGGGCCGGGTCGACGATCCCGGGCAGCAGCAGTCGTTCCCGCCGGGGTGCGTCCAGGTCGACAAGTTGCGACCAGAACGCGGTCTCCAGGTTGCCGTCGCGCAGCTCCCCGACGGCCAGTTCGCCGATGCCGCGGGGGCCGTCCAACTGGCCGCCGAGATAGCCGGCGAGGATCGACCCGCCGGCCGGGTCGCACTCGGCGAGCACCAGCCGTCGGTGCCAGGCCAGCGTGCAGGCCAGCGCGGACGTCGTGACGCCGGGCGAACCCTTCGCCGACACCAGCGCGATGATCGCCATGCTCAGGCCGCCTCGGTCAGCACGACGGCGATGCGCGCCTGCGCGGTGAGGGCCACCACCGCGGGCACGTCCCGGGTGGAGAGCGCCAGGTACAGCACCTTGTCGGTGTTGGCCGGGCTGACCATGTCGATCACGATGGCCGGGAACCGGGTGCCGGCGGCGGTCGGGTCCCCGTTGGCGCTGCGGTCCGGGGTGCTGATCAGCAGGACCTTGTCCCCGGGGTGCAGTTGCCGAGCCGGCACCTGGGCGGTTTTCAGGCCCAGCGCGATCTGCTGCTGGTCGGGGCCGAGCAACGGATCGTCGGTGACCTGCCCCAGGGTGAGCAGGGTGCCCGGGACCAGCTTCACGGCGGCCCGTTTGCCGACCACCTCGTCGAGCCGGCCGGCGGGCACCGGGCGCAGCCCCTGCCCGCCGGCGACCTGCACGGTGACCAGGTCGGTGGCGCTGATCTCCCGACCCACCTCCACCGGCCGGGCGACCGCGAGATAGCTGCCGGTGGCCCGGACCGAGGTGACCGCGAACGCCGCGCCCAGCCCACCCAGGGCGATCAAGAGTACGGCGAGACCGAGCAACCCCGGGCGGACCCGACGCTGTCGGACCACCCTGGGCGGGCTGACCGGTGCGTCCACCGACCCGGTCCCGTTGTGCGTCGCGAGACTCATCGGGTCACCACCTGGAGTTCGTTGATCTGGATCTGTACGACGCCGCTGTTCCGGGTCACCAGGATTTCTCCGCTCTCCCCACCGCCGTTCCAGGTCACCTTCCAGTGGGTGGTGGCGGTGACGTCGTAGGTGCCGGCCTGCTGGTAGCCCTTGTGGTAGCCGCAGGTCGGGGAGGTGCGGCCGGCAAGCTCGTCGTCCGTCGCGACGTACGGGGTGCCGGCACCGGGGCAGGACACCCGCTCGCCGTTGCCCATGTCCCAGACGATCTCGCTAACCTCCGCGGTGATCTTGACTGTGACCTCCCGGTCGGTCTCGTCGGCGGAGATCGGGCCGAAGTAGCCGGGGTCCTTGTCGTCGGACCACATCCACACCGGCAGGCCGACCAGGCCGGGGCCGTTCTTCTTGCGGGGTGCGACCGCCAGCGGCGCCGGCTTCAGCGTGATCTTCGCCAGGGCGCGGCGGGCCAGCTCCTCCGGGTCGGGCGGCGCGCCGAAACCGGGCGGCGGCTCGCGCAGCACCACTGTTATGTTGCCCACGTCCGCGCCGCCGTTGCAGGTCTGCACGTACCAGTGCTGGCCCTCGGGCGCCTCGTCCTGCGGCTCGGCCAGCTTGTAGTAGCAGCCGTCGCCGCTGTCGAACCAGCCCTTGAACTCGTCGTAGCAGGGCACCGTCCGCCCGTTCCACCGGCAGCCGACGCCGCCACCGCCGCCACCGTCGTCGTCCCCGCCACCGTTGTCCCCGCCGCCACCGGGACCGCCCGGATTGCCGGGTTCGTCGTCCCAGACGCTGCAGTCGGGCTGGTCGGGCGGGCAGCTCGCCCCCGGGCCGGCACGCCGAGCGGCGGCGGCCGGCACTGTCGTGCCGACCACCAGGAGGAGCGCGAGCCCGATCCCGGCGAGGGCCCGCCGAGCTGTCGCGACCCCGGGAGTACGCGCCGGAGCGCCCCTTCCCGCCCAGGTCAGCATGGCTGGTCCCGGTGCAGCGCGCCCGCGTTGATCAGCCATCGGCCGTCGGGATATCGGGTCGCCGTGGCGGTGGAGAGGTGCCTACCGCCGCCGCTGCCCGGCACCACGCGCTTGTTCTTGGCGTAGACCAACCGGTAGTCGGTCATGTCCAGGCAGTCCTGGATCTCGACGGTGGCCGGGTTCGCATCCAGGCTGGCGGCGGCCACGGTCGGGTCGGACTTCAGCGTCCCGGTTCGCACAGCACCGTGCTCCTTAGCATCACGAATGGACAACCGCACCCGGGTCAGAAGTGGATCAGCGAGAAATCGGGACAGTTCCGGCGCGTGCGGATCACTGCGCCCACTCGCCGCCCGCGAGGCCGCCAGATAACCGGAGTACGCGTCAAGCGCCGCCTTTTCGGCAGCGCGCCGTTCGACGTCCGGATCTGTCCGTTGCCCGTCGTCCTGGGCTGCCGCCGGCCCTTCGACGGCCTCCGGCCCGCCGGCGCAGGCGGTGACCGGCACCACCGCCACGACCGCCAGCAGGCAGATTGCCGCTCGTCTGAGCTGCCGTCCGCGCACCGTCGAGCCTCCTCGTGGTCGCCCGGCGCGGTGACGGATCACCGCCGCAGGGCATGCGGAAGCGCGCCCGGATCAGCACATCCGGAGCCGATCATTGCGCCTCTGCATTCACCGTTACGGATCTTCTACAAATGCATGGTCCCGTGTCGTCGGATTGTGGAGGTGAGGCTTGCATCACACCCAAGGGGCGAGCATAAGCTGACGCTCGCCGATGCAACAGAGGCAATCAAAGCGAATACGCTCCGTGGTGACAGGTGGTGGTGGCGGGTGTCCGTACCGCGTCCGGCGCAACGGCCCGGCGGGAGATCATCCACGGCCGGGCGCCGGTGGGCCGCTCGGGGGCAACGACGTCTCGTCGGCGGTGCTGGGAGTAGGACATCGCGGTCTCATCCCGGCATCCGGGTGGGGTTGTCGACCTATCGACGAGCTGTCTCGTCCAGCGGGGTGCCCGGTCCCGATCCCGCCGGAGGCACCCTCCGGTGGCCGGTCGGAGAGGTCGCTTTCTGCGCCATCCGCCACACCGCAGCGATTGCTCAGTCACTATCCGTGTTTGCCGTCGCGGAGGGACGTCGGAGCGCCCCGACGGTGACATGGCGCTGACCGGCCGCCCGGTCGTGGCGCACGTCCGGGTCCCGACCGTGCTCGCGTTCCTCACGGTCAGCCCACTGATGCGGATGGCCGCGCTGCGCTACGCCGTACCGTCGGGCCTGCCGAACCGGACCGGCTGCGACGCCTGCGGCGCGCCGGTCCGCCTGACCCGGCCCTGGCCCGCGCTGGGCCCGGCGGCCCGGTGCGGTCGCTGCCGCGCACGGGTCGGCCCTCCGCCGGGCACGGTCGAGCTGGCCGGGCTCACCGCGCTGCTGCTGCTGGCAGTTGTCGGCCCAGCGGGCGGGGCGCTGCCGGCGCTGGCCTGGTGGCTCGGCTGGACGATCCCGGCGGTCTTCGTCGACCTGGCCGCGCACCGGCTGCCGGACCGGCTCACCCTGCCAGCGGCAGCCGGGACGTGGCTGCTGCTCGGCGTCGCCGCCGCCCTGGCCGGCGAGCCGGGGCCCTGGCTACGGGCTGCCGTCGGCGGCGCGGGGCTGGCGCTGTTCTTCGCCACCACCACGGTGCTGCTGGGCAACCGCGGCTTCGGGCTGGGTGACGCCAAGCTGGCGCTCGGTGTGGGGGCGCTGCTCGGCTGGTACGGCTGGCCGGTGCTGCTGCTCGGGCTGCTGCTCGCCTTCGGGCTGTCCGCCGTGGTGAGCCTCGGCCTGTTGGCCACCCGTCGGGCCCGCTGGAGCACGCACCTGCCGTTCGGCCCGTTCCTCCTCCTCGGCACGGTGGGCGCGCTCCTGCTGCCCGGCTGACCGCCGGGTCACCGGCGGGTGCGGCTCGGCAGTTTCGGCGTCGGGCGGTCGGCGCGGTCGGATCGACGGCGTAGCACCTCGGCGGCCGGGCGGGCCAGCAGCGGGGTTGCCACCACGGCGACCAGCGCACCGAACAGCACACCGGCGATCACGTCGTGCGGGTAGTGCACGCCCACGAAGACCCGGGAGAAGGCGCCCAGCGCGGCCAGGGGCAACGCGACCAGACCGAGTCGGCGGGAGAGCAGCAGCGTGGTCACCGCCAACGCGCCGGCCACTGTCGCGTGGTTGCTGGGAAACGACCAGTCGCCCGGGGGTGGGCAGGTGCCCGCGATGATCGCCCGGCCGACCGTCCGACAGGGGCGATCCTCGTCCACCACGGTCTTGAACCATTCGCTGCCGACGTACGCCAGAATGGCCGGCAGCGGCGCGATCAGGGCGAGCGCCCGGTCGTGCGGACCGCCGGACCGGCGGGTCAGCGCGGCCATCAGCAGCAGCGCGCCGAGCAGCAGGATCACCCCCTCGGTGGCGTGCCCGACGAACCACTGCACCGGCTCCGGGCTGCTGGCGGCGGCGTCGACGACGTCGCGGTACCACTCGACACTGATCTCTGGGACGTCCATGTTGCCGTTGTCGGCCATGCCTCACCTCACCTCACGTTCATACCCTGTTCACCTTCGAGGCACCCTAGGAACACGGCAGCGGGCATCACAGCCGACGAAGGTCGGTCGGGCTTCCTGACCTTCGTCCAGGATTCGTTCAGCCTGCTCTGCTTGGCTGGTCGAGGACGTCGGCATTCACAGGAGGCTTTGTGCAGACCAGTTCGGCCACCGACCAACCGCCGCCCGCCAGCGAGACGGTGGACGACCAGGCCTGGCGGATTCGACGGACGAAGGCCGACCTGGACCGGCTCGACGAGACCGAGTCGATCTTCGCGGTGGGCAACGGGTGGGTCGGTTGGCGTGGCGTCCTCGACGAGGGCGTGCCGTGCGGAATGCCGGGCAGTTACGTCAACGGCCTGCACGAGCGGCGCGAGCTGAGCTACCCCGAGGAGGGGTACGCGTTTCCACCGGCCAGCGACACCGTCATCAGCGCGCCGAACGCCGCGCTGATCCGGCTCTGGGTCGACGACGAGCCGCTGGACATCCGGACCGGGACGCTGCGCCACCACGAGCAGGTGCTCGACCTGCGCTCCGGCGTGCTGCGCCGGGAGACCGAGTGGATCTCGCCGGCCGGGCGGGCGGTGCGCATCCGCAGCACCCGGTTGGTGTCCCTGCCGCGCCGCCCGGTCGCCGCCGTCCGGTACCAGGTCGAGCCGCTAGACGCCCCCGTCGAGGTGCGGGTCTGCTCGGATCTGCTGGCCAACGAGACGGTGCCGGAACGCTCGGACGATCCCCGCGCGGCCTCGGTGCCCGACAACCCGCTGACCGCCGAGGCCCACCGTGCCGCCGGGCGCGACGGAGTGCTGGTGCACCGCACCGAACGCAGCGGTCAGCGCGTCGCGGTCGCGGTCAGTCACCTGGTGGACGGGCCGGGCACGCTCACCACCACCGGCGACGACACCCCGGACCGGGTTCGGCTGACCGTGGCGGGCCGCCTGCACCCGGGGGAGTGGCTGCGGTTGACGAAGTTCGCCGCGTACGAATGGGCGGCTGTCGACGCGACACCCGCCGACGAGTTGGCCGCCCTGGTCACCGCCGAGGCGGACGCCGCCCGCGCCGACGGCTTCGACGCGCTGCTCGCCGACCAGCGCGCCGCCCTGGACGCGGCCTGGCAGGTCGCCGACGTGCAGCTCGACGGCGACCCGGAGCTACAACAGGCGGTCCGGTTCGCGATGTTCCACCTGATCCAGTCCGGCCGCCCGGACTCCGACCGGACCATCCCGGCGAAGGGCCTGACCGGCAACGGCTACGACGGGCACGTCCTCTGGGACACCGAGACCTACGTCCTGCCGGTGCTCACCTACCTGGCACCGGCGGTGGCCCGGTCGGCGCTACGGTGGCGGCACAGCCACCTGCCCGAGGCCCGTGAGCGGGCCACGGAGCTGCGGCTGACCGGTGCGACGTTCCCGTGGCGCACCATCGGCGGCCGGGAGTGCTCCGGCTACTGGCCGGCCGGCACCGCCGCACTGCACGTCAACGCCGACATCGCCGACGCGGTGCTGCGCTATCTGGCCGCCACCGACGACGAGCGGTTCCTCGCCGAGTCGGGGCTGGAGTTGCTGGTGGAGACGGCGCGCCTCTGGCACGGCTTCGGGCACTGGTCGGACGAGGGCCACTTCCACCTGCACGGCGTGACCGGCCCGGACGAGTACGCCGCGCTTGTCGACGACAACGTCTTCACCAACCTCATGGCCCGGCGCAACCTGCGGGGCGCGGCGGACGCCGCCGAGCGGCACCCCGACCTGGCCGACCGGCTCGGCGTGGACCGCGACGAGATCGCCGGCTGGCGGGCCGCCGCCGATGCGGTCTTCGTCCCGTACGACCGCACGCGCGGCGTGCACCAGCAGGCCGCCGGGTTCACCGGGCAGCCCGAGTGGGACTTCGCCAACACGGGCGACGACGACTATCCGCTGCTGCTGCACTTCCCCTACCTGGAGCTGTATCGCAAGCAGGTGGTCAAGCAGGCCGACCTGGTGCTCGCCATGCAGCTCTGCCCCGGCGAGTTCACCGCCGCCGAGAAGGCCCGCAACCTGGCCTACTACGAGGCCCGTACCGTCCGCGACTCGTCGCTGTCGGCCGCCCCGCAGGCGGTGCTGGCCGCCGAGGTCGGGCACCTGGACCTGGCGTACGACCTGTTCGCCGAGTCGGTCCTGCAGGACCTGGCGGACCTGGGCGACAAGACCGCCGACGGGCTGCACCTGGCCTCGCTGGCCGGTGCGTGGCTGGCGCTGGTGCGGGGCTTCGGCGGCCTGCGCGACGACCGGGGTGTGCTCTCCTTCGACCCTCGGCTGCCACGACGGATCGACCGGCTGGCGTTCAACCTGCGCTGGCGCGGCCACCGGCTGCGAGTCACGTTGACCCCGACCGAGGCCCGCTACGAGTTGCCCGGTGCCGGCCCGGACGCCGAGGTCGAGCTGTGGCACCACGGTGAGTCGCTGCGAGTCACCGGGGCCGAGCCGGTCACCCGGCCGATGCCGCCGGTGCCCGACCCCGGGCCGGAGCCGCCCTCCCCACCCGGTCGTCGCCCCACCCGCCGCTCGGCCGACTGAGCCGCGCAGTCGGTCTCTGGTCCGCGCGGCCGGCACAGGTCCGCGGCCACCGCGCGGCCGGCTCAGGTTGGCCCGGGGCCGCCGGCCATGCGTTCGCGGACGGCCTCCAGCGCCTCGAAGGCGTACGCCCAGTTGTGGCACTTGAAGCTGCGGAGACCGTCGATCGCAGTGTGGCAGTCGGCGCAACGCACACCGGCGATGGCGGCCGGGATCTCGGTGTTGACGTACTTCCGCTCGCCCAGGATGACGGTGGCGATCATGGTCTTGTCGTGCAGGCCGGAGAGCGCCGACGAGACGATGTCGTACCAGGTGACCCGGCGGCCACATTTCGGGCAGTCGGGTTCGTCGCCGCTGACCCAGAGCGGGGCGCCGATGCTGCGAGCCGGTATGCCGAGCAGTTTCTCCAGCCGGCGGACGTCCGACTCCGGGGTGGTCCAGCGGTGCCGACCGGGCAGCGATGCGGGCGAGTCGTACACGGCGCGGAACAGGTCGTGGTCGACCTGCACGGTCTCCCGCTGAGCGGTCATCGGCGTCCCTCCTCGTTGAGTGGGTGCCCCCACCGTGGTCAGCGACGACCATGGGCGCAGCCGGATCAACGACAGGAGGGGGCGGTGGGTCGTCGTCGCGGGGTGGGCGTTCGCCGGCTGACCCGGTTTCGCCTCCGCTGGTCGGCGTCGGGTGGTACGACGGACGCAGGGCGTGCGTGCCAGCGGGAGGAGCGCCGATGGCGAGCAGGCCCGAACGGCTGCTGCGGGGCAGTGACGCCCCGCTGAGCGCCTCGTTCCTGGAGCTCTTCTTCGACCTGGCGTTCGTGCTCGCCCTCAGTCAGCTCGCGGAGCATCTGCTGCACGACCTCACAGTGGTCGGCGCGCTGCGTACCGCCCTGCTGTTGGCCGGGGTCTGGTGGATCTGGTTGACCACCACCTGGACCGCCGACTGGTACGACCCGGACACTCCGACCATCCGAACGGTGCTGGTCCTCGCGACTCTCGGCAGCCTGCTGGCCGGGGTGGCGATTCCGCAGGCCCTGCACGGACGCGCCGGGCTGTTCGCTGGCGCGTACGTCGCGGTCCACCTCATCCGGGGCATGATCACCGTCTCGACGCTGCGCGGGCATCCGCGCCAGCGTCGGGCGCTGCGGATCCTCTGCTGGTACAGCGTCACCGCAGTGCCGTGGTTGGCCGGCGTGTTTCTGCCGGAGTGGCGGGTGGCGCTCTGGGCGTTCGCCCTCGCGATCGACCTGTCCGGCCCACGGCTCGGCTGGCCCACGCCGGGGATGGGTCGCGCCCGACCGGAGGAGTTGCACCTCGCGGGCGAGCATTTCGCCGAGCGGTACCAACAGATCATGATCATCGCGCTTGGTGAACTTGTCCTGGTCTCCGGCCTGGCGTACGCCGGCAACCGCCTTCACCTCCCGGAAACCACCGCATTCCTGCTGGTCTTCGCCACCGCCATGCTGATCGGTCTGCTCTACGTGACGCCCGCCGGTCAGCACCTCGGCTCGGCCATCGAGCACGCCCCGTCCCGGCTCGGCGTCTTCGCCGGGTACCTGCACCTGGTGATGATCGCCGGCATCGTGGTCACGGCCGTCGGGGCGGAACTGAGCATCGCCCACCCCACGGAGACCGGCGACATGAAGGCTGTCATGGTCATCCTGGGCGGGCCGACGCTGTTCCTCCTCGGGCGGATCCTCCTCTCGCTGGCGATCCACCGGCGGCTGTCCTGGCCTCGGGTGGGCGCCCTGTTCGTACTGGGCGGCGCGGCGGCGTTCGTGCGGATGCCGCTGCTGGCGGTCAGCGCGGTCGCCACCGGGGTGGTGGTCGTGGTGACGGTCCTGGACCACGCCGGCATCATGTCCTACCGCCGCCGCGCTGGCGCGTAGGCGAAAAGCCTGACTAAAGTCAGGCATATGGACTCGGCCCTCATCGCCGCCGTGCGGCGGTTCAACCGGACAGTCACCCAGCGCGTGGGTGCGCTCGACGACGAGTACATGGCCCAGGGGCGCCCCCTCGGGCAGGCGCGTCTGCTCTGGGAGATCGGCCCGGCTGGCGCCGAGGTCGCCGCGCTCCGGGCCCGGCTCGGCCTGGACTCCGGCCACCTCAGCAGACTCCTGCGCGCCCTGGAGAACGACGGCCTGGTCACCGTGGCGTCGGCCGACCAGGCCGGGGGCGACGGCCGGGTCCGCACCGCCACGCTCACCGACGCCGGCCGAACCCAGTGGGCCGACCTCGACAGGCGGTCGGACGATCTCGCCTCCTCGATCCTCGCACCACTCACCGAGCACCGCCGGCAACGACTCGTCGCCGCCATGGCGGAGGTCGAACGGCTGCTCATCGGGTCGATGGTCGTCATCGAGGCGTGCCCGCCGAGCGACCCGCGGGCGCGCGCGTGCCTGCGGGCCTACGTCCGGGAGATCGGCCGAAGGTTCGACGACGGGTTCGACCCCGCGCTGAGCAACCCGGTCCACGACGAGGCGCTCGTCCCGCCCGCTGGCGCGCTCCTGCTCGCCACCCTCAACAGCGAACCGGTCGGCTGCGGTGCGGTCAAACTCCAGCCGGACGGCCCTGCCGAGCTCAAGCGTGTCTGGGTCTCCGACACCGTGCGCGGGCTCGGCATCGGCCGGCGGCTCCTGGACGAGTTGGAGCGGTACGCCGCCGAAGGTGGCGCGACCGCCGTCCGGTTGGACACCAACCGCAACCTCACCGAGGCGATCGCCATGTACCGCGCGGCCGGTTATGCGGAGATCGAGCCGTACAACACCGAGTACTACGCCCACCACTGGTTCGGAAAGCAGTTGGAGCAGTGAGGGCTACTACAGCCGCTCGAAGCTCTCCATGCCGGCGAGTTTCAGCACCTCGGTCCGGGTCGCCGGGCACTCCTGCCGGGTCTGGTCGTCGATCTGGCGGCCGGTCGGCACGGGGCCCTGCTTCTCGTACCAGGAATAGAGGTTCACGGTGAGGTTGGCCATCGCGCCCGTCTCGGACCCGATCCCCTTCAGGGTCGGCAACTGGCCGTCCAGGTAGGCGCACACCTCCTTCGCCGACACCGCCGTGGAGCCGCCGACCGGAGCGGAGCCGCCCTCCGGAGCGGATCCGCCCTCCGGAGCGGAGCCGGCCGCGCTGGGCGGGGCGTCGGTCGCGGCGGGTTGGTCCGGTGCCCCGGGCTCGGGCGCGTCGGTTCCGGTGCACGCCGTCGCGGCGAGCACAAGGCAGAGGGCAGGCGCGAGCAAACGGATCGTTCTCATCGGGTTTCGTCCTGACGTGGTTGTTGGTGGGTAGCGGCTGCGGGGGATGGGTCGTCAGCCCCGGCGGAGTTGGCGGCGACGAGCCAGAGACCGGTGGGCAACCGGTAGCCGACGCCCGGCGCACGGAACCGGCCGAGCAGCCGGGCGGCCCCCGCCCGGGCCGATGCCTGCGCACCCGGCGGCGCCGCCCGGTACGCGGCACCGGCCGGGCCGATCTCGACGAGCCATTCGGCCACCGCGTCGGCGTCGTCCGGGGCTTCCAGGGCGACGTCGCACGGTGTGATCGTGACGGCGGTGAAGCCGGCGGTGGTGAGGATCCGGACGAGCCGCGCCGGGTCGGCGAACGCGAACGGACCTGGCTCGTCACCGACCGGGAGCGGTGGTAACGGTCCGAGATGCGGTGCGGCGCCGAGCATCGCCGCGGACAGCCACGGGTTGACGCCGCTGTCCCGGAAGACGGTCGCGGCGAGGCGCCCTCCCGGGCGCAGTGATCGCCGGATCGCGCGGCAGCCGGCAACCGGGTCCGCCAACAGCATCAGGGTCATTCGTGAGTACGCCGCGTCGAACGGGGCACCCGGCGCGACCTCGACAGTCTCGATGTCGGCCACGTGGAACTGGATGCCCGGGTACTCGTCGGCGGGGAACCGGCGTCGAGCGGCGGCCACCATCGTCTCGTCGATGTCGACACCGATCGCCGCGCCGGTGACGCCGACCGCGTCGGCGATCTCGGCCGTGGTGCCGCCGCAGCCGCAGCCCACGTCGAGGATCCGTTCGCCGGGTCGTGCGGCCAGTCGATCTGTGGCCGCCGCGCCCAGCGGTCGACCGCTCTCGTCCTGCCGATCGGCGTGGCGGATCCAGCCAGCTGCCGCTCCCGCCCAGAAGGCGGTGCCGCGGGCCCGCAGGCTGGCGGTGTCGGCCATCAGAACGGCATCTCGGCGCCGTCGACGCTCATCGAGCGGAAGTGCGCCGCCTTCGTCGGGTCGAAGCCGTCCTGCTGGGCCGCCAGGCCAGCAGCCCGGACCAGCCGTTCGGACTGGAACCGGCGGAACGCCGCCTCGTCCTGCCAGATGTTGATGATCCGCCAGCCGTCCGCTGTCGGCCCGGCGACGTGGGCGAGGAGACCCGGCGGCCGGTCCGGCCCGAGGTGTCGCTCCACCTGCCGGTATTCCGCCTCGCTGACGCCGGGCATCTCCTGCAACACACCGAACGGCATGGCCGCCACCTCTCCGATAGAGTGAGACTCTATCCAATAGAGCACTACACTCGTAAGGTGGTTGTCAAGAGGCGTTACGACTCTTCCCGCCGACAGGAGCAGGCCCGGCAGACCCGACGAGCGATCCTCCAAGCGGCTGGCCGGCTGTTCGTCGACCCCGGCTACGCGGCCACACCGCTGACCGCCGTCGCCGTCGAGGCCGGCGTCGCGGTCCAGACCCTGTACTCGGTGTTCGGCAGCAAGCGGCAACTGCTCTCCCAGTTGGTCGACGTCACCCTGGCCGGCGACGACGAGCCGGTGGCCCTGCCGGACCGGCCCTTCGTCGCCGAGATCCGCGCCCTCGCCGACCCCCGAGCCAAGCTCGCCCGCTACGCCGTCCACCTGGCCGAGGTCAACGCCCGGCAGGCCCAGGTGATGCTCGCGCTGGCCGGCGCGGCCACGGCCGACCCGGACGTCGCCGAGATCTGGCGCAAGAACGTCGACGACCGCCGCCGCGGCATGTCCATGTTCGCCGCCGAACTCGTCGGCACCGGAGGCGTACGCCCGGACCTGAGCGTCGATCAGGTGGCCGACATCCTCTGGTTGGCCCAGGACGTCCGCAACTTCGACTGGCTCGTCCGGCAACGCGGATGGGAGGTCGAGCGGTACCAGCGGTGGTATGTGGACACCGTCAGCGGCGCGATCCTCGCCAGCGCCGGATAACGGTTACGGCAGTGCTGCCGACGTTGTCGTCACTGGCCCGCGGGCGGTGCGGCGGAGTGGAGACGGTGTGCGATGCCGGCGAACGACCGGATGAGTTCCGTCTCGCTGCCGGTACGCCAGATCAGCCCCCACCGGCCCGGCGGGGCGTCCGAGATGGGCACGTACGCGATGTCCGGCCGCGCGTAGTAGCGGGCGGCCTGCGCGTGCACCGGTGAGACGGCTTCGCCCGTGACGAGGATCGGGATCATCTCCTGAAAGTTGGAGACCGACGGGCCGATGCGGATCAGACGCCCGCTGGGTGTGCGCAGCGGCACCAGGATCTCCCGCCAGTAGTCCGGCCGGGCCCCGCCCATGACCGTCTCGTCCGCCAGGTCCTCGTAGCAGACCGACTCACGGCCGGCCAGCCGATGGGTTGCCCCGACGGCGAGCACGATGGGTTCGCGGTAGATGACCGGGCCGACGGTGAGGTCCGGCTCCCGGACGGGCAACCACACGATCTGCACGTCGATGTCGCCGGCGCGCAGTTGACCGAAGGGGTCGCCGAAGTCGACGTGCCGTAGCTGCACCTCGCACTCGGGGTGGCTCGCCGCGAACGCGTCGAACAACTCGCGGAAGTCGTGGAGGTTGACGGCGATCGACCCGACCCGCAGCACGCCGGTCTTGCCGCGGGCGGCGAGCCTGGCCCGATCCATCCCCGCGCAGAGCCCTCGGTACATGGGCTGAATGTCGTCGAAGAGCCGTTGACCGATCGGTGTCAGTGCCACCCGCCGGTTGTTCCGCTCGAACAGGGCGGCGCCGATCCGCCGTTCCTGCTTCTTGATCGCCTGGCTGACCCGGGCCTGGGTCACGTGCAGTCGCTCAGCGGTGCGGGTGAAGTGCAGCTCCTCCGCCAGGGTGAGAAAGATTTCGATGTCCCGAAGCTCCACCGATCATCTCGTTTCATGAATTAGCGAAGGGTTATGGCACGCTACCAGAAGTGATCTTGTGGGCGGGCCGCTCGCCGCGCACGCTGATCTACGTCGGAGCGAGGAACACCCCTCAGCCAAGGAGACGCCCGTGCGCAAGCTCGTGTACTACATCGCCACCACCCTGGACGGCTTCATCGCCGGTCCGGACGGTGCCGACCCCACCGGCCCGGACGGATTCTGGCCCCTCCCGGACGACTACCTGCACCACCTCGTCGCCGAGTATCCGGAGACCCTGCCCGGCCCGGCCCGGCAGGCGTTCGGCATCACCGACGCGGGCAGCCGGTTCGACACCGTCCTGGAGGGGCGCCACTCCTACGAGGTGGGGCTGCGGGCCGGCGTGACCGACGCCTACCCGCACCTGCGTCACCTGGTGTTCTCGCGCACGCTGGGTGCGAGCCCGGACCCGGCCGTCGAGGTCCTGGCCACCGAACCCATCGCCACGGTACGAGAGCTGAAGCGGCACGACGGCAAGGACGTCTGGGTGATCGGCGGTGGCGAGCTGGCCGGTGCCCTCTATCCCGAGATCGACCAGTTGGTCGTCAAGCTCGCCCCGCTGACCATCGGCGCCGGCATTCCGCTCTTCGGTCGCGACGCCGTCTTCGCACCGCGTACCTGGCGCCTGACCGACCACACCGTCCTGGGCAGTGGCTCGCTGTTCCTCACCTACACCCGCGCACAGACCGGAGACGAATCCGCATGAGCACGACCCCCGCCACCGTCACGATCCGCCCCATCACCGGGCCGGACGAGATGGCACTGTTCAACCGCCTGCCGTACACCATCAACCACGAACTCGCCGACGACCTCGCCGCCCACCGGCGCCGGCCGGAGTGGATGTGGGTGGCGCTGCACGGGGATCGCCTGCTCGCCAGGGTCGCCTGGTGGGGCCGCGACGGCGACAGCGGCCCGCTGCTGCTGGACATCCTCGACGTCGACGACGACGGCACCGAAGACCTGAGCGAGGTGGCGCGGGCGCTGTACGAGACGGCCGCGAAGCAGGTCGTGCCGTCGGGCACCACCCCGCCGGAGTACGGCCGCTTCATCCCGGCGGACTGGCGCGACGACCCGGACACCTACCGGGCGGTGCGTACGCGGATGAGCGTCCTGGAGAGCACCGGCGCCCGCCTGACCGTCGAGCGACTGCGCCTCCAGTGGCGTCCCGGAACCGGTCTGCCCGCGCCCGACCCGCGCCTGGCCTTCCGTTCGGCCCTCGACACCGACGAGTTGGTCGCGCTGATGACCCGTGCACTGGACGGCACCCTGGACGCGCACAGCCGCACCGATCTGGCGCGGATGTCACCCCACGAGGCCGCCGTCAAGCACTACGAGCAGGAACTCGCCACGTACTCCAGCCCTCGGCAGTGGTGGCGGATCGGCACCCTGGGCGAGGATGGCGAGCCGGTCGGGTTCGTCATTCCGGCGCGCAACGCGTACCACCCGGTGATCGCCTATCTCGGCGTCGTTCCGGAGCACCGGGGTCACGGGTACGTCGACGGCCTCCTCGCCGAAGGCACCCGCCTCCTGGCCGCCGAACACGTCCCCCGCATTCGCGCCGCCACCGACCTGGGCAACGGGCCCATGGCAGCCGCCTTCGCCCGCGCCGGCTACGTGAACTTCGAGCGGGCCGTCAACATGGCCTGGCAGTGACCGGTGGCCATGCCGCCCGCACCGGCGGCATGCACCCGATCAGCCCTTCACCGCGCCCGCGGTCAGCCCCTCGGTGAGGAAGCGCTGCCCGAAGGCGTACATGACCACCACGGGGATGCTGACGAGCAGCGACGCGGCGGCGAGTTGTCCCTGCGGCACGACGTCCCCGGCGATCATCGACTGCATCCCCACCGGCAGCGTCTTGTACTCGTCCTTGGTGATGAACACGAAGGCGAAGAGGAATTCGTTCCAGGCGTTGGTCAGGGTGAAGAGCGCGACCGCCAGCAACCCCGGCTTGGCCAGCGGCAGCACCACCCGGCCGAACGCCTGGATGCGGGTGCAGCCGTCGACGAGCGCGGCCTCCTCCAACTCGACGGGGATCGACGAGAAGTACCCCACCAGCAGCCAGGTGGCGAACGGCAGCGTGAACGTCGGGTACGTCACCACCAGAGACCACAACGAGTCGGTGAGCCGCACGCCGATGAGCATCTGGTAGAGCGGGATGAACAGCAGCGCGCCCGGCATCACGTAGGTGAGCAGCACCGTGACGGTGAAGCCCTGCGCCCCGCGGAACCGCAGCCGGGCCAGCGCGTACCCCGCCAGGGCGGCGCAGACCAGTGCCACCGCGGTGGACGCCGCGGACACCAGCAGGGTGTTGAGATACCAGCGCCCGAACGGCTGGTTGTCGAACAGCGCCCCGAACTGTTCCAGGGTCCACGGCGTCGGCCACAGGTCGTCGGCGCGCATGACGACCTGGCCCTCGGACTTGAAGGCCGTGACGGCGATCCAGTAGAGCGGGCCCAGCACGAAGAAGAGCAAACCGGCGAGTGCGACCCAGGATCCCAGGCCCGACACCACTGACGACGACCGGCGACCGCCCCGCGACTGGAGGGTCGAGACCACCCGGCCGACCGCCGCCGCGATCAGCAGGATCACCGCGAGGACCACCGCCGCCTTCCAGAAGATCTCCGGCGATGCCCAGGCCAGCAGGCCGGTGACCACCGCGGCGACCACCCACGGCAGCGCCCTGCGCGCCGTCGGGGCCCACCGCCTCGTCCCGACCCGCCGCACGGCTCGACGCCGCCGGGGCAGTTTGCGGGTGGTGTCCGGGCGCAACAACCGGACCAGCACGAACACCAGCCCGCCGATGATCGGCAGCATGACCAGCGTGGCCGCCGCGCCCGCGCCGTACTGCAACTGCAAGATCGCCTTCGAGTACGCATTGAGCACGTACGGCGCGGTCACGTCGCCCGGACCGCCCTGCGTCAGCAGCCAGACGAGGTCGAAGTTGTTGAACGTCCAGATCGACGACAGCGTCACCGTCACGGTGATCACGTGGCGCAGTCCGGGCAGCGTCACGTTGACGAAGCGCTGCAACGACGAGGCGCCGTCGATCGTCGCCGCCTCGTACAGGTCCGCCGGGATGGCCTTCAACCCCGCGAGGAAACACACGGTGAAGAACGGCACGCCCTTCCAGACGTTGACGAGGATCACCGACGGCATGGCCAGTGACGGGTCGGAGAGCCAGCCCGCGGGCCAACTGTCGACCAGGTGCGCGCTGGCCAGCAGCGGCCCGATGCCCGAGGCGGTGAGCAGCGTGTTGACGCTGCCGAAGATCGGGTCGAGCAGCGCGCGCCAGCTGAACGCCGTCACCACGGTCGGCACCACCCAGGGCAACAGGAGCAGCCCGGCCAGCACGGCCCGCCCGCGGCGTCGGTGGTGCAGCAGCAGGGCCGCGGACAGGCCCAACACCACCTTGAACACCTCGGCGTACGCGGTGAAGACGAACGAGTTCACCACGCCCGTGTGGAACTGCTCGTCGCCGATGAGGGAGAGGTAGTTGCCCAGGCCGACGAACACGGTGTCCTGCCCGTGCCGTTCGGTGGTGCTGGTGACGATCGAGCGGACGATCGGCACGATGACGAGACCGCCGACCAGCAGCGCCATGGGTGCCAGGAACAGCGCCGCCATCTTCCAGTCACGACCCAGCCGCCGCTGGGTCGCCGTGAGGGAGCCGGACCCCGGCGGCGTGGAGCTCCGCGCCGCCGGGACCCGTGCCGGACGGACCGATCTCACTGCGGCAGCCCCTGCTGGTTGAAGATCTGCACCATCTTCGCGTGGGCGGCCGTCACGGCCTGCGCCGGCGCCGTGCCCTGCACGATCTGCTGCATCATGTCGGTGAGGACGTAGGCCGACCCCACCGCCTGCTGACCCGCGCTGGCCTTCTGCGGGAAGGTCAGGCCGTTCTTCGTGTTCAGCGGCAGCTTCAGTTCAGTGATCCTGCGCAGCATGGGGAATGCCGGGTCGCCGCTCGTGAAGAACGGGTCGGCGTCCCAGACCTTCTGCCAGGCGGGCATCACCAGGCCGGGCGCCTCCTTGGCCACCCCGAGCAGCGCGGGCGCGCTGACCAGGTACTGCGCCAGGAGCTTGGCGAGCGCCGGGTTCTTGGCACCCTTGAAGACGACGAAACCCTGCGACTGGCCGAGCAGCAGCGGATTGTTGGTCGCCGGCCCGATGCAGTCGGAGAACACGTGGGTGTTCGCGTGCACCGGGTTCTTCTTGGTCCGGGAGTCCGCGTAGACGCTGAACTGGTTGCGGGTGTAGCCGAGGACGCCGGCGAGCCAGTTCTCGTTGTTGCTGGTGTCGGTCCAGCTGGCCACCCCCGGTGGCAGCATCGGCTTGTACTTGGCATTGGTGTAGATATCGCCCAGGAAGGTCGCCGCCTGCACCGTTTCGGGGGAGTCGAACGTGACCTTCCTGCCGTCGTTGGAGGCGATCGACCCGCCGTAGGCGTTGATCAGCGCCTCGATCATGCCGTTGCCGTCACCGGAGCGGTTCACCGTCATGCCCCAGCCGAACCGGCGTTTGGTCGGATCGGAGATCTCCAGGCACAGATCCCGCAGCTCCTCCCAGCTGTAGATGTCCTTGGGAGTGATGCCCTTGTCCTGCATCCAGTCCTTGCGCAGGAACGACCCGATCCCGATGAAGTGGTACGGGATCGCGAACCACTTGCCGTCGAAGACGCAGTAGTTCTTGGCCTCGGCGCAGGGTTCGCCGTACTTGGCGGTCAGCGCCTGGACGACGTCCGTCACGTCCTCCAGGTCACCGAGCGCCTGGAACTGCGCGACGAACCGTGAGTCGGTCATGAACGCCAGGTCACGCGCCACCCCGCCCTTGACCTCGGCGTCGATCTTGGCAACCACGTCACCGGCGTCGGCCTGGACCAGGCTGTTCTCGATCTTCGTCCCGGTGGTCTCGGCGAACTTCTTGACCGAGCTGTCGAGGGCGTCGTTGGCCGCCGTCGAGTACAGCTTCTGTGACAGCATCCCCATCGAGGAGCCCTTCATCGACGCCGCGGCGTCGACCAGCTCCTGCGGAACGTCCGGCTGCACCTTGCTGGGTGAATCGGAGCCGTCCCCACACGCGGCCAGACCTGCCGCGCCGAGCACCCCCACCCCCATCCCCAGAAAGCCGCGCCGGGACCACGCCGGATTGTCCTGCATGGACATTCGCCTCCTTCATCTCCCCGCACCGCTGCACGCCGAAGGCGCGCTTGACGAAAACCGCGATCCTCGTGTTCCAGGTGTGTCTCGATGCCGGCGACCACGGGTGCGCCGCCCGCGTCGATCAATGCGTCCGCGTACTCGTTGGTGGGGTTGGTGGGGTTGCCCCGGTGGCGTCGCTGGCCGGGTGGCGCGACAAGCACGAGGCATGCGGCGACCGGGCCGAGTTGGTGGCGCTGGCGTTCCAGTTCGGTCGGGTCACGGACCACCGCCGTTCGAGATTTCGAACTGAGTTCGAGATACCGCATCGAGTGGACGCGACGCTAGAGCAACGCCACAACGGATGTCAATGTTTCGATACTGTTTCGGCCGAAACGACAAGTTGGCTATCGACGCTGGGCCCGGTAGCCCATCCGGGCGGACAGCGCGGCCGCGCCCTCGCGAACCAGCCCGGTCCACCGCACGTGCGCCTGCGGGGTCCAGCGGATGATCGGTGCGGACAGGCTCATCCCGGCGATGGTCGCACCGGAATGGTCCCGGACCGCCGCGGCGACGCAGCGCATGGCGCTGTCCGACTCGCCGATGTCGACCGCGACGCTCTCCGCCCGGACACGTTCGAGATGTGCGCGGAGGCGGTCCGGGTCGGTGATGCTGTCCGGCGTCATGCCCGGCAGAGCACCCTTCGTCAGCACGGCGTCCAGACCCGCCTGATCGAGCTCCGACAGCAACACCTTGCCCACCGCCGTGCAGTGGGCCGGCAGTCGCCGCCCGACCGCGGAGACCATCCGGACCGGGTGCGTGCTGTCGAACTTGACGAGGTAGATGACATCGGCGCCGTCGAGCACGGCCACGTGCACCGCCTCGTCGCACGCGGCGGCCACGTCCCGCGCGACGCACTGCGCCTCGCGGACCAGGTCGAGCCGGCCGGCGAACGCCGCGCCGAGCTGGAACAGCGGCATGCCGAGCCGGTACTGCACCGGCTGACCCGGGACGGAGATCAGGTACGAGCGGGCCTCAAGCGTGACGAGTAGTTCGTGGACGGTGGTGCGGGGCAGGTCGAGCCGCTCCATCACCTGGCGGGCCGACAGTTGGGGGTGGTCCAGGAACAGTTCGAGGATGTCGAGTGCGCGGTTGACCGCCGATACCACACGGGGCATGTCGATAGTCCCTTCGAAATGCCGGACCCGTGTCAACGAGATCCACACGGACCAGCACCTGAAGAGGATAACTGCGTCAGCGCCCGGCCCGTCTGCCACGGCAGATGGAAGCCTGGCATTATGCCTGGAGCGCCAGCCCACCCTCGGTCAGGCCGATGCCCAAAAGGTGCCAGATCACGATGACCTCTGCCAAAGAACGCATGCCCCGGGTCGAATCACTGACCGGGCTGCGCTGGTTCGCCGCGTTCGCCGTGTTCCTCTTCCACGCGAACCAGATCATCAGCCTGCCCACGGTCTACGGCATCAAGCTCGGGGACTTCTTCCGATTCGGCGACGCCGGGGTCACGTTCTTCTACGTCCTCTCGGGCTTCGTGCTGACCTGGTCGTTCTCCCCCAAGGTGAACACCTCGACGTTCTACTGGCGTCGGTTCGCCCGGGTCTGGCCCGCGCTCCTGGTCAGCACCATCATCGCCTGGGTGAGCCTCAACCAGGTCTGGGAGCACTCCTGGAAGCGGACCCTGCTGAGCCTGTCGCTGACCGAGTCGTGGTTTCGCCCGGCGGACTTCCTCGTCGCCAACCCGGTGGCGTGGTCGGTCTCCTGCGAGGCCTTCTTCTACCTGCTCTTCCCGTTCGTCATCCGGCCACTGCTGCGGCTGCGGCTGCCGGCGCTCGCGATCATCGCGGCGGCGGGCCTGTTCATCGAGTGGGCCTACTGGTTCTTCGTGCAGGATCTGATCGACCCGAAGCAGTACTGGATCCAGCTCTCCTGGTTCCTCCGCTTCCCGCCGATCCGATTCATCGAGTTCCTGCTGGGGATGATCGCCGCCGCCGCGCTCCTCCGCGGGTGGCGACCGAGGATCAACCTGTGGCTCGCCCTGTCGACGGTGCCCGCATCGGTGCTGTTGCTGTGGTGGGGCACCGAACAGCGCTGGTGGGGCGCGCACTGGTCGCAGCAGGGGCTGGTGCCGGCCTGCGTAGTCGTGGTGCTCGCGGCGGCGATCCGCGACGTCTCCGGGCGGCCCTCGATCTTCCGGAGCAAACCACTTGTCGCCCTCGGCGCCTGGTCCTACGCCTTCTACCTGGTCCACCTGTCGGTCATCCACTGGCTGATGGGCCCGGTGACGCCCAGCGCCGCGACCTGGGCGAACCTCAAGGTCCTGCTGATCTGGACGGTGATGGGCATCGCCCTGGCGTGGGCCTGCTACCGGTGGGTCGAACACCCGGTGGAGCGGTTCCTGCGCAATCTCTACCCGCGCCGCGTGCCGCCCGCACCGCCGGCGCCGCCCGCACCCCAGGCACCGGAGGAGCCGCAGGAGTTGGCCGCGGTGTCCGAGCAGCGCACCGAAGTCGTCCTGGCCGGGCACGGCGTCCTGACTGAGGAAATCGAACCCGGCCTCTATCGGAGCACCGGAAGCTTCGACGTCCGGTGATCGTATGGCTCAACGGCACGCACGGGGTGGGCAAGACGACGACCAGCGCGCTCGTGCAGCACCTGATCCCGGACTCCCGGGTGTTCGACGCCGAGAAGGTCGGCGAGACGCTGATGGACATCACGCCGGGGCTGCCCGAGACGGACAACTTCCAACACTGGCCGCCGTGGCGGCAACTCGTCGTCGAGACCGCCCGCCGCGTGCTCGACTACACCGGCGGCACGTTGGTGATACCCATGACTGTCCTGGTCGAGCAGTACTGGCGCGAAATCAGTACGGGCCTCGCCCAGCACGGCATCCCGGTAAGGCATTTCGTCCTCCACGCCGACCAGGACACCCTTCGCCGGCGAATCGAGGGAGAACACCCCGTTCCGTCGCCGTTCCGTCTCACGTACCTCAAGCCCTACGCCGAGGCGGCCCGCACGTGGCTGCACGCCGAGGCCGTGGTCGTCGACACCACGCACCTGACTCCCGCCCAAGCCGCCACGGAGATCGTGCGACAGGCCCTAGGGAAGCCCAGGGGCCCGAGGCGCACGGAGCGTCAGGCTGCGGCTCGGGCCAAGCCGGCCCTGGCCAGTGTTGACCCCCGCGTCGGGCCCGGAGCGTCCACGCCATCGCGGCCACCGCCGTCCGGGTGAAAGGCTGAGCGCGTGGGGCTGAACAAGGAGACAGCGGCAGCGCTTGCCGATGCGCGCCTGATCGAATGGCAACGCCTCGGCTATGGCGAGTTGCGCGAGCTGCTCGACGAGAAGGACGTACGCCAGGTCGTCGGCGAGGACGGCAAGCGCTACAGCGTCGTCAGCTACGCCCTCGACGACGGCGACGGGCGTATCCGCACGTCGGTGGCCGTGGATGACGGGGCCGGATCGGCGTTCGTGCCGTTGGTGCGAGATCAGGTCATGAATCCGGATGGCACGTTCGTCGAGTGACGGCTTCGGCGTCAAGGCAACGATCGGCCGTCGTTGAGCTGCGCGAGTCGTAGGCCTGGTCGACGTCTTGCTCGTGGATCAGGCGGCGAGATGACGCTGTGACCGCAACCCCGATTCGGCTGGCGACCGGCTGCCGTTATCGTCGCTGACGAATCGCGGCCGACGTAGATCAGCTTCGCTGGTCTGGACCCGGGGGCGGACATCAACCCGGGCACCGGTGGTCGGGTAGCCTGAAGCGCAGAGGGCTGTTAGCTCAATGGTAGAGCTGAGGACTTTTAATCCTTAGGTTCTGGGTTCGAGTCCCAGGCGGCCCACCAACGGTTCGACCAGCCGGCGAGGGGTCCCAACCGCACCTGCGGCTCGGACCCCTTCCGCAGTCAGTCCGACGGCTGCTGCTGCTCGGGCTCGATATCGTCAGAGCGCCAGCGGTCGGCTGGTCACAGGAACTCGCTGCGGTAGGTCGAGGCCAGTTCGGTGGCGCGGCGGCGGCGTTCGGCGAGTTCGTCCGGGGAGAGCTGCGGCGGCGGTGCGTCCTTGCCCGCGACGACGTCACCGATGCGGGTGAAGTACTCGTCCTGCCCGGCCGGGGTGCACATGCAGAGCATGTGGGCCGGCGCACCGGAGTTGTTGCGGAAGTTGTGCGGTGCGTTGGCCGGGATGTTGATCGTGGAGCCGGCCCGCACGACGTGCTTCTCGCCGCGGAAGGTGAACTCGATCTCGCCCTCGAGGATCGTGAACATCTCCTCGAAGTCGTGCCGGTGCGGCGGCGGGCCGCCGCCGTCGGGGATGCGCATGTCGATCAGGCAGTACGCGCCGTTGGTCTGCTCGCCCGTGATCAACATGCCGTAGTTGTCTCCCGCCAGGGAGATATGGGTCGTGTCGGGATCGTCGGGATTCGCCACGGTCAGCGAGCGAGTGGGATCGTCGTCGGGAATCATGGAAATCGTCTCCTGGAGTGTGCTGTCGGTTGGTTCGATCGGCCGGGCGACGACGCGTCCCCGGAGGCAGCTCGACGGGCTGCTTGTTGATCCTCATGGAAAGCACCGTCACGTCGCGTGCTTTCCGGTGGCTGGCCGGGACTGCTACAGCCGCGGCTCCTGCGCCTCGGCCGCCTGCACGCACCGGTCCAGGGCGGCCGCCAGGTAGCGGCGCCACAGGGGGGCGAAGGGGCCGGCGAGGATGGGGCGCCGGCCGGGGAGCGGCTTGAACTCGTAGGTCCAGCGGATGAGGGTGCCGTCTCCGTCGGGGTTGAAGTTGAACTCGCCCCGCACCCCGGACGCAAGGCGGGAGAGGACGTTCGTGAACCCGGTCAGCTGGTACGCGAAGATCGAACCCTCCGTGTACTCGGTCAACTGCTCGCTGGCCTGTGACCCGTCCTCGAACTGCGGGTTACGGGTGGGGCCGACGTGATCCCAGGTCTCCGTCTGGTTGGCCACGCCCTTGACGCCGGGGAACGGCCCGACCCGGTGGAAGACGCTGGGCAGGTCGATCGGCGCGATCACCCGGAACGCGGTGGCGGGCGCCACCGGGGTGCGTTGCTGGACCGTGATCGAAACCGTGCGGTCGGTCCGGCTGATGAGCAGCGGTATGGCCGGAGTGCCTGACGGGTTGGTGCGGCTGTCGGTCATCGGGTGTCAGGCCGTGGGCGCGAGGACGACGGTCTTGCCCGGCAACTCGCCCGCGCCGGCCCGGGCGTGGAGTGTGGGCAGGTCGGCCAGCGCCACCCGCTGGGCGACGTCGACGACCAACTCTCCGGTGCTGATCCGAGCGGCCAGGTCGGCGAGTTGGTCGGCGTCGCTGCGGACGAACAGGTCGATGCCCCGCACATCGCGCGCCTCGTCCGAGGGGGCGGGCATCCAGACTGTGGTGTTGACCAGGGTGCCGCCGTCGCGGATCAGCGTGACCAGCGCGGCCAGCTGTTCCGGGGAGACGGGCGCGAGATTGAGTACGAGGTCGACCGGCTCGGTCACCGCCGCGGTCACGTCGGTGGTGGTGTGGTCGATCACCTCGTCGGCGCCGGCAGCCTTGACCCGCTCGGCGCTGCGTGGGCTGGCCGTGGCGATCACGTGGGCGCGGACCTCCTTGGCCAACTGCACCGCGTATCCGCCGACCGCTCCGCCGGCGCCGTTGATCAGCACCCGCTGGCCGGCGGTCAGCTTGCCGTGGTCGAACAGCGCCTGCCACGCGGTCAGGCCCACCAGCGGGAACGCCGCCGCGTCGGCCAACGGGATGTTCCTGGGTGCCCCCGTCAGGATCTCCGCCGGCGCGATCACATATTCCGCGGCCGCCCCGGTCCCCGTCATCGGCAGGAAGCCGACGACACGGTCGCCGACCGCGACGTCGTCCACGCCGTCACCGAGCGCGTCGACAGTGCCGGCGACATCGAGACCGGGAGTGTGCGGCAGCTCCACCGGGATCGGGCCCTGCATGTAGCCTGCGCGGATGTTGCCGTCGACGCCGTTGAACGACGTCGCGGCGACGCGGATCCGGACCTGCCCGGCGCCGGGGGTGGGCTGCTCGACGTCCTCGTAGCGGAGGACCTCAGGACCGCCGAACTCGTGGAAACGTACTGCCTTCATCGCTGAACCTGCCTCGGTGAGCGCCGTCGATGGACTCCGCACTCGAAGCGCTTGCGACGCAGGGATGCTCCCTGCGGTCTGCTTCGAGTTGCGAAGGCATCCAGCCCCGCCTCACCGGAGCCGCCCGGAGGCAGCGACTGGATCCGCGTTCGCTGGAGACGTCACTTACCTTCACAGGATTTGGTGCGGTTAACCTGGGCCGGGCTGGCCCACCTTGATGACTGTCGGTGCCCCGGCGACGCCGACGATCTCCGCGAGACGCGCCGCATCGGCCGAGCCGGGAGCCGCGGTGAGCAGCAGAGCCGCCAGATCGTCGCCCGGGATGGCGAGCAGGCTGCCGACGAGCGTGACGGCGCCGCCGTCCGGATGAATGAACGCGGCACTGCTCTCGTAGGCCGCCACCGGTCGTGGCGCGCGCCACAGGGTGTCGAACAGGCGGCTTCGGCTTCGCATCTCGTCCACCAGCGTGGCGAGCGACGCGTCGGCGGGGTAGCGCAACAGCGCGCTCTTCAGCCGGGCAGCGAGGATCGATTCGTGATCGGTCGCGTCAATGGTGGACTGCTTGAAGCCGTTGAACGGATCGCAGAACGTACGCCACGCGATGTTCCACTCCCAGGGTTGCCCGGTGAGTTCCCAGTGCCCCAGAGCCATGAACGCGCTGTTCACGGCGACGAGGTTCATCGCCGCGTCGGAGACGAACATCGGAGTGTCCGTGAACCGTTCCAGCAGCCGCATCGCGCCCGGACCGATCTCGTTCGGCACCTGGCCGTCCGCGGCGGCGTACCCGGCCAGCGCGCAGAGCCGCTCGTACTCCGCCCGCCCGATCCGTAGCGCCCGGGCGATGGCGTTCACCACCCCGGCGGACGGGTGGCTGCGCCCCTGCTCCAGCCGGCGTACGTAGTCCGCGGACATCCCCGCCAGCTCGCCGAGCTCCTCCCGGCGCAACCCCCGCACCCGCCGACGGCCGATCGGCAGCCCGACAGCCGCAGGCGGCGTGCTCTCCCGCAACTGGCGCACCGCGGCACCGAACTCGTGACGTTCCACAGCCCAATTGTGCCCGGGAAATCCGGACGTGCCCGAGCGGTGTCGACGGGTCCTGCCCGCACCCAAGCCCTGCGGCCCTTACCGGGTGGGCGGTTGAGCGGCTGCTGGGCGGGTACGGGGTCGAGCATGCGGATCGTGGTGGTGGGGGCGAGTGGCAATGTCGGTACGGCGGTGCTGCGGCGGCTCCGTCAGGAGCGGGACGTGGAGCTGGTCGGGGTGGTCCGACGGTTGCCCGCGCCGGATGCCGGTGAGCCGTACGACCAGGTGCGGTGGCACTCCTGCGACATCGGGGCGCCGGGCGCGGCGGGGCAGCTCGCCGAGATGTTCGCGGGTGCGGACGCGGTGGTGCACCTGGCCTGGCAGATCCAGCCCAGTCACGACCAGCGGGTGCTGCGTCGGACCAACGTCGAGGGCAGTCGAGCGGTGTTCGACGCGGTGCTCCGGGCCGGTGTGCCGGCGGTGGTGTACGCCTCGTCGGTCGGCACCTACGCCCCCGGCCCGAAGGACCACCCGATCAGCGAGCGGTGGCCGACCACGGGTGTGCCCGGCTCGTCGTACAGCGAGCACAAGGCGGAGGTCGAGGCGCTGCTGGACGGGATCGAGCGTGATCACCCGACGCTGCGGGTGGTGCGGATGCGACCCGGGTTGATCTTCCAGCGGGCCGCGGGAACGGAGATCACCCGCTACTTCCTGGGTCCGCTGGCGCCGGTGCGGCTGCTGCGCTTCGGCCGGATCCCGCTGGTGCCGACGAACCGTCGGCTGCGGATGCAGGCGGTGCACGCCGACGACGTGGCCGATGCGTACACCCGGGCGGTCTTGGGTGATGTGCGCGGTGCTTTCAACGTCGCCGCGGACCCGGTGCTCACCCCGGAGCTGGTGGCTCGGCACTTCCACGGTTGGACGGTGCCGGTCGCCGCGCCGGTGCTGCGGGCGGCGGCGGCGCTGACCTGGCGGGCGCGGCTGCAGCCGGTCGACGCGGGCTGGGTGGAGTTGGGCCTGAACGCCCCGCTGATGTCCAGCGAGCGGGCGGAGACCGAGCTGGGTTGGCAACCCAAGATCAGCGCGCTGACGGCGCTCAGGGAACTCTTCGCCGGCATGGCCGACGGCGACCACACGGCAAGCCCACCGATGTCCGGCGCGCCGAACCTGCCCGGCCGCCCCGCCGCCCTCCTCCAGGCCCGCCCTCCGGGCCAGGGAAACCCCTACTGACCTCCGATCAGCTGAGCTTGGAACCGGTGACCGTGGGGTTCTGGGCGCCCAGGAAGAAGATGCCGGGGAAGCCTCGGGTCTCGAACTTGCCGCTGGGGTTGCGGCGCAGGGTCGAGTTTTCGATCCGCATCGTGCCGGTGCGGTTGTTGCTGACGAAGAAGACCGCGCCGCCGCCCTCGTTCGCCCGGTTGTTCTCGATGATCGTGCCGGCGATCCGCACGGTGAACTCGTTGCCGTCGCAGTAGATGGCGCCGCCGCTGCCGCCGCCGGGCGTGCCGGACTTGGCCGGGTTGGCACCGCTGCCGATCGCCTCGTTGTGGCTGAGCACGCTGTTCAGCACGACCCAGGAGACGCCGATGCTGCTCAGCGCGCCCCCGTTGGAGCAGGAGCCGCCCTGGCCGGCTGCGCCGCCGAAGGTGCTGCTCACCACGTACACGGGCTTGTTCTCATACTGGCTCAGCACCCGGATCGCCGCGCCGCCCAGGTCGGGGCCGGTGCGGTCGCAGCGGTTGCGGACGAAGCGCGAGTTGACCACCTTGAACCGCCCGCCGCGTACGAAGATGGCACCACCGCCACCACCCTCGGCCTTCTCGCCCGTGGAGTTGCCGTCGGCGAAGGTCAGGTTCTGCACGGTGAGCTGCGGGTGGTCCTGGTTCTGGCAGTGCGAGGTGGTGAAGCCCTGGGCCTCGTCGCAGGTGTTCAGGTAGAGGATGCGGCGCTGCCCCTGACCGCTCAGGGTGACAGTGCCGCCGCCGTCCAGCACGACCTTCGGCCCGTTGGCGTTGCGGACCTTCGCGGTGGCGGTCATCTTGATCGTCACCGGGGCGGGCCCGCAGTTGAACGTGATGACACCGCCGGCCGCGACGGCCTGCACGACCGCCGCGGAGGTGCAGCTCGCCGGGGTGCCGGTGCCGATGGTCCGGGTCGGCTTCGAGGTGTCCACCGCCCGCGCCTCGGCCGGCACGGTGGCCGTGCCGTTCGGGTTGCCGGCCGCGAGCACCTTTCCGGCGGGCTTCGGGCTCGCGCTGGCCCCCGGGCCGCCGAGACCGTCGCGGGTCTGCGGTGCCTCGGCCTGGGCACTCGTCGGCGGGGCCACCGGCGCGGCGGACGCGCCGGGCTGGAAGGCCGGGGTCGGGTCGTCGGCCGCACAGGCGGGCAGGGTCGCCGCGGCGACACCGAGGACGAGGAGGGCGGCAACCGACGTCATGCGCACCCCGTGATGCTAAGGCCTGTTCCACCCGAGCTGGCCAGCCCGCTGCGGAGCGCTCAGGCGTGGGAGAGGGCGAAGGCGGTCAGGAAGCCGGCGACAGTGATGAGACCGACGAGCAGATGGGCGTTCTCGAACGCCTCCGGGACCATGGTGTCGGTGATCATGGCGAGGATCGCCCCGGCGGCCAGCGCCGTGATTCCGGCCAGCACCTCCGGCGGTGCCCCACCCAGCACCGTGTTGCCGAGCAGTGCGGCCGCACCACTGATCAGCGCGATGCCGATCCAGAGCAGGAAGACGTACCGCCGGGACCGGCCGGCCTGGCGCATGCCGGCCGCGCTGGACAGGCCCTCCGGCACGTTGCTGAGGAAGACCGCCGCCACCGTGACCAGGCTGACCGTGCCCCCGCCGAGCAGGCTCGCGCCGATCACCACGGATTCCGGTACGCCGTCCAGCAGCGCGCCCACCGCGATCGCCGACCCCGAGCCGGGCTGCTCACCCTCGGAGGGCTGCTGGTCGCCGGAGCGCTTCCGGTGCCGCGCGCCGTGCCGGGCGAGGGCCACGTTGGCCAGGGTGTAGACGACCGCACCGCCGCCCGCGCCGAGCGCCGTGGGCAGCAGCCCGCCCTGCGCGTGCGCCTCGGCGATCAACTCGAACGACACGGCGGAGAGCAGCACACCCGCCCCGAACGCCATGATCGACGCGATGACGCGCTGCGGCACCCGGGCGAACCAACCGACCGCCGCCCCGACCAGCAGGGCCGACCCGGCCAGCAGCCCCCACCCACCCGCCTGTAACCACTCCGGCATTCGCGGGACCGTACCCACAGCCGCCGGGACGACAAACCCAGTTGTGAGGAAGGCTCAGAAGTCGGCGAAGACGTACGGCACCCGGCGGGGAAAGACGTCCCGCAGCTCCGCGGCGGCGTCCACCGGCACCTCGCCCAACCCCCGCAACGGCAGCTCGGCCGGATCCAGCACCCCGTACGCCAGGGCGGAGAGCCCGGCCGCGGTGAGGGTGGCGGTCGGCGCGCGGCCGGCGGTGTCGGCGACCAACTCCAGCGCGCCGGTCGTGCCGTCCAGCAGGTGGGTGCCGGCCAGCCAGCGGTCCCCGGTCAGCTCGATCCGTACCCGACCGGGGCCGGCCGGCAGCCCGCCCAGCGCGTCAAGCGACAACAGCCGGGCCATCGGGGCGGACGTACCCGGCACGGCGACGCGTGCCTCGACGTGCACGTCCAGGTCGGTCAGCCACAGCTCCGGCAGCTCGTCCGGCGGGACCTGCACGGTGATCCGGTCGACCTGGTCGACGTGCCGGGCGAAGAACTGCAACAGCAACACCCGCGCGAGCGGATCGGCGACCAGCAACTCGTTGCCGTGCAGCGTGCCGCCGTGCTCGTCGATCCGGTAGGTCACCGCGCCGGTGACCTCGCCGTCGACGCGGGCGGTGAGCAGCCAGTACTCGTCCCGCTCCCGCATCCCGTCCGCCCGGTAGTCCGGAAAGAGCGCGAAGCCGTGCCGCTGCGTCAGGCAGCGCTCGGTGAACGCGCGCCACGCCGGATAGCCGGTGCCGATGCGTTCCCAGCCGACCTCGCCGGGCAGCTCCGCGCGCAGCAGCGAGCCCAGGTGGGCCGGCGAGAAGGTGACCCGCCGCGGCTTGGGCAGCCCGACGTAGCCGAACCGGGCGTAGAAGCTGGGCCGGAACGGGTAGAGCGTGCTGACCGGGTGCCCCTCGTCGCGTACCTCGTCGAGGAGTTGGTGCAGCAGTGTCCGGACGTGCCCCTGCCGGCGGGCCAGCGGGTGGGTGGCGACCCCGGCGACACCCGCCATCGGCAGCACTTTCCCGCGCAGGTTCTGCCGCATCGGAATGGACGAGGCGGCGGCCAGCGTGACGCCGTCCTCCTCGGCGATCAGCGTCCGGTTGCCCTCCTGGTAGGGCAGGTAGTCGCGGAACTCGTCGATCCGTGCGGCACCGAGTGGCGAGGACTCGAAGGCGTACGCGGCCAGCGGGAAGCTGGTGGTGAGACGTTCGTCGGCGGTCACCCGGCGGATGGTCATCCGCCCATCTCAACCCGCCGTGCTGGCCGGAGCAACCGGATTGGCGGTATCCGGGCCGGTCATCCCACCGGCAGGTGTCGCAGGTGCCGGCGGCGGCGCAGGCGGACGCTGACCACGGCGGCCACACCGACGACCAGCAGGACGGTGACGGCGAGCCCGTGCAGCACGCCTCGGGAGAGGTAGCCCTGGTCGGTGTGGTCCACCGCCCAGGTGGCGATCTCCCGGGTCGACCAGAACGGCGTCAACTTCGCCCCGGAGCCGGCCGGGTCGATCAACATCTGCACCGTCACCACGGTGAGCAGCAGCAGCGTCCCCTCCATCTCGCGGGGCAGCAGCGCGCCGATCAGCATCCCGAACGGCGCCGCCACCGCGACCGAGCAGAGCAGCGCGGCGGCCAGACCGCCGTACCGCAGGTCCGCGCCGTCGATCATGGGGAGCAGGAAGAACGGCACGGCGATGACCAGCCCCACCGTCCACAGGCCCAGCACCCGGCCGAGGTAGAGGTGATGGGGACGGTAGCCGGCCAGCCGCAGCCTCGGCTCCAACTCGCGGGCCGCGGTGGTGGCGAACAGCGCGGCGGTGCTCACCGCCCAACCCACACCCAGCAGCAGCGACCGGACCGACTGCCCGAGATAGGCGTCCCGCCGGATCAGGTAGAAGGTCAACGGCATCGACAACAACAGCAGGAGTACGCCCCGACGCCGCAGCAACTCTCGCAGGGTCATCTCGGCGACGACGACGAGCCGGTTCATCGACGGCCTCCCTGGACGCCTGGCGTGTGCCACCCGGTCACCTGTGCCGGGGTCAGGTCGAGCACGATGTCCACCCGGTCGAGTTGGGTGAGCAGGTGGGTCACCACGACGACGGCCGTGCCGGCGTCCCGCAACCGACCGAGCTGGTCCCAGAAGTTGACGTACGTGCCCTGGTCGAAGCCCTGGTAGGGCTCGTCGAGCAGCAGCACGTCCGGGGCGCTGAGCGTGGACATGGTCAGGTTGAGCTTCTGCCGGGTGCCGCCGGACAGGTGGCGGGCCTGCACGTCCCCGTCCGCCTCCCAACCGAGCTGCCGAGCCGCCGCCCGACCGGCCCGGCGCGCCGGCCCCCGGGCCACGCCCTGGCCGGCGCCGACGAGCACGAAATGCTCGTCGGCGAGCAGGAAGTCGGCGGTGCCGCCGGACTGTGGGCAGTAGCCGAGCCGTCCGGAGACGGTCACCGCACCGGCGTCGGGTGACATCAGCCCGGCGCAGATCCGCAGGAAGGTGCTCTTGCCGCAGCCGTTCGCCCCGACGACGGCGGCGATCTGTCCGGCCCGGACGGTGAGCGTGGCGTCGCGCAGCACCGTTCGCCGCCCGTACCGCTTGGTGATGCCCTCCGCGTGCAGCCGGACCGGCCCGGGGCGCGGTCCCGGCGCGGTGCCGATGCTCTCCACCACCGCGCCCGCGTACTGCTGGGGTGGGCCGAAGACGACCCACGGGTCGCCGCCCCCCTCGCGCAGGTGGGTGGCGGCCTCGGCGACCACGTGCCGGGCGGCGTCCGCCGCGACCCGGCGCTGGTGCAGCTCGGCGGTGAGCGTTCGCAGCCAATCGTCGGCGTTCACCGGGTGACCCCCTTCGTGACGATGTCGTTCACCGGCCCGACGAAGGCGAGCCAGGCGTTGCCGCCCGTGCGGAGTGCCGCGTACCCGTCGTCGGTGAGCCGGTAGTACTTGCGGGCCGGCCCGGCGCTGCCCTCCCGCCACTGCGCGGTCACCAGGCCGGTCTTCTGCAGGCGCAGCAGCACGGGATAGAGCGTGCCGCCCTGGATGGGCCCCACGCCCGTCGCTTCGAGCGCCTGGGCGAGCTGGTAGCCGTAGGACTCGCGGTCGGCCAACAGGGCCAGGACACAGATGTCGAGCACCCCGCGCAGCCACTGCCCGCGCCGGTCGGAATCCACGGGTCGGACAGTAGCGGCGCAAGCTAGATGGCACAACTACCTAGCGAGGCGGCCGAACCCGAGCCGACCGGTTCCGACGAACCGCCGAGCGGGATCCGGCGAGGTCAGTGGGCGACGACGTCGGAGACGACGACTGTGACGTTGTCCGGTGCGCCGGCGTGGTGGGCGAGCTTCACCAACTGCTCGCCACACTGGTGGCGATCGGCGTACATGCCAAGCGCCGCCGCGATGGCGTCGTCCTCGACGTAGTCGGAGAGCCCGTCGCTGCACAGCAGCAGCCGGTCGCCGGGGACCACGGTGAGCACACCGACCGCCGGTGGGGTGTCGGCGCCCTGCACGGCCCGGGTCACCAGGGAGCGCTGCGGGTGGTGGCGGGCCTGCTCCGGGGAGAGGGTGCCCTGGTCGACAAGTGCCTGGACGAACGTGTCGTCCCGGGTGAGCTGGGTCAGCTCCCCGTCGCGCAACAGATAGCAGCGGGAGTCGCCGACCTGGGCGAGGACCAGCGTCTCGCCGGCCAGCAGCGCCGCGGTGAGCGTGGTGCCCATCCCGTCGCGGCTCGGGTCGACGGTGATGGCGGCGTGGATGCGCTGGTTGGCGGTGCTGACCACGGCACGCAGGGCGTCCGCGGCGCCGTCCGGCTCGGTGGGCGGGGCCAGCTCGTCCAGGATCCGGATCACGATCTCGCTCGCCACCTCGCCCGCGGGCAGCCCGCCCATGCCGTCGGCGACGGCGATCAGGCGGTCACCGGCGAGGGCGGAGTCCTCGTTGTTGGTGCGGACCAGGCCGATGTCGTTGAGGATGACCGAGCGGAGGATCAGCGTCATGGGGTCAAGCTTGCCAAGAACACCCCGCCTTCGTCTCTACGCCTCCTGCGTGCGTCGAGAAATGATTGCGATTTTCGTCGACGGGCCCGACGGTGCGTGACCGATCGGCCGGGCCTCAGCGGCGCGGGTAGCGCAGTAACAGGCTGGCGGCGACCTCCTCGTCACCCACCGCCGCGTAGCTGTGCGGCACGTCGGACACCCAGCGGAGGTGACCGCCGGCCGGGGCGGTCAGCGGCGCGTCGACCGGTCCGGCGCGCAGCACCCCGGCGAAGACGGTGATGTGCTCGGTGACGCCCGGCTGGTGGG
The DNA here is from genome assembly GCF_040648675.1 of Micromonospora sp. NPDC049101. Lineage (NCBI taxonomy): Bacteria > Bacillati > Actinomycetota > Actinomycetes > Micromonosporales > Micromonosporaceae > Micromonospora > Micromonospora sp. NPDC049101. The sequence goes on along the minus strand of NZ_JBEZED010000008.1, from coordinate 194,162 downwards.
CGGGGGAAAGCTGCACCGGGCCGGGCGCGACCCGCATCCGGTACAGCTCGTAGGTCGCGTCGGTGTCGGTGAACACCTCCAGCAGGGTGGCGGTGACCGCGGCGCCGTGTGCGGTGGGCCCCGCGGTCGGCTCGGCCAGCAGGGCGGTGAACGGTACGCCGAGCTGCGCGGTGACCGCCCAGAGTGTCTCCAGGGTCGGGTTGCGGGTGCCGTTCTCCAGGCCGGAGAGGGTGGCCTTTCCGACACCGGCGAGCCGGGCCAAAGTGGACAGTGAGATTCCCCGCTCCTCGCGCAGGGCGCGGACCCGGCGGCCGACGACGGCGGGGTCCACGTCGAGGCCGGGGCGGCGGGCTGGTGGTGACTGCGGCACCCGGCTATCGTGCTACACACTGTCGTTCCGTAAACGGAACAGTTGGGGAGGGTGGCATGGCCGGACGCGTCCAACCGGTGTTGGCCGGCGTGGTGACCGCCCTGGTCGGCTTCGCCAGCTCGTTCACCGTCGTGCTGGCCGGGCTCCGGGCGGCCGGCGCGTCGGACGCACAGGCCGCCTCCGGCCTGCTCGCCCTCTGCGTGGCGTGCGGGCTCGCCGCCGCCTGGTTGGGCTGGCGGCACCGGATACCGATGAGCGTGGCCTGGTCCACGCCGGGCGCGGCGCTGCTGGTGGCCACCGGAGCGCCGCCGGGCGGTTGGCCGGTCGCGGTGGGCGCCTTCCTCGTCTCCGGTGTGCTGGTCGTGGCGGCCGGACTGTTTCCGCCACTCGGCCGTGCGGTGGCCGCCATCCCCAAGCCGGTGGCCGGCGCCATGCTCGCCGGGGTGCTGCTCCCGCTCTGCACCGCCCCGGTCCGCGCGCTCGTGGAGCTGCCCGCCGTGGCCGGGCCGGTGGTGGTCGGCTGGCTGCTGCTGCACCGCTTCGCCCGCCGCTGGGCGGTGCCCGGCGCGTTGCTGGTGGCGGTGGTCGCGATCGCGCTGACCGCGCCGCCCACCGGTCTGACCGGTGCCACGCTGGCCCCGTCGATCGTCCTCACCGCGCCGGCCTGGGAAGCGTCCGCCCTGGTCGGCCTGGCCCTACCGTTGTTCCTGGTCACCATGGCCGCACAGAACGTGCCAGGCATGGCGGTGCTGGCCGGCTACGGCTACCGGCCACCGTTCGGCGCCGCGCTGCGGGCCACCGGCCTGGCCAGCCTGCTGGCCGCCCCGGCCGGCGGGCACGCGGTGAACCTCGCGGCGATCACCGCCGCGCTGGCCGCCGGCCCGGACGCCCATCCGGACCCGGACCGCCGCTGGGTCGCCTCGGTCACCGCCGGCGCCGGGCTGGCCCTGCTCGGCCTGGGCGCCGGTGTGGCCACCGCACTTGTCGCGGTCGCCCCGCCGATCCTCATCGAGGCGGTCGCCGGGCTGGCCCTGCTGGGCGCCCTCGCCACCGCGCTCGCCGCGGCGGTGACCGACTCGGCGACCCGCGAGGCCGCCGTGGTCACCTTCGTGGTGACCGCCTCCGGGGTGACCCTGATCGGCGTGGGCGGCGCGTTCTGGGGCCTGATCGCGGGCTGCCTGATGCTGTTGCTCTTCCACCGCCGCCCACCGGCCGCACCCGCCGCGCCCGGCGACGTGCCGACGGCCAGTCCTGCCGACGTGCCGACTGGATCTCGGGGCTGAGGGCTACTCCTCGGGTGGCAGGTCGGCCACGCCCACGGCGAGGAGGACCCGGCCGTCGGCCACCGACCCGATCCGGTCGGCCGGCACGTAGACCGCGCCGGTGCGGGTCAGCTCGGTCGAGACCTTCAGGTAACCGCTGTGCAGCAGCCGCGCCGCCAGGTCGGCCGGAACGTCCGGCTCCTCGACCGCGGTCGCCTCGATCAACTCGTCCAGGCTGCTGCCCGGGTCGGCGGTCGGTGCCTGGACGGTCACCGCGTTCGGATCGGCCCGCTGGACGAGGTCCACCGTGCCGACCTCGGTGCCGGTCGAGTCGATCACCGGCATCCCGGTGGTGATCCGTGAGATGGTCGTCTGCTGCTCGCCCTGCTGGTCCATCCCAGAGCGGTTCCCGGGGCGGTGCGCCGCTAAACGCCGCCGGCAGCCCTGCGGCGGCGGGCCAGGGGGCGACGGAGCCCGAGAGGATGATGACTCTGAGGCATATTTATGCCGCTGAGTCAGCACCGATGGAGTGCACCACCGCCCCCAGGTCTGGAGTGACGGTGGGCGGCGGCGACCGCTCAGCCGTTCGGGAGGGTCCAGCTGCCCGGCGGGCGGGGGGACAGCTCCCGCCAGGTGTCCGGGCCGTCCAGGAGCGCCCGGACGGTGTCCTCGGCCTCGTCCGCACTGCCGTACTCGTAGAACCGGGAGATGCCCTCGGCGCCGCCGGCGCGCTGCTCGACGTGCCACCGGTCGGCGTCCACCCGCAGGAAGACGTCCCGCCGGGCCAGTCGCCCCCACTTCCCGTTCCACCAGTGCTTCCGCTGCTCCATGGCGGGACTCTATCGAACACACGTACGAGAAAGTGCGGCCCCTGCGGGAATCCCGCAGGGGCCGATGTGCATCCGTTCGGTCAGCGCTGCGTCGGCGGCTCGGGACGGCGGCCCAGCACGTCGTCCAGCGCCCCGCGCTGCTGGCCGGGCGTGGTGTGGCCGGCGGAGACCAGGGCGTCCCGGATCTCGGTGAGCAGCTTGACCTCCTCGCTCGGCGCGGAGGGCGGCGGCTCCTCGCCGCGCTTGCGCCGCTCGGCCAGCCGGTTCATCGGGTAGACGACCAGGAAGTAGAGCGCCGCCGCGGTGAGCAGGAAGGTGATCACCGCGTTGACGAAGGCGATCCAGTCGAACGCGATGCCGCGGAACTTTGGCGCCGTGCCGGCCAGGCCCTTGTCGCTGCCGGTGATGAGCAGCACGATGACCCGGATCAGTGGTTCGAGGAACGACTTGGTGAGCTGGGTGACCACGCCCGTGAACGCGGCGCCGATGACGACACCGACCGCCAGGTCGACGACGTTGCCGCGCATGATGAAGTCTTTGAAGCCCTTGAGCATCCGTACTCCCGAGGTGTCCGCTTTTCTGTCGGGCACAACCTATGCCCCGCCGGTGGGCTCCAGAAAAGCGCCGGCTTCGCTCGCCGCCCGGCCCGGATCGCTGGCCCGGATCGCCTCGACCAGTCGGGTGTGGTCGACGTAGCGCTCGGGCGTGAGCGCGCCCCCCATCGCCTGGGCGACAGTGCTGCGCAGGGCGGTGCCGACCGAGGCGTACAGCTCGGCGAGCATGGCGTTGTGCGCGGCGGCGACCACCGCGACGTGCAGCGCCGCGTCGGCCTCGACGAACGCGTCGACCCGGCCGCCGTGCCAGGCGGCCTCGCGTTCGGCGAGCAGGCCGTCGAGCGCGGCCAGGTCCTCCGGTGTACGCCGCAGCGCGGCGAGCCGGGCGGCCTCCACCTCGAAGGCGCGCCGCACCTCGACGACCTCGGTCATCCGGTCGTCGCCGAGTCGACGGGCGACCACCGGCGCCAGCTCGTCGGTGGACACCACGTAGGTGCCGGAGCCCTGCCGGCACTCCAGCACCCCGGCGTGCACCAGGGCGCGGACGGCCTCGCGGACCGTGTTGCGCCCCACGCCCAGCGCGGCGACCAGTTGCGGCTCGGTGGGGATGCGCCCGCCGACGGGCCACTCGCCGCCGAGGATGCGGGCGCGGAGCTGCTCGATGGTCTGCCGGACCCGGTGGCCGCGGGGCGGCACGGCGGGCTGGCCGCGGGGCGGCACCTGCGGTGCGGAGGGGGAATCGCCAGATGGTGGCACTGGTTACAACACCGGCCCATAATTCATCCCATGATTGTAGGTTAGTGGTCATGACCCCGCCACCCACCGCCGCTCCGGCGCCGCCCGCTCCCGTCCTCGTCGACCCACCCTCGACGAGCGACCCGGGTACGGGCCGACGGACGCACCCGGCGACCGGTGGCGCGCTCGTGCTGGTCGGGATGCTGCTTGTCGCGCTCAACCTGCGCGCCGTGGTGACCAGCCTCGGCGCGCTGCTGGACGAGGTCCGCGACGGGCTGGGGCTCTCCGGCACGATGGCCGGTCTGGTCACCACCCTGCCGACCATCGCGTTCGCCGGCCTCGGCGCGCTCACCCCGTGGCTGGTCCGTCGGGTGGCACCCGCCCGGGTGCTGGTGGTCGCCATGCTCGCCCTCGCCGTCGGCCAGGTGCTCCGGGCCGCCACCGACTCGGCCTGGATCTTCGTGCTCACCAGCGCCCTGGCGCTGGCCGGGATCGCGGTCGCCAACATCCTGTTGCCGATGCTTGTCAAACAGCACTTCCCGCACCGGACCGGGCTGGTCACCGGGGCGTACACGATGGCACTGACCCTGGGCACGACGGTGGCCGCGGCCTCCGCGGTGCCGATCGCGCACGCCTTCGGCTCCTGGCGGGCGGGGCTGGGCGTCTGGGCAGCGATGGCCGCGGTGGCCGTACTCCCGTGGGTGCCGCTGGCGCTGCGGACCCGGGCGGGCGCGCGGCGCTCGACCCCGACGGCGGCCGGCACCGCGCCGGTGCGGGTCCGGCCGGCGCGGACCCGGCTCGGCTGGGCGATGGCCGTCTACTTCGGGGCGCAGTCACTGAGTGGGTACGCGATCATGGGCTGGCTGGCCCAGTTGTTCCGGGATGCCGGCTACCAGCCGGAGTCGGCCGGACTGCTGCTCGCCGGAGTGACCGCGCTCGGCGTGCCGATCGCCCTGGTGATGCCGACCGTGGCCGGCCGGATGACCAGCCTGCGTCCGCTGGTGCTCGGGATGACCACCGCGTCGACGCTTGCCTACCTGGGGCTGGCGCTCGCCCCGCACGGGGCCGCGCTGCTCTGGATCATCCTGCTGGCGATCGGTCAGGGCGCGTTCCCGATGATCCTGACCGCGATCGGCCTGCGGGCCCGCACGGCCGAGGGGACCGTCGCGCTCTCCGCGTTCGCGCAGAGCACCGGGTACGTGATCGCGGCTCTCGGCCCGCTGCTGGTCGGCATCCTCTACGAGGTCACCGGCGGCTGGACCGTGCCGATCGGGTTCCTGCTGGGCGCGCTCGCCGTGCAGACGGTGGCGGGGATGGCGATCTCCCGCCCCCGCTACGTCGAGGACGAGTGACGAACGGCAGCGGTCAGGAGGCCGACGTCGGTTCGCCGGCGACTGCCTCGTCCACCGTCGGGTAGGTGTGCAGCACCTCGACCAGCCCGCTCACCTCGAGGATGCGCAACACACCCCGCTGCGGGGCGGCCAGTCGCACCACGCCGCCGGCCTCGTCGCAGCTGTTCTTGGCGCGGACGAAGACCGAGAGACCCGTCGAGTCGCAGAACGAGACGTCCGCCAGGTCGAACACCAGCCGGCTGCGGCCCTTGTCGAGCAGGTCGGTGATCTGGTCCTGAAGCTGCGGTGCGGTGGCCATGTCCAGCTCGCCCGCGACCGACACGACGACCACGTCGCCGCGCTGTTCCGTGTGCACCGTCAAGGACATTTGCCAGACCTCCTGTTATCGGGGGAACGGTATCCCACGACCGGGGGCGTACGCAGAACGGGGAGCCGGGATCCGGTGGCCGTCGTCATTCCGTTGCTACGGGGCAAGTAGTTGGTCAGGCCCCGGTGATAGAGTCCGCCCGGTCCAGGTCAAGGGGGTTCCAAATGGCGTTGAGCACCGAAGAGAGTGGTCGGCTCGCCGCGCTGCTCAGCGGGCAGGCCGAACGGGTCACGTCTCGGTGGACCGAGATCGTCACCAGTTCGTTGCGGGGCCGGTTGAGCCAGGCCGAGCTGCGCCGGCAGGTCCAGGACCTGCATCGCGTCGTCGTCACCGCCGGTGAGCAGGGCGAGATCGACCTGTCCACCGACAACGCCGCCGAGTTGCGCGCCGCGCTCACCGAGTTGTCCCGTGGTCGGGCCCGGCAGGGCTTCTCCGCCACCGAGACCACGGTGAGCATCTTCGCGCTCAAGGACGTGCTGGCCGAGCTGGTGCAGGAGGCCGGCGGCGTCAACGCACTGCACGACTACGTCGCCTTCTCGAAGCTCGTCGACGAGATGGGCCTGTTCACCTTCGAGAGCTTCGTCCGCACCCGGGAGAGCCTGATCGCCGACCAGGCCGAGCAGTTGCTCGAACTCTCCACGCCGGTGGTCAAGCTCTGGGAGGGTGTGGTGGCCGTCCCGCTGGTCGGCACCCTGGACTCGGCGCGGGCCCAGGTCGTGATGGAGCGGCTGCTGCAGACGCTCGTCGACACCGGCTCCCCGTACGCGATCATCGACATCACCGGCGTCCCGGCGGTGGACACCCAGGTCGCCCAGCACATCCTGAAGACCGTGGTGGCCGCCCGGCTGATGGGCGCCGACTGCATCATCTCCGGCATCCGCCCGCAGATCGCGCAGACGATCGTCGCGCTCGGCATCGAGTTCGGCGACATCGCCACCAAGGCGAGCCTCGCCGACGCGCTGCGCCACGTGCTGCGGCTCACCGGGGTGGAGACCGCCCGCCGCCAGCCGCGCCGGGGCGTCTGATGGAACGGGTGCCGATCCTCAAGATCGGCGACATCCTGCTCGTCTCCATCCAGTTGGACATGTCCGACCAGACGGCGGTCCAGCTTCAGGAGGATCTCGCCGAGCGGATCGTGGACACCGGCTGCCACGGCGTCATCATCGACATCACCGCGCTGGACATCGTCGACTCCTTCGTCGGGCGGATGCTCTCCACCATCGCGTCGATCTCCAAGGTGCTCGACGCGGAGACGGTGGTGGTCGGGATGCGCCCCGCCGTCGCCATCACCCTTGTCGAACTGGGGCTGTCGCTGAACGGCATCCGTACCGCGCTGAACGTCGAGCGCGGCATGGAACTGATCGCGGCGGCCCACGCCGACGAACTGCTCGATTATCAGCTCGACGACGAGCCGGACGCCGAGACGGCCACGACGTGACCGCGGACATCGACCTGGGCCCCCCGCAGGCGCAGGCGGTCCGCAGCGACGAGGACGTGGTGCGGGTCCGGCAGTTGGTCCGGTCCGTGGCCGTCACCGTCAAGCTGTCCCTGGTCGACCAGACCAAGGTGGTCACCGCGGCGAGCGAGTTGGCCCGCAACACCCTGGTGTACGGCGGCGGTGGCTCGGTCGAGGTGACGACCGTGGACAACGGCCGGCGCAAGGGCGTGCGGATCGTCTTCGCCGACTCCGGGCCGGGCATCCCGGACCTGGGCCTGGCCCTGACCGACGGCTACACCACAGGCGGCGGGCTCGGCCTGGGGCTCAGCGGGTCCCGCCGACTCGTCGACGAATTCGAGATCGAGACATCCGCGGAGACCGGCACGCGGATCACGGTCACCAAGTGGTCCCGGTGAACGCCGACGCGGTCACCGACAGTGGCATCTGGTTCCGGGTGGAGGCCAGCAGCGCGGCGAGCGCCGTGCGGCGCGCCGCCGAGCGCCTCGGCGCGCAGGTGGAGTTGAGTGCGGTACGCATCGCCGACCTGGCCATCGTCGCCGCCGAGCTGACCAGCAACCTGGTCAAGCACGCCGACGACGGTGTCCTGCTGCTGCGACCGGTACGCCGCGCCGGGGAGGCCGGTGTGGAGCTGATCGCCATCGACTCCGGGCCCGGCATGGCCGACCTCACCGTCTCGTCGCAGGACGGGCACTCCACCACCGGCACGCTCGGCATCGGTCTGGGCGCCATCGTCCGGCAGGCCAGTTGGTTCGACGGCTACTCGCTGCCCGGCCGGGGCACCGTCCTCGCCGTGCAGGTCTGGCCGGCGGAGCCGGCGCCGCCGTCCTGGGTGGGTGCCCTCACCCGACCGCTGACCGGCGAGACGGTCAGCGGTGACGGGTACGCCGTCCGGGTCGCCGACGGGCGGCACCAGGTGCTGGTCAGCGACGGGCTGGGGCACGGCCCGCTGGCCGCCGCCGCCACCGACGCGGCGCTCGCCGCGTTCCGGAACGCCCCCGCCGGGCCACCGGCCGCGGTCGTCGGTCACCTGCACCGGAGCATGTCGCACACCCGGGGCGCCGCGCTCGCGGTCGCCGAGCTGGCACCGGCGGCCGGCATGCTGCGCTACGCCGGCCTGGGTAACATCTCCGGCGTGGTCGTCGAGGGTGACGGTCAGCGCCGAGGGCTGGTGTCGCTGCCCGGCATCGCCGGTCACCAACGGCCGACGATCCGGGAGTACGACTACCCGCTCGCTCCGGGCGCCCGACTGGTGATGCACAGTGACGGTGTGGTCGACCGCTGGCGGTTGACCGACTACCCGGGCCTGGCGGAGCGGTCTCCGCTGGTGATGGCCGCGACCCTGCTGCGCGACGCGGGTGTGCGACGTGATGACGCCTGCGTACTGGTCGCGAGGTCCTGGGCATGACCGCCGAGCCAGCGCTGCCGCTGCTGCAGATGGCGCTGCGGGTCGAGCAGGACATCTTCGTGATCCGCCAACGGGGCCGTGAGGTGGCCGCCGTCGTCGGCCTCGAACGCCAGGACCAGGTACGGATCGCCACCGCGCTCAGCGAGGTGGCCCGGGACCTGCTGCACACGACCGGCGGCGCGGACGTCTCCTTCCACGTCGACGAGGGCGCAGACGGCCGGTTCCACCTGCGCGCCGACCTGGCCCCGGTGGCCGCGCTCCCGGACGGCGGTTACCAACCGCAGTCCGGCGCGGTGTCCCGACTGGTCGACACACTGAGCGTGTCGACCGTCGAGGGGGTTACGGTCGTACGGATGTCCCGACGAGTTCCGGCCAACGCGCCGACGCCGACCCCGGAGCGGCTCGCCGAGTTCCGTACGGAACTCGGCCGTATCGCGCCGGCCAGCGCGCTGGACGAGTTGACAGTGCAGAACGGGCAACTCATCGCCGCGCTCGACGAGGTGCGCAGTCAGCGCGACGAGCTGGCCGTGCTGAACGAGGAGTTGGCCGAGACCAACCGGGGGGTGCTGGCGCTCTACAACCAGCTCACCGAGGAGTTGGAGGAAACCAACCGGGGTGTCGTCGCCCTCTACGCCGAGTTGGACGAGAAGTCGGCGCAACTGCGCGCGGCGAGCGAGTCGAAGAGCCGCTTCCTGGCCAACGTCAGCCACGAGCTGCGCGCGCCGGTCACCGCGATCATCGGGTTGGGGCGGCTGCTCACCGACTCCGCCTCCGACCCGCTCACCGAGGAGCAGGGCCGCCAGGTCGATCTGATCCGCTCGTCGGCGGCGGACCTGCTGAACCTGGTCAACGAGCTGCTGGACCTCGCCAAGGCGGAGTCCGGCCGGATCGAGCCGGACTGGGCCGACGTCGACCTGCGGCCGGTCTTCGGCCAACTGCGCGGCACACTGCGCGCCCTGGCCACCCGCCCAGGGGTGGAGCTGGTGGTGGAGGAGCCGACCGCGCCGGCCACGCTGCGCACCGACGAGGTGCTGCTCGGCCAGGTGCTGCGCAACCTGCTGCACAACGGGTTGAAGTTCACCGAGCGCGGCGAGGTGCGACTGCGGGCCCGCCAGCACGACGACCGGTGGAACTTCGAGGTCAGTGACACCGGCCCCGGCATCGCCACCGAGCTGCACGACCGGATCTTCGAGGAGTTCTACCAGGTGCCGGGCGCCACCCGGGTCGGCGGCACCGGCCTCGGCCTGCCGTACGCCCGGCGGTTGGTGACACTGCTCGGCGGGACACTGGAGCTGGCCAGCGTGCCGGGCCGGGGCAGCACGTTCACCGTCTCCCTGCCCATCGGCGGGGCGTGACAGCATGGACGGCATGCCGGCAACCATCCTGGTCGTCGACGACAGTCGTACCAAGCGCTACCTGCTGGTCAGCTGGCTGACCCGGGCCGGGTTCACGGTGCTCGAAGCCGAGAACGGCGCCGACGCGTTGGCCCGGGTCGAGGTGGACCGGATCGACCTTGTCGTCCTCGACGTGCGGCTGCCCGACCTGAGCGGGTACGAGGTCTGCGAACAGATCAAGGCCCGGCACCCGGCGATGCCGGTGATCCACGTGTCGGCGCACGCCGTCGACGTGGCCGACCGGGCCCAGGGGCTGACCCGGGGCGCGGACGCGTACCTGACCGAGCCGATCGAGCCGGAAGAGCTGATCGCCACCACGCGGGCGGTGCTGCGCTACTACCAGGCCCGGCAGCGCGCCGAACTGCTCGCCGAACGCCTGCTCGGGCTGGCCGACACGACAGTCGCGGTGCACGCCGCGCCGACCTTCGCACGCCTGCTGGAGGCCGCCGCCGAGGGCGCCGCGCAGATCTTCAAGAGCCCCGCGGCGGTGATCGCCGAAACCTTCGACGGTGACTGCCTCGCGGGGATCTGCGCCGGTCCCGGCGCGACGGCCGCCGTGGTGCCCTGGGTCGTCGACGACACCGGAGTGCCGACCGGCGCCACCGTCCGGGTGCAGAGCCCGGACAGCTGGGCGCTTGTCGACTGGCCGGCGGACGACACGGTGACCGTCTCCGCCGCCCGGCTGCGCGAGGACCGGGCCCCGCTGTACGTGGTGGTCCCGACCGCCACCCAGACCGCTCGGACCCCGGTGCTCAAGCAACTGGCCCAGGCGGTGGCGGCGGCCGTGGAGGGGCAACGCTCGTTCGACGAGGAGCACCGGATCGCCGTCACCCTCCAACGCAGCCTGCTCCCGCGCGGGCTGCCCACCGTCGCCGGCCTGGACCTCGCCGTGCGCTACGAGCCGGCCAGCGCGCAGACCGAGGTGGGCGGCGATTTCTACGAGCTGGTGATGCTCGACGGGCACCTGCTGCTGGCCATCGGCGACGTGGCCGGCCACTCGCTGCACGCGGCGACAGTGATGGCCGAGCTGCGGCACGCGGTGCGGGCGTACGCGGTCGAGGGGCACCAGCCCGGCGAGATCCTGCACCGGGTCAACGAGCTGATGCGGACACTGCTGCCCAACGAGATCGCCACCCTCTGCGTACTGCTGCTGCACCCGCCGACCGGGCGGGTCCGGCTGGCCAGTGCCGGGCACCTTCCGCCGGTGCTCAACCTGGGTGGCACTGTCGAGTTCGTGCAGCACTCCGCGCCGCTGCTCGGCGTCCGCGCGCCTCGTCCGGCCGACCTGGAGTTCGTGCTGCCGGCCGGGGCCACGCTGGTGTTCTACACCGACGGGCTGATCGAACGGCGGGACGCGACAATCGACGAGGGGCTGGCCGCGCTCGCCGCGGTCTGCGCCACTGTCGACGACGACCTGGACCGGTTCTGCGCCCGGCTGCTGGTGGAGCTGGCCCCACCGGAGATCCAGGACGACGTCGCCGTGGTCGTCCTGCGCCGCCGCTGAGCCGGCGCCGGCCTCAGTGCACCGAGCGGGCGTACGCGGCGGGGGACACCCCGGCCACGGCGGTGAAGTCGCGGACCAGGTGAGCCTGATCGCTGTAGCCCAGGTCGGCGGCGAGATCCGCCCAACACAGCGGGCCGCCGGCGGCCTGTTCGACGGCCTCCTGGAGCCGGTAGCGGCGGATCACCCACTTCGGCCCGACCCCCACGTACTCGATGAAAAGTCGCTGCAACCGGCGAACCGGAACGTCGTGCCGCGCGGCGAAGTCGTCGACCCGCAGCACCGTCCGGTCGGTGCGGATCGCATCGGCCAGCCGGACGGCCTCCTCGGCCATCGGATCCGGCTCCGGATCCCAGGCGGTGAGCAGGGCGTCCAACGCGCGGCAGCGCTCGTCGTCGGTGGCCCCACACACCACCTCGTGGGGTACGGCCAGCCGGCCAGCGGGCAGCGGCACCCGGCGGCCGGTCAGCTCGGTGACCGGTCGTCGCCAGAACGAGTGGAACCCGCCGGGGCGGAACTGCACCCCGCACACCCGGCCGGTGCCGGCGAGCGTGATCCGGAACAGGTCGCGGCCCACCCCGGCCACCTCGCCGGACTCGGGCCCGTCACCGTCTCGCCGAAACACCACGTTCACCGCCGGGTGTGGCAGGACACGCTGCTCGAACGGTGTGCTCAACGCCCAGTCGATCAGCCAGTAGTGCTCCACCCACGGGCGTAGCGACTCCACCGGCAGGTGCCGACGGAAGCGCACCTCGCGCAGCATGCGCCCGGGGTCGAGGATGCCCCGGCTGTCGCCACGCGGTCGGTGTCGCATTTGTTCAAGACCACCCTCATACGCTGGCCCCATGACCACTCAGACTAGCGACCTGCTGGCGGCCGCCGCGCCGCGAACCGTCGACGTGGTGCGTGGCATCACCGACGACCAACTCGACCTGGCCACGCCGTGCCGGGACTACGTGGTGCGCGATCTGCTCAACCACCTGTTCGAGGTGGTGGTCAACTTCCAGGATCTGGCCGAGAAGCGGCAGGTGGAGTGGGCCGAGAAGCCCGACCACCTCACCGACGGCTGGCGGGACCGGTTCAAGACGGAGACCGACAGGTTGATCGCCGCCTGGTCGGATCCGTCCACCCTGGAGGGTGTCTCGCCGGGCATGGGGATGCCGCAGGCCGTCATCGGTGGCATGGCTCTGCTGGACCTGACCGTGCACGGCTGGGACCTCGCCGTCGCCACCGGCCAGCCGTACCAACCGGCCCCGGAGGCGGTGGCCGAGCTGCACGGGCTGGTCGAGCAGTTGGGCCCGACGGCCCGCAAGATGGGCGTCTTCGCCGACCCAGTGCCAACCCCAACCCCAACCTCGCCGCCCGACCTAGCCCACCTCCTAACCCAAACCGGCCGCACCCCCACCTGGCCCCCCACCCCATAACCCCACCCCACCCCCCACCCCCCTTGCCCACCCCACCCCCGCCCCCCTTGCCCCCGTTGATCATGGAGTTATTGCGCGTCTCGGCGGCGTGTCGCCGCTATAACTCCATGATGAACGAGGTGAGAGGGGGTGGGGAGGGGGTGGGGGTGGGGTGGGTGGGTGGGTGGTTGTTGACTTGGGTATTCGCTCGGTGAATAGTTGGTCGGGTGTCTACGCCGCATGTTCTGCTCGGGCTGTTGGCCGGTGGCAGCCGGCACGGCTATGAGCTCAAGCGTGCACACGACGAGCGGCTGCCCCGGGCTCGGCCGCTGGCCTTCGGGCAGGTCTACGCCACTCTTGGCCGCCTGCAACGCGACGGCCTGGTGGCCGCCGCCGGGCAGGACCGCGCCTCCGGTCCGGATCGCACGACGTACGAGCTGACCGAGCAGGGGCGGGCCACGCTGGACCAGTGGTTGTCCACGGTGGAGCCACCCATGCCGTACGTGACCAGCACACTGTTCGTCAAGGTCGTGGTGGCGCTGCTGGCCGCCGACGTCGACCGGGCCCGGTCCTACCTGATCTCTCAGCGTGCCGCGCACACCGCGCGGCTGCGTGAGCTGACCGTGGTCAAGGGAGATCCGGCCGCCACTCTCAGCGACGTGGTCGCGGCCGACTTCGCGATCGCCCACCTCGACGCGGATCTGCGGTGGCTGCACACCACCCTGGGCCGGGTCGCCGACTGGCACCGGGAGGTGCATCCGTGACGCAACTCCAGGCTCGCGGCGTGGTTCGGGCGTACGGCCCGACACCCGCACTGCGTGGCGTGACGCTCGACGTGGCCGAGGGCGAGATCGTCGCCGTCACCGGGCCGAGCGGCTGCGGCAAGTCGACTCTGCTGCACTGCCTGGCCGGGATCCTCCGACCGGACGTCGGCGAGGTCACCTGGCGCGGGCACCGCATCGACACCTGGTCGGAGAAGGCCCGGTCCCGACTGCGGCGCACCGAGTTCGGGGTGCTGTTCCAGTTCGGCCAACTGGTCGCCGAGTTGACCGCCGCGGAGAACGTCGCCCTGCCACTGCTCCTCGCCGGCACGGGGCGGCGAGAGGCACGGACGGCGGCGCTCACCTGGCTGGCACGGTTCGGCGTGGAGGAGGTGGCCGACGTGCGGCCGGGTGAGATGTCCGGTGGCCAGCAGCAACGCTGCGCCACCGCGCGGGCGTTGGTGACCGAGCCTCGGGTGCTCTTCGCCGACGAGCCGACCGGCGCACTGGACACGCTCACCGGCGAGCAGGTGCTCACCCATCTGGTCCGGCTTGCCCGTGAGCAGCGCACCGCCGTCGTGCTGGTCACCCACGAGCCGCGGATCGCCGCGTACGCCGATCGGGAGATCGTGCTGCGCGACGGCCTGGTGGACCACACCGGCCTGGGGCTCGACGTGCCGCTGGCCGGCGGAGCCCGGTGAGACCGGCGACGCTGGTCCGCCTCGCGCTCGCCGGCACCCGCACCGACACCGCGCGGGTGGTGCTCACCGCGCTCAGCGCCCTACTGGCGACCCTGGCCGGGTTCGCGGCGCTCACCGTGCTGGCCATCCCCACGCCCGCCGCGACGAATGAGAACCCGAACAGGTGGTCGGAGCAGTACCACAACGCTCTGCTCGTGGAGCCCGGGTTGCGGGGCGGGACGGCGTTCGCGCTGCTGATGCTGATGATCCCGGTGCTGGCGCTGGCCGGGCAGTGCGCCCGGCTCGGTGCGCCGGCACGGGACCGCCGGTTGGCCGCGCTCCGGCTGGCCGGTGCCACCCCCGGCCAGGTCACCCGGCTGGTGGTGCTGGAGACCGGCATGGCCGCCCTGCTCGGCACGCTCGTCGGGTTGGGTGTCTACCTGCTCGGCCGCGACCTGCTGCACCGGCCGGACGCGCGAGGTCGACTGGCCCTGCCCACCGATGTGCTGCCGTCGACCGGCGTACTGGCCGGGGTTGTGCTCGGTCTGCCGGTCGTCGCGGCGCTGGCCACCGTACTGATGCTGCGGACGGTCACCACCAGCCCGCTCGGGGTGAACCGCAAGGCCCCCCGCGAGCGCGGCCCGCGCCCCTGGGTCGGGTTCCTCATCGGGCTTGGCGTGGTCCTGTTCGCGGCTGCCCGCCCGGTGGCATACCGGTTCGACGACGACGAAGAGTTGGTGGCCTGGCTGGTGCCGCTGATGTTCGCGGCGGGTGGGTTCACGGCGATGATCGGCGTGGTGATCGGCACCGGCTGGATCTCGTACCACTGTGGGCGGTTGCTGCGCCGGTACGCCCGCCGTCCCGCGGCCCTGCTCGCCGCGGGCCGGTTGATGGCCGACCCGTGGGCGGGCAGTCGCACCTTCGCGGCGCTGCTCTCCGCCTTGATCTTCGGTGCCGGTGCGGCCGCGTTGCGCGCCTACTTCGCCACCCAGGGCCAGCTCGACCGCGAGCAGAGTCGGCTCGCCGGGGCCGAAGTGACCTCCGACTCGTTCTACCTCTCCACAATGGATCTGGTGGACGCCGCCGTCGCGGTGGCCGTCCTGATCGCGGCCGGCGGGCTGATCGTCGCGCTGGTGGAGGGGATCGTCGCCCGCCGACGCGCGTACGCCGCACTTGTCGCTACCGGGGTGCCCCGCGCGGTGCTGAGCCGATCGGTGGCCTGGCAGGCGTTGGCTCCGGCGGTGCCGGCGATCCTGCTCGCGCTCACCGTGGGCACGTTGCTCGGTCGTGGGCTGTTCCCGAAGGCATCGAGGAGTGGATCCTCGATGGAGGTCTGCAACGCCACGGCCGCGCTCTGTGCCGATCCGGCCACCCGTGCGCAGTACACCCAGGTCGTCGAAAGCCCCGGGCTCGAGCGGGTTCCCGCCGTACCCCTGGAGCAGTTGGCGTGGCTCGGCGCCGGCGCCCTGGCCGCGGTGCTGGTGACGGTCGGTGTCGGTGTGCTGTTCCTGCGCGCCAGCACGGCCCTGGACGAGCTGCGCACGACGTGAGTCGAGCGGTCCGCCGGTCCCGAGTCGATCAAGCCAGTCGAGCGCGGCCTGCCGCGATCGGCCGGTTCAGGCGGTGAGCAGGCCGGAGGAGAGCGCCACCAACGCGCCGATCACCGCCGAGCAGCAGCAGACCAGGAGGCCGGCGACCACCGCGAGGATCAGCCAGACCCGACGATTCCGGGCCAACGCCGCCAGGCTCGGCCGACGGACGTCCTCGGCGGCCCCGCCGTCACCATCCGTAGCCCCGGTCACCCCGGAAGTCTAGGCCCCGACATCCGCGCCAGCCCGGGAACAACAAGCCCGAGCGCCGCGCGCCCGCCCGCGCCGGGCCCGGTGCAGGGCGGCGGCCGTTCCACCCGGCCGGTCCATGATCGCGCTCGATCATGGAAGTGGTGGTCTCCCCGAGCTGCCGAGGCGACTACTTCCACGATCGAGCGCGATCGCGTCGGACCACACTCGCCCCGATCAGGCGCGGCCGATGCGGTCCAGGATCCAGGCGTTGATGAACGCCTCCTCACGCCAGGAGTCGTAGCGACCGCTCGGGCCGCCGTGCCCGGCACCCATCTCGGTCTTGAGGAGGTAGTCGCCGCCCGGGGCGACCGCCCGCAACCGGGCGATCCACTTCGCCGGCTCCGAGTAGAGCACCCGGGTGTCGTTGAGGCTGGTCACCGCGAGGATCGCCGGGTAGTCCACGGCGGCCACGTTCTCGTACGGCGTGTAGGACTTCATGTACGCGTACACCTCGGGGTCTTCCAGTGGGTTGCCCCACTCCTCCCACTCGGTGACGGTCAGCGGCAGTGACGGGTCGAGGACCGACGTGAGCGGGTCCACGAACGGCACCTGCGCGACGATGCCGGTGAACGCGTCAGGTGCCAGGTTCGCCACCGCGCCCATCAGCAGGCCGCCGGCCGAGGCCCCCCTGGCCACCAGCCGGTCGCTGGCCGTCCAGCCGGCCTTGACCAGGTGTCGGGCGCAGGCGACGAAGTCGGTGAAGGTGTTCTTCTTGGCCAGCAGCTTGCCCTGGTCGTACCAACGCCGACCCAGCTCGCCGCCGCCCCGGGTGTGTGCCACCGCGAAGACCACGCCCCGGTCCAGCAGCGACAGTCGGGCCACCGAGAACCACGGGTCCATGCTGGCCTCGTACGAGCCGTAGCCGTACAGCTCGCAGGGCGCCGAGCCGTCCCGGGAGGTGCCGACCCGGCAGACCAGTGAGATCGGCACTCGGGTGCCGTCGTCGGCGAGCGCCCAGTCCCGGTGCTGCTCGTACTCGGCCGGGTCGTACGGTCGGCCGTCCGGCCCGGGCAGCACCGGCTTCTGCTTGCGCAGCACCATCTGGCGGGTGACCAGGTCGTAGTCGTACACCGAGTCGGGCGTGGTCAGCGAGGAGTAGCGCAGGCGGACCTGCCCGGTGCGGTACTCCGGGTTGGCGTCCAGCCCGACGCTGTACAGCGGCTCGGGGAAGTCGATGTCGTGGGCGTCGTCGCTGCCCACCGGCAACACCCGCAGCCCGGTCAGCCCGTCGGTACGCAGCGACACCACCAGGTGGTTGGCGAAGGCGTCCACGGCCTCCAGCCGGGTGCCGGGGGAGTGCTCGATCAGCGGCACCCAGTCGCCCGGCGTGTCCGCCGAGGTGAACGCCAGCGCGAAGTCCTCGGCGCCGTCGTTGTGCAGGATCAGGAAACGGTGGCCGTGGTGCTCCACCGCGTACTCGACGCCCTGCCGGCGGGGGGCGATCACGGCCGGCGTGCCGGTCGGGTTGCCGGCGGGGATCACCAGCACCTCGCTCGTCAGTTTGCTGTGGATGTCGATCAGGATGAACTTCTCCGACCGGGTCAGCTCGACGCCCACCCAGAACCGCTCGTCGTCCTCCTGGTGGATCACCACGTCGTCGCTGGCGGCCGAACCGATGGTGTGTCGCCAGACCCGGTTGGGTCGCCAGGCCTCGTCCACCGTCACGTAGAACAGTGTCGACGCGTCGGCCGACCAGGCCGTGCCGTAGGACGTGTCCGGGACCTCGTCCGGCAGCAACTCGCCGGTGGTCAGGTCCTTCACGCGCAGGGTGAACCGCTCGTCGCCGGAGAAGTCGGTGGAGTAGGCCAGCCAGCGACCGTCCGGGCTGACGTCGAACGTGCCAAGCGAGAAGAAGTCGTGCCCCTCGGCCAGCAGGTTGCCGTCGAGCAGCACCTCTTCCCCGTCGAGGGGGGCGCCCTCCGCGCTGACCGGCGGGTCGGTTTCACCGTCGCGCACGGCGCGCCGGCACTGCACCCCGTACTGCTGCCCCTCGACCGTCCGGGTGTAGTACCAGTGCCCGCCCTTGCGGGTCGGCACGGACAGGTCGGTCTCCCTGGTGCGTTGGCGGGTCTCCTCGAACAGGTCCGCGCGGAGCGCGGCCAGGTGCGCCGTGCGCGCGTCGGTGTACTCGTTCTCGGCGGTCAGGTAGGCGATCGTCTCCGGGTCGTCCTTGGTGGCGAGCCAGGCGTACTCGTCGACGACGGTGTCGCCGTGGTGGCTGCGCTCGCTGGGCACCCGCTTCGCCGCGGGCGGGGCAGTCTCGGTGGTCACGGCGCCACGTTACCGGCCAGCACCTGCTGTACGCCGTACCAGTGATATCCCGGTCCGCGTCGGTACCGCTTTCGAACACATGTACGATAGCCGGCATGGCGGCAGCAGCGAGTTCCCTCGGCCGGTCCGGCGCTCTCGAGATCACCCGGCGGTTGGCGGCGATCTGCGGTCCGCCGTTCTCCCGGCTCGGCGGCGCGGCCGACGAGGTGGCGGGGCGGCGGGCGCGCTGGGTGGCGGTGCCGGGCGGCCCGCACGCCGCCGCCGAGGTGCTGCGCCTGGCTGCCGCGCACGACCTGACGGTGGTTCCCCGGGGTGCCGGCACGAAGATCGACTGGGGTGCCACGCCCGTGCAGGTCGACATCATGCTGGACACCGGTCGGTTGGCCGGCATCGGTCACGAGCCGGCCGGCGCGCCGGTGGCCGAGGTGGGTGCCGGCACCCCGCTTCGCGCGGTGCAGGCCACGCTGGAGCGCACCGGGCAGCGGTTGGCGATGGATGCCCCGTCACCCGGCGCGACCCTGGGCGGGGTGCTCGCCGCCGGCGAGGCCGGCCCGCTGCGCCACCGCCACGGCAGCCCCTGCGACCAGTTGCTCGGTGTCCGTTACCTCGCCGCCGACGGTGAGTTGGTCAGCGCCGGGGGTGGCGCACCCGGTCTTGACCTGGCCCGGCTGCTGTGTGGCTCCCAGGGTGCGCTCGGTGTGCTGGTCTCGGCGAGTCTGCGGGTGCAGCCGCTGCCGGCGAGCCGACTCTGGGTGTCCCGCCCGGTGTGGACGCCGCTGGAGGTGCACGAGCTGATCCGGACGATCCTCGCCGCCCGACTGGAGCCGGCTGCCGTCGAGCTGGACCTGCCGGGCGGCACCCTCCGGCCACGTTCGCCGTACCCGCCCGGCCACCCGTCCGCGGCGGCCCGGGAGCGCCACCCGTCGATGTCCGGCCGGGCCGGTGTTCCGTCCCGGGCGGGCAGCCTGGTGGTGCTGCTGGAGGGCGGTCCCGCCGACGTCACCGAACGCGCCGAGCGCCTGGTCGGCCTGCTGGACGGCGAGGCGACGATCGCCCACTCCGCGCCGACGTGGTGGCGTCGCTACCCGTTCGCTCCCGGCGACACGGCGCTGCGTCTGGAGGTGCCGATCGGCGATCTGCACGCCGCCGTCTACGCGCTACGCGACGCCACCGGCACGCCGGTGCCGGTGCGCGGGTCCGCCGGGCTGGGCGTGGTGCACGCGGCACTGCCCGGAGCGTTGGTTCCCAGCCGGGTGGCGTCCATCCTGGCCGCCGTCCGAGGGGTGTTGCTGGCCCGGCAGGGCCGCTGCGTGGTGGTCTCCGCCCCGGCGGCCGTCCGCCAGGCCGTCGACCTCTGGGGCGACCTGGCCGGCCTGGCCCAACTGCGCGAGGCCAAGGAGCACCTCGACCCGGAGCACCGGCTCTCCCCCGGGCGACTACCCGGCGGCCTCTGACCCCGCCGCCGCCGATCGCCCGGTCAGCTCAGCTCAGGTCGCGTCGTTGCGGAGCACCAGGATGGCGATGTCGTCCCGGGGCGGCTCCACCGAAAAGTTGATCGCGACGGAACGCAGCCGGGCGGCCACCACGTCGGCCGAATAGCCGGCCAGAGGAGCGGCCGCGTCCCGCAGTCGGTCCGTGCCGAACAGCTCCCGGCCGCGCCGTCGTTCGGTGACACCATCGGTGTAGAAGATCAGCGAGTCGCCCGGCGCGAGCGTGATCTTCGCCGTTGGCGAGGTGATCGTGTCCAGCAGGCCGAGCGCGGTGCCACTGGTGCCGACGAACCCCGCGCCGCCCGCACCGGCCAGCAGCACCGGCTGGTCGTGCCCGGCCAGGTGCAGCGACACGTCCAACTGGTCGCCCTGGCCCGGCCCGACCGCCGCCAGCGCCAATGTGCAGTATCGTCCGCCACCCCGCTCGACGAGCGTCTCGTTGAGCCGCGCCAACGCCTCCGGCAACGGTTTGCCGTCGCCGACCAGCACCCGGATCACGTCCCGGACCAGCCCGGTCACCGCGGCGGCCTGGACACCCTTGCCCGAGACGTCACCGATCACCACCAGCCAACGCCCGTCGGGCAGCGGCACCACGTCGTAGAAGTCGCCCCCCACCTCCGCGTCGTCACCGGTCGGGACGTACTCGGCGGCGAAGCCGATCCCGTCCACGAGCGGCAGCACCGGCGGCAACAGGGACTGCTGAAGCGTCTGCGCCACGCGGCGGCGTTCGGCGTGAATGCGGGCGTTCTCGATGGCCAGCGCGGCCCGCCGGGCCACGTCCTCCAACACGGCCACCTCGTCCGGGTCGTGCCGGTGCCGCTGGTGCCGCCCCACCGCCAGGGTGCCGAGCCGCTGCCCCCGCGCGATCAGCGGAACCGCGAAACCCTCCATGGGCCCGCCCAGGGGGATCTGCGCCGCACTGCGGGACGCCTCGCGCAGGCGAGCCTGGATCGAGTCCGGCCCGGTCTCGGCCAGCACCTTGTGCAGTTGCGGCAACATCGACTCGTCGGCGTGGCTGGCCGCCGCCAGCCGGAGCCGGCCCCACTCGTCGGCGGTGTGCACCGCACACCACTGGCCGAGCCGGGGCACCACCAGCTGCGGCACCAGGGCCATGGTCAGGTCGACGTCCAACGACTGGGCGAGCAGCTCGCTCGCCTCGGCCAGGAACGTCAACCACACCTGCCGGCGGACGTCGGCCCGGCGCAGCCGGTCGTTCTCCAGGTGCAGCGACAGCCGCTCGGCGGTGAGCACCGCCAACGGCTGGGCGTACGCCGACGGCGCGGCGTCCAACTCCAGCTCCCCGGCGTACGGGCGGTGCACCGTCAGCGGCACCCGGAGCAGCTCACTGCCGGCGCGGGGCGGTCGACCGAAGTGGGCCAGCACCTGGCGGCCCTGCCCGTCGCCCCGGTCCAGGCGGATCGTGCCGCCGGCCGCTCCCACCATCTCGGCGACTCGGCTGAGCAGGCTGGTGGCGAAGTCCGGCAGCGGATCGTCCGCGTACAGGTCGGGGGCGGTTTGCATGAGTTCGCTCATCGCGCTGGCGCTCGGTGCGGACCGGTCGGTGCCCACCTGGGCGCCACCGGTGGTGCCGCCGGTCGGCGGGTCGGCGCCGGGGCGGTCCAGCCGGAACCAGACGCCCTTGCCGGTGGGCAGGTACGTGGTGCCCCAGCGGCTGGCGAAGTGGTCGACAAGCAGCAGACCGCGCCCCCGCTCGGAGACCTCGTCGATCTCGGTGGAGTCGTTGCGGGCGCCGACGGTCAGCTCGTCGCCCGAGCCCGGCGCGAAGTCGGAGACGGTGACGGTCAGCCCGATCTCGTCGGCGACGACCTCGATGTCCAACTCGGTACCGGCGTGCTCGACGGCGTTGGTGGTCAACTCGGTGGTGAGCAGCAGGGCCTCGTTGGCCAGGTCGTCCAGGTGTGACTCGGTCAACACCGAACGGACCACGGCGCGCGCGGCGGCCGGCGTACGGCGGTCGGCTGGCAGGCGGACGCGCCGGGTCGCCCCGTCCCGGGCCCCGGCCGTCGCGGGCCCCGCCTCGGCTGACACCCTCGTATCCTCCACCGTTCCCCCACCGGGTGCCAAGCCGATCATCATCCGCGCGTCCCCTCCTCCCCAACCGGGAGGAAGGGTCCCCTGTCGGCACTAACCGAACACGCTGCGTCGCGTTGCGTCCATGAGCGGCGTTGGCGAACTCTGCGAGGTGTGCGACCCACGCAGCCAGCCTCGCGTCGATCGGGCGGATCGGACGGCGCTCGGGGCCACCTGGCGGGTCGCGCACCCTGGCACTACGGCGCGCGCGGGCACAATATGGGGTGCCGGTGTGTCCGCACGGACCGGCAGCCCCCGAGTGGAGCGAGGAATGATGACCACGGCGAAGCAGTCGGTGGCGGATCCGTCCGTGCCCGACCACGAGGCGCTCCTCGGTGAGTTGACCGAGGCACTGCGACGGATCGGTCGCGGCGACCTGAAGGTCCGCCTTCCCCGCCGCGCCGGCGCGGCCGGCGAGGTGGCGGACGCCTTCAACGAGGTGGTCTCGCTCCAGGAGCGGCAGTACCTGGACCTGCGGCGGATCAGCCGGATCGTCGGCCGCGACGGCCGGCTCACCGAGCGGCTCGACGACGAGGGGCTGGACGGCTCCTGGGCGGAAGGGCAGCGGGCGATCAACTCGCTGATCGACGACCTGGGCCGACCGACCACCGAGATCGCCCGGGTCATCGTGGCGGTCGCGGACGGCGACCTGTCCCAGCACATGGCGTTGGAGATCGACGGCCGGCCGCTGCGCGGTGAGTACCTGCGCATCGGGCGCACCGTGAACACGATGGTCGACCAGTTGTCCTCGTTCTCCAACGAGGTGACCCGGGTGGCCCGTGAGGTGGGCACCGAGGGCAAGCTGGGTGGCCAGGCCGACGTGCGGGGCGTCGCCGGCACCTGGAAGGACCTCACCGACTCGGTGAACACCATGGCGTCGAACCTGACCGGCCAGGTGCGGTCGATCTCGCAGGTGGCGACGGCGGTGGCCAAGGGCGACCTGTCGCAGAAGATCACCGTCGGGGCGCGCGGTGAGGTCGCCGAGCTGGCCGCCACGATGAACTACCTCACCGACACACTGCGGCTCTTCGCCGAGCAGGTGACCCGGGTGGCGCGCGAGGTGGGCACCGAGGGCAAGCTGGGCGGCCAGGCCGAGGTGCCGAACGTGGCCGGCACCTGGAAGGACCTGACCGACAGCGTCAACTCGATGGCGTCGAACCTGACCGCCCAGGTCCGCAACATCGCGCAGGTCTCCACGGCGGTGGCGCGTGGTGACCTGTCGCAGAAGATCACGGTGGCGGCGCAGGGCGAGATCCTGGAGCTGAAGGACACCGTCAACACGATGGTGGACCAGTTGTCGTCGTTCGCCGACGAGGTGACCCGGGTCGCCCGTGAGGTGGGCATCGAGGGCAAGCTCGGCGGGCAGGCCCAGGTGCGCGGGGTCTCCGGCACCTGGCGGGACCTCACCGAGAACGTCAACCAGCTCGCCGGCAACCTGACCAGCCAGGTCCGCAACATCTCCCAGGTCTCCACCGCGGTCGCGAAGGGTGACCTGTCGCAGAAGATCACGGTGGACGCCCAGGGCGAGATCCTGGAACTGAAGAACACCGTCAACACGATGGTGGACCAGTTGTCGTCGTTCGCCGACGAGGTGACCCGGGTCGCGCGTGAGGTGGGCACCGAGGGCAACCTGGGCGGCCAAGCCCAGGTCAAGGGCGTCAGCGGTACGTGGCGGGATCTCACCGACAACGTCAACTCGATGGCGTCGAACCTGACCAGCCAGGTCCGCAACATCGCCTCGGTGACCACGGCGGTGGCGAAGGGTGACCTGTCGCAGAAGATCACGGTGGACGCGCGGGGCGAGATCCTGGAGCTGAAGTCGACTGTCAACACGATGGTGGACCAGTTGTCGTCGTTCGCCGACGAGGTGACCCGGGTGGCCCGCGAGGTGGGCACCGAGGGCAAGCTCGGCGGCCAGGCCCAGGTGCGCGGGGTCGCCGGCACCTGGCGCGACCTGACCGACAACGTCAACTCGATGGCCTCGAACCTGACCGCCCAGGTCCGCAACATCGCCCAGGTCTCCACGGCGGTGGCGAAGGGTGACCTGTCGCAGAAGATCACGGTGGACGCGCGGGGCGAGATCCTGGAGCTGAAGTCGACTGTCAACACGATGGTGGACCAGTTGTCGTCGTTCGCCGACGAGGTGACCCGGGTCGCGCGCGAGGTGGGCACCGAGGGCAAGCTCGGCGGTCAGGCCCAGGTCAAGGGCGTCTCCGGTACGTGGCGGGACCTGACCGACAACGTCAACTCGATGGCGTCGAACCTGACCAGCCAGGTCCGCAACATCGCCTCGGTGACCACCGCCGTGGCGAAGGGCGACCTCTCCCAGAAGATCACCGTCGACGCCCAGGGCGAGATCCTGGAGCTGAAGTCGACAGTCAACACGATGGTGGACCAGTTGTCGTCGTTCGCCGACGAGGTGACCCGGGTGGCCCGCGAGGTCGGCATCGAGGGCAAGCTCGGCGGTCAGGCGCAGGTGAAGGGCGTCTCCGGCACCTGGCGGGACCTCACCGAGAACGTCAACCAGCTCGCCTCGACGCTGACCACGCAGTTGCGGGCCATCGCCCAGGTGTCCACCTCGGTGACCCGGGGCGACCTGACCCAGCGGATCGCCGTCAAGGCGCAGGGCGAGGTCGCCGAGCTGAAGGACAACATCAACCAGATGATCGTCACCCTCCGGGAGACGACCAAGAAGAACGCCGAGCAGGGCTGGCTGGACTCGAACCTGGCCCGCATCGGCGGCCTGTTGCAGGGCCAGCGCGACCTCGGCGAGGTCTGCCGCATGATCATGACCGAGGTGACCCCGCTCGTCGACGCCCAGCTCGGTGCCTTCTTCCTGGCCGACGACACCGACGGCAGTATGCGGCTGCGGCTGACCTCCTCCTACGGGTACGTGGCGCGGGGCAACGACGTCACCTTCGGGCCGGGTGAGGGGCTGGTCGGGCAGACCGCGCTCTCCCGCCGCACGATCCGGGTCAGCGCCTCCCCGGACAGCCGGCTCACGCTGCGGTCCGGTCTGGCCGAGACACCTCCGTCGGACCTGGTGGTGCTCCCCGTGCTCTTCGAGGGCGAACTGCTCGGGGTGATCGAGTTCGCGAGTGTGTCGGCCTTCTCCGAGCTGCACCTCGCGTTCCTGGAGCGGCTGGTGCTCACCATCGGCATCGCGGTCAACACCATCCAGGCCAACCGGCGTACGGAGGAGTTGCTGGCCCAGTCGCAGCGGCTGGCGCACGAGATGCAGGAGCAGTCGGCGGAGTTGCAGCGCACCAACGCCGAGTTGGAGGAGAAGGCCACCCTGCTCTCCGAGCAGAAGGGCAACATCGAGACGAAGAACCGGGAGATCGAGCTGGCCCGGTTGGGCCTGGAGGAGAAGGCGCAGCAGCTGACCAGGGCCTCGGCCTACAAGTCGGAGTTCCTGGCCAACATGAGCCACGAGCTGCGTACGCCGCTGAACTCGTTGCTGCTGCTGGCCCGCCTGTTGGCGGAGAACTCGGAGCAGAACCTCAGCCCGAAGCAGATCGAGTTCGCCCGGACCATCCACGGTTCCGGCTCCGACCTGCTGCGGCTGATCGACGACATCCTCGACCTGTCCAAGATCGAGGCGGGCCGGATGGACGTCGAGCCGACCGAGATCCGCTTCGCCGAGCTGCGCGGCTACGTCGAGCAGGCGTTCGCACCGCAGGCCGAGGAGAAGAACCTGGACTTCCAGGTACGGGTGAGCAAGGATCTGCCGCCGGCGTTGGTGACCGACGCGCAGCGGTTGCAGCAGATCCTGCGCAACCTGCTCTCCAACGCGGTGAAGTTCACCGACAACGGCGCGGTGACGCTGCGGATCGCCCCGGCGGCGGAGAACGCGGTCTTCGACGTGCCGGCGTTGACGAATGCCCAGCAGGTGATCGCGTTCACCGTGATCGACACCGGGATCGGCATCTCCGACGACAAGTTGTCGATCATCTTCGAGGCGTTCCAGCAGGCGGACGGCACGACCAGTCGCCGCTACGGCGGCACCGGACTGGGCCTGTCGATCAGCCGCGACCTGGCCCGACTGATCGGCGGCACGATCACCGTGTCGTCCGCTCCCGGACAGGGTTCGACCTTCACGCTGTTCGTGCCGCAGGTGCTGGCCCCGGATGCCGTGGTGGCGCCCCAACTCCCGTCGCCGCAGCGCGCCGGCCTGCCGTCGTCGCTGCTGATGCCGCCGCTGGAGTTGCTGCCGGAGCGGCCGGAGGCACCGGCCACCCGTCAACTGGATGGCGCCACGGTGCTGATCGTGGACGACGACGTCCGCAACGTCTTCGCCTTGACCAGCGCGTTGGAGCTGCACGGGATGACCGTGCTGTACTCGGACAACGGGGCGGACGGTGTCCGCCTGCTGGCCGAGCATCCGGAGGTGGACATCGTGCTGATGGATGCCATGATGCCGGACCAGGACGGTTACGAGACCACCCGCCAGATCCGCCGCAACCACCGGTTCGCCGATCTTCCGGTGGTCTTCCTGACCGCGAAGGCCATGCCGGGCGACCGCGAGTCGGCGCTCGCGGCCGGCGGCAGCGACTACATCACCAAGCCAGTCGACCTGGACGACTTGATCGAGTTGATGTCGTCCTGGATCAACGGCAGCCGGACCGAGGAGACTTCGTGACCCAGATCGCCAAGGCGCTGCTCGTGGACGACCGGCGGCAGAATCTGACGGCCCTGGAGGCGATCCTCCAGGGCCTGCCGGTCCAGTCCGTGGCGGTGGAGAGCGGTGAGGCGGCGCTCAAGCAGCTCCTCGTGGACGACTTCGCGGTGATCCTGCTGGACGCGCAGATGCCGGACATGGACGGCTTCGAGACGGCGAGCCACATCAAGCGCCGGGAGCGGACCCGGCACGTGCCCATCATCTTCCTCACCGCCGCCGACCGGGACGCCCAGCTCGCCCTGCGGGGCTACCAGGTGGGCGCGGTGGACTACCTGACCAAGCCGTTCGACCCGTGGGTGTTGCGGGCCAAGGTGTCGGTCTTCGTCGAGCTGTGGGTGAAGACCCGGCAGTTGGCCACCCAGTCGGACCTGGTGCGCGAGCGCGACACGCAGTGGCGGCGGCTCACCGACGCGGTCGACGAGGCGACCACGCTGCTCCGTTCCGACAACGTGGAGGCCCACGACCGGGCGGTCCGCATGCTGGAGCAGGCTCGCTGGGGCAACACGGCCTGACCCTCAGGCCTCGCCGGGTCGGGTGTGGCCGGTGGCGGCCCGCCGGGCCCGCCAGCGCTCACCCAACGATTCGATCTCCTCCTGGACGAAGATGAAGAAGTCGCGCATCTCGGCCACTCGTTCGCCGGCCGGTGTCTCCGGACCGTTCAGGGCGAGCAGGCCGCCCTCGGCCACGTCGATGAAGGTCTTGTAGATCCCGGTCTTGGTGATGGTGCCCTCGTACCAGGGGTTGTCCGGCATTCGGTAGCGGTCCCGGCGGGACCGGGGGACCGGCTCGCGGATCAGCATGCCGAACTGGGTGAGGTAGCGGACCGCGCCGCTGACCGCCGCCGCACTCACCCCGAGTCGGTCGCCGATCTCGGCGGCGGTCAGTGGGTCGTCCGCGCTCATCACGGTGAACAACACCCGGGCGGCCATTCGCGGGAAACCGACCTCGGCGAAGGTCAGGGCCATCCGCTCGACGAAGAGGTGCACCGGGTCGTGGGTGTCGCCGGCTGCCATGGTGGTTCCCCTCCCGCGTCCTGATGTGACAGTCGATGCTGCCGAGTTCGCACAGTCTTCACAACTTTGTGAAACGAGTGTAGCTTCCGAGATATGGAAACTCCCATTTCGGTGTCCGGTCTGGTCAAGACCTTCGGCCGAACCCGGGCGCTCGACGGTCTGGACCTGACCGTCCGCACCGGCGAGGTGCACGGCTTCCTCGGCCCGAACGGCGCCGGCAAGTCGACGGCCATCCGGGCACTGCTCGGCCTGCTGCGGACGGACGCGGGGGTCGTCCGCCTGCTCGACGGTGACCCGTGGCGCGACGCGGTGGCCCTGCACCGCCGACTGGCGTACGTGCCGGGCGATGTGACGCTCTGGCCCAACCTCTCCGGCGGCGAGGTCATCGACCTGCTCGGCCGGATGCGCGGCGGGCTGGACCCGGCCCGCCGGGCCGAGCTGCTGGACGCCTTCGAGCTGGACCCGCGCAAGAAGGGGCGGGCCTACTCCAAGGGCAACCGACAGAAGGTCGGCCTGGTGGCGGCCCTCGCCTCGGACGCCGAACTGCTCATCCTGGACGAGCCGACCTCCGGGCTCGATCCGCTGATGGAGGAGGTGTTCCAACACTGGGTCCGCCGGGCGAAGGCCGACGGTCGCACCGTGCTGCTCTCCAGCCACATCCTGGCCGAGGTGGAGGCGCTCTGCGACCGGGTGACGATCATCCGCAACGGGCGGGACGTGGAGACCGGCACCCTGACCGAGCTGCGCCACCTGCGCCGCACCTCGATCGAGGCCGAGCTGACCGGCCCGGCGGACGGGTTGGGCCAGCTCGCCGGCGTCCACGGACTGCGGGTGGACGGGCACCGGGTGCGCTTCGACGTGGAGAGCGCCGCACTGGACTCCGCGCTGCGCCGGCTCACCGAGATCGGCGTACGGAGCCTGGTCAGCCAGCCACCGACACTGGAGGAGCTGTTCCTGCGGCACTACCAGACCGAGCAGGTGCGGTCATGACGGCGTTCACCGGGACCCGGCACCTGGTCCGCCTCATCCTGCGCCGGGACCGGGTGTTGCTGCCGATCTGGGTTCTGCTGCTGGCGGTGCTGCCGGCCAGCTACGCCAGCGCGTACGAGGGGCTGTACCCGACCGCCGCCGAGCGGGCCGAGTACCTCACCGGCACGGCGAGCAACCCGTCGATCGTCGCCCTGCTCGGCCCGGTGTACGGCGACAGCATCGGTGCGCTCACCGTCCAACGCGCCGGTCTGCTGGCGTTGATCGCCGCGCTGGTCAGCGTGCTCACCGTCGTGCGGCACACCCGCACCGAGGAGGAGGCCGGTCGGCGGGAGTTGCTCGGCGCCACCGTGCTGGGCCGGTACGCCGGACTGACCGCCGCGCTGTTGGTGACGTACGCCGCGAACGTGTTGCTCGGCCTGCTCATCGCCGGCGGCCTGGTCGCGGCCGGCCTGCCCGGCGGGGGTTCGGTGCTCTTCGGTGCTGGTGTGGCGCTCACCGGCGTCGTCTTCGCCACGGTCGGTGGGCTGGCCGCGCAGCTCACCGAGAGCGCGGGTGGGGCCCGTGGGATCGGCCTGGGCGCGCTCGGGCTGGCCTTCGTGCTGCGGTTGGCCGGCGACGCCGGTGGTTCCGGCGGCACCGGCGGGAGTGCCGAGTGGCTGAGCTGGCTCTCGCCGCTGGGCTGGGCGGCGCGGAGCCGCGCCTTTGCCGACGAGCGACTGTGGGTGCTGCTGCTGCCGGTGCTGTTCAGTGCGGCGGTCGTGCTCGTCGCGTACCCGGTCTCGGTCCGCCGTGACCTCGGCGCCGGGGTGTTTCCGGCTCGGCTCGGCCCGGCCACCGCCGGTGCGGGGCTGGCCGGCCCGTTCGGCCTGGCCTGGCGGTTGCACCGCGGCCCGCTGTTCGGTTGGACCGTCGGTTTCGGGTCGCTCGGCCTGGTGCTCGGCGGGGCGGCGGACGCGGCCGGCGAGGCGGTGCGGGGCAACCAGCAGGTTTCCGAGATCGTGTCCCGGCTCGGCGGCAGCTCGGCGCTCGCCGAGGCGTACCTCGGTGCGACGTTGAGTCTGACCGCGCTGGCCGCCGCCGGGTACGGCATCCAGGCCGCGCTGCGCGCGCGGGCGGAGGAGACCGCCGGCCGGGCCGAGCCGTTGCTCGCGACGGCGGTGAGCCGGACCCGCTGGCTGGCCTCGCATCTGGTCTTCGCGCTGCTCGGCCCCGCGGTGGTGCTGACCGTCGCCGGGCTGGCCGTCGGGCTGGCCTACGGGCTCAGCGTCTCCGACGTCCGCGGCGAGCTGCCGCGACTGCTCGGTGCCGGGCTGGCCCAGGTGCCGGCGGCCTGGGTGTTGGCCGGGCTGGCGGCGTTGCTGGTCGGCTGGCTGCCCCGTTTCTCCGGGGGCGCCTGGGCGGTGCTCGCCGGCTGTCTGCTGCTAGGTCAGCTCGGCGCGGTGCTCAAACTGAACCAGTGGGCGCTAGATGTCTCCCCGTTCACCCACACCCCCCAGGTCCTCAGCCAAGGCTGGCAGACAACCCCGCTAGCCGCGCTGACGGCAACAACAGCAGCCCTCCTGACAGCAGCGCTCCTAACCTTCCGCACCAGAGACATCCCCACCCCCTAACCCCACCCCCACCTACCCCTTGACCTCGTTGATCATGGGGTTATAGCTGCGACACGCCGAGGCGGATGGCAATAACCCCATGATCAACGGGGTCACTGGAGGGGGGAGGGGAGGGGAGGGGGTGGGGTTAGCCGGTGGGTTGGTCGTTGCGGATCATCAGGGCGCTGCGGAGGCCAGTGATGTCCAGGACGCGGATCAGGAAGTCGCCCACGTGGGTCAGCATCAGCAGGCTCTGCGCGTGGCTGGCCTTGCGGCTGAGCACGACCAGGGTGCCCAGGCCCTGCGAGTCGCAGAAGGTGACCCCACCCAGGTCGAGCACGATCCGCGGGGGTGGGTCGGCCAGCACCTCGTTGACGACCGTGGAGAGCTGGGCGGCCGTGAGCATGTCGATCTCACCGGCCAGGCGCAGCACTGCTTCGTCGCCCGTCCGGTGTAGCGTGATGGACAGTTCGGCACGATCCACCCGGTCAGCCTAGCGCGATCTGCCCGGCCCGGCCTGTTGAGGCCGTCAGCCGCCGCCCACCGAGGTCACGGGCCCCGCGCTGCCGCCGCCGACGCGACGCCGGCCCGGGGTGAGCCCGGTAACCCCACCGCGGGGTGGCTGCTGGTTGGCCGTGTGGCGCTGACACAATGGCGGCATCGTGACCGACATCTTTCCCGCCGGTTCCGGCCGTTACCCGGCCGACGCACCGGCCTCCGAGGCCCTGTTCGACCGCGCCCGCGCCATCGTGCCGGGCGGGGTGAACTCCCCCGTGCGCGCCTTCCAGGCGGTCGGCGGCACCCCGCGTTTCATGGTCCGTGGCGAGGGCCCGTGGCTGTACGACGCCGACGGTCGCCGCTACGTCGACCTGGTCTGCTCGTGGGGTCCGCTGATCCTCGGGCACGCGCATCCCGAGGTGGTGGCCGCCGTGCAGGCCGCCGCCGCCAGGGGCACCAGCTTCGGCACCCCCACCCCGGGTGAGGTGGAGCTGGCCGCCGAGTTGGTCGACCGGACCCCGATGGAGCAGGTCCGGCTGGTCAACTCCGGCACCGAGGCCACCATGTCGGCGATTCGGCTGGCCCGTGGCTTCACCGGCCGCTCCAAGATCGTCAAGTTCGCGGGCTGCTACCACGGCCACGTCGACGCGCTGCTCGCCGCCGCCGGGTCCGGCGTGGCCACCCTGGGCCTGCCCGACTCGCCCGGCGTCACCGGCGCGGCGGCCAGCGAGACGATCGTCCTGCCGTACAACGACATCCGGGCCGTCGAGGAGGCATTCGCCGCCGAGGGCCCGCACATCGCCGCGGTGATCACCGAGGCCGCCGCCGGCAACATGGGCGTGGTCGCCCCCCGGGACGGCTTCAACCAGCAACTCGCCCGGATCGCGCACGCGCACGGGGCCCTGCTCGTGGTGGACGAGGTGATGACCGGGTTCCGGGTCTCCCGCGCCGGGTGGCACGGCCTCGACGCCTCCGACGCCGACCTGTGGACGTACGGCAAGGTCATGGGTGGTGGCCTGCCCGCCGCCGCCTTCGGCGGGCGTGCGGACATCATGGCGCGACTCGCCCCGGCCGGCCCGGTCTACCAGGCCGGCACCCTCTCCGGTAACCCGCTGGCCTGCGCCGCCGGCCTGGCCACGCTGCGGCTCGCCGACGACGCGCTCTACCGCAAGCTCGACGACACGGCCGCCGTCGTGGGCAAGCTGGCGTCCGACGCGCTGGCCACCGCCGGGGTCCCGCACCGACTGTCGTACGCGGGCAGCATGTTCTCGATCTTCTTCACCGACGCCGACGTGGTCGACTACGACAGCGCCCGCACCCAGCAGGTGCCGGCGTTCAAGGCGTTCTTCCACGCGATGCTCGCCGCCGGCGTCTACCTGCCGCCGAGCGCGTTCGAGTCGTGGTTCGTGTCGGCGGCGATCGACGACGCCGCTCTGGAGCACATCGCCGCGGCGCTGCCCACGGCGGCCAACGCGGCGGCAGCGGCTGGGCTGGTCACGGGGGGTAAGAAACCTTGAGCAAGACAGTGGTCCACGTGCTCCGGCACGGTGAGGTGCACAACCCCGACCAGATCCTCTACGGCCGGCTGCCCGGTTTCCGCCTCTCCGAGCTGGGCGTGCAGATGGCCAAGGCCGCCGCGCAGGGCCTGGCCGAGCGGGAGATCGTGCACGTGGTGGCCAGTCCACTGGAGCGCGCCCAGCAGACCGCCGAGCCGATCGCCGCCCAGTTCGGGCTGCCGGTCGGGGTGGACGAGCGGCTGATCGAGAGCGCCAACTGGTTCGAGGGCAAGAAGGTGTCCCCGGGTGACGGTTCGTTCCGCGACCCGCGTAACTGGTGGGTGCTGCGCGACCCGGTCACCCCGTCCTGGGGCGAGGCGTACCGGGTGATCGCCGAGCGGATGTTCGCCGCCGTGCACGCCGCGCGGGTCGCCGCCGAGGGGCGCGAGGCGGTGCTGGTGTCGCACCAGCTCCCGATCTGGACGCTGCGCCGCCACGTCGAGCGCAAGCGGCTCTGGCACGACCCGCGCAAGCGGCAGTGCGGGCTGGCGAGCCTCACCTCGTTCCACTTCGACGGCGCGAAGGTGGTGGGCATCGGCTACAGCGAGCCGGCCGCACACCTGATCGCCCTCTCCGCGACAGCCCGGACGGCCAAGGGGGCCTGATGAACGCCCGGAGGTGGACCGCCGGCCTGCTCGCCACCGTCGCCGCGGTGGCGTTGGTCGGCTGCACGTCGAAGGGGCAGGAGAAGACCTGCGCGACGACCACCGACGGGATCATCGAGTGCGCACCCGACCAGCGCTCGGCACCTCCGAAACTCGCCGGTGAGCTGCTCGCCGGCGGCACCTACGACGTGAGTCAGGCACGCGGCCAGGTGATGGTGATCAACTTCTGGGGCTCCTGGTGCGCGCCGTGCCGTGCCGAGGCGGACGATCTGGAAGCCGTCTACCAGGCCACCAAGGGCTCCGGGGTGACCTTCCTCGGCGCCAACGTGCAGGACGAACGGGACAAGGCCAAGGCCTTCGAGGAGGGCCGGGTCACCTATCCGAGCCTGTTCGACCCGTCCAGCCGGACCGCGCTCGCCCTGGACATCCCACCGAACTTCGTCCCGGCGACAGTGGTGCTGGACCGCGAGGGCCGGATCGCGGTGGTGATCCGTCGTGCCGTGACAAAGGACGAGCTGATGCCTTTCGTCGAACGGATCGCCGCCGAGAAGCCGGCGTCGGGCTGATGGGCGAGACCTTCCGGGAGTTGGCCCTGACCGGGCCGCTGCTGCTCGCCATCGGCGCGGCGGCGCTCGCCGGCCTGGTCAGCTTCCTGTCCCCGTGCGTGCTCCCGCTCGTCCCCGGTTACCTCTCGTACGTCACCGGGCTGGCCGGCGCCGACCTGGACGGCCGACGACCGGCGGCCGACCCCCCACCGCCCACCGGCGGTGTCGCGGTCAAGGAGCGGGTCGCGCGGGTCGGCGCGGTCAAGGGCCGGGTGCTCGCCGGCACGCTGCTCTTCATCGGCGGGTTCACCGTCGTCTTCGTGGCCACCGCGATCCTCTTCGCCAGCATCGGCCGGGTGTTCTTCGACTACAAGCGCGAGTTGCAGATCGGCGTCGGCGTGCTGATCATCGTGGCCGGGTTGAGCTACCTCGGGATGATCCCCGCACTGCAACGCGAGTTCCGGATCTCCCGACTGCCGTCGGCCGGGCTGCTCGGCGCGCCGGTCTTCGGCGCGGTCTTCGCCCTCAGTTGGGTGCCCTGCACCGGCCCGACGCTCGGCGCGGTGATGGGCATGGCCACCGCCAGCGGGCAGAGCGACCGCGCGGTGGTGCTCGCCGTGGCGTACTGCCTCGGGTTGGGGATACCGTTCATCGTCTTCGGGCTGGGCTTCGAGCGTCTGCTCGGGGTCTTCCGCGCCGTCCGGCGCAACAGCCGCTGGGTCACCCGGGTCGGCGGCGCCCTGCTCATCCTGATCGGCCTGGCGCTGGTCACCGGCGGATGGCAGAGCTTCGTGATCTGGTTGCAGACCACCGTCGGGGTGGGCGAGGTGAGCATCTGATGACTGTCGTCGACGACCGACCGGAGACCGTGGCCCCGGCGCCCCGGCGCCGGCCCAACCGGCTGCTGGCCCTGCTGCGCAACTCGTGGCGGCAGCTCACCAGCATGCGTACGGCGCTGATCCTGCTCTTCCTGCTCGCGGTCGCCGCGATCCCCGGCTCGGTGCTGCCGCAGCGGGGGATCAGCCCGGAGAAGGTCAACCAGTACTTCGTCGACCACCCGGACTGGGCCCCCCGACTGGACCGGATCGGCGCGTTCGAGGTCTTCGGCTCGGTCTGGTTCTCCGCGATCTACCTGCTGCTGTTCACCTCCCTGATCGGCTGTATCACGCCCCGCCTGCGCGACCACTTCCGGGCGTTGCGGGCCCGGCCGCCGGCCGCGCCGAAGCGGATGGCCCGGCTGCCGCAGCACACCGTGCTGCCCGCGCCGCCGGGTGGCACCGCGGCGATCGCCGAGGTGCTGCGCAAGCGCCGCTGGCGCGTCGAGGTACGCGGCGACGAGGTTTCGGCCGAGAAGGGCTACCTGAAAGAGACCGGCAACCTGCTGTTCCACCTCTCGCTGATCGCGGTGCTGATCGGCGTCGGGCTCGGCTCCTGGTACGGCTGGAGCGGCAACCGGCTGCTGGTGGCGGGCAAGGACAACACCTTCTGCAACACCCGCCAGCAGTACGCCGAGGCGAAGCTCGGCCCCCGGGTGGACAGCGCCGACCTGCCCCGCTTCTGCCTGCGGTTGGACGACTTCCAGGCCCGGTTCCTGCCGTCCGGCCAGCCGGAGTCCTTCAACGCCACGGTCACCGTCGACGGCCCGGACGAGCCGACCCGCCGCGCGGACTTCTCGGTCAACTCGCCGCTGCGGTTGACGGACGCGAGCGTCTACCTGCTCGGCCACGGGTACGCCCCGGTGATCCGCTACACCGACCGGTTCGGCAACAGCCAACTCAGTGACGACCCGTTCCTCACCACCGGCGACATGGGTCTGACCAGCGAGGGGCTGGCGGCCTTCGCGGACGCGAACGTCGACCCGGCCACCGGTCAGCGCGCACCCGATCAGCAGATGGCGTTCACCGGCATCTACCTGCCCACGGCACCCGAGCAGGCACCGTTCGTGCGCTCGCAGTACCCGGCCGAGCGCAACCCGGTGCTGAACCTGGTCGCCTACCGGGGCAACCTCGGCCGGGACGCCGGTATCCCCGGCTCGATCTACCAACTCGACCAGCGGCAGGTGCGGACCGGCAAGGTCAAGGAGGTCGGCACCAAACTGCTCCGCAAGGGCGAGACCTGGACGTTGGACGACGGCTCCACCGTCGAGTTCCTGGGCACCGAGCGGTACGTCACCCTCTCCATCCGGCACGATCCCGGAGCGACCCCGCTGCTGTTCAGCTGCGCTGTCCTGCTGGTCGGACTGATGGGCTCGCTGTTCGGGCGACGTCGCCGGGTCTTCTTCCGGGTGGTGCCGGGCGACCCCGCGAACGGATCTCCGACGGACGGTAGTAGCTTGGTGGAGGCCGGTGGGTTGCCGCGCACCGACTATCCAGGGTTCGCCGACGAGTTCGCCCAGCTCGTCACCGCTGTCAGCGGTGCCGACCGGGCTGCCGAGCGGGCTGGCACCGACGCTGACTCCAGCGACCGGGCCGGTGTGCGAGAAGGGACCGAGTGATGTCCGCGCTCTCCGACAATCTGGTGACCTTCGCGATCCTGACGTACCTGATCGCGATGATCAGCCACGCCGTCGAGTACGCGCTGGGCAACGCGCGTACCCGCGCCGCCGTGGCGTCGCCCGCCCGCGAGCTGGTGGGTGCGGGCGTCGGCGGTGGCGGCGGCGTCACCCCGAAGTCGCCCGCGCCGGTCCCGCCCTCGGCCGACGCTTCGGCCCGGCGGGCGCGAATCGCCGGCCTGGTCGCGGTGGGAGCCACCGCGCTCGCCGCCGTGCTGCACCTCGCGGCGCTTGTCACCCGCGGTCTCGCGGCGGACCGGATGCCCTGGGGCAACATGTACGAGTTCGTGCTCACGGTGACGTTCATCGGGGTCGCGGCCTGGCTCGTGGTGCTCTGGAAGCGGCCGTCGCTGCGTAAGCTCGGGCTGTTCCTCACCCTGGTGATGGTGCTGCTGGTGGCCACCGCCGAGCTGGTCCTGTACGTGCCGATCGTGCCGCTGGTGCCAGCCCTGAACTCGTACTGGTTCGTCATCCACGTCTCGACAATCGTCTTCGCGTCCGGCATCTTCCTGCTCGGCGCGGTGCCGGCGGTCGGCTTCCTGATGCGCAACGGGTACGAGCAGGGCAAGCGGAGCTTCCCGTACACCCTGGCGAAGCGGCTGCCCGGCGCGGTCGGCCTGGAGCGGCTGACCTTCGCGCTGCACGCGTTCGCGTTCCCGGTCTTCACCTTCGCGGTCATCGCCGGCGCGATCTGGGCCGAGGCGGCCTGGGGTCGGCCGTGGGGCTGGGACCCGAAGGAGACCTGGGCGTTCATCTCCTGGGTGGTCTACGCCGGCTACCTGCACGCCCGCGCCACGCCAAGCGTCAAGCGCAACGTGGCCACCTGGCTCGCGGTGCTCGGCTTCCTCACCATGCTGATGAACCTGTTCGGCGTGAACATCTTCTTCACCGGCCTGCACTCGTACGGCGGGCTGGACTGATCCGGTAGGCGGCGCGCGGGCCGGTGGGCGGTGTGCGGGCCGGTCACGGCTCGCGATCCGGTTGCCAGGCGCGCAGGGCCCGCTCGACCTGGATGGTGACCTGGTAGGACACCCCGGGCACGTCGGCCAGCTCGATCCGTTCGCCGCGCAGGGCCAGTTGGGCGTGCAGCTCCCGGGCGACGGTGTCGCGCAGTTCGACCAGCAGGGGCGACAACCCGTCCGGGTCACCGACAACGTAGGCGTCCGACATGCACTCACCCTGCTCTGACGCCCCGTCGATGCGCCAGGATCGGTGAGATGTGTCCGCCGCGCTTGACTCAGGCCCAGGTCTGCGCGGTGGGGGTGTCCCGCGCCCGACTGTCCGCCGTTGATCGACTCGGGTTTCAGGAAGTCGCGGTGTCCGGCGGGCTGGATGCAACCGACTTCATGGAACCCGAGTGGATCTTGCGGTGGCGTGGTCGCGATCAGCCTCCGAACCAGCCTGGCACGTCGAGCCGGAACCAGTTGGCGGCGGCCATCGTGCGGAGGTCGTCCTCCATGGCGGTGACCCGTGCTGGGCCGAGGGTCTCGGCCCACTGTGCGCGCAGCCGGTCGAAGATCTCGGCCGAGCGGCGTAACCCGTCGGCACCGCGCGGGGTCACCCGGACCAGTCGGCGTCGGGCATCGGTGGGGTCGTCGACCCGCTCCAGGTAGCCGACGGCGACCAGCCGATCGACGGTCTTGCCTGCGGCCTGTTTGGAGATACCCAGCCGCTGGCCCAGCTCGGTGGCGGTGGTGCCGTCCGCGCCGACGGCCTGGAGCACGAATCCGTGCAGCGGTCGCAGCTCCGGATGCCCCTCCCGGGCCAGCTCGGCGTGCAGGTCGTCGATAAGCGTCCGGAAGCCGGCCAGCAGCAGCAGCGGCAGCGCGAAGCCAGGACGCGCGGGATCAGCGGTTGCCATCTTCGACAACCACGTTTACTATTTCGTCAACCACGTTGACTATCGTAACGTGCCCCGATCCAGGCTCTGGAAAGCAGGTAACCATGTCCGTCTTCACCGCCCACACCGCTGAGACCGCACCCGCCGCCGCCCGTCGGCCCATCGAGGGAGTACGCGGCCGGTTCGGCTGGCTGCCCACCGCGGTGGCGCTGATAGCCAACTCGCCACAGTTGCTCACCGGCTTCCTCGCCGCCAGCGCGGGCTTTGAGCAGACCGACCTCGCCCCGCTGGAGCAGGAGGTGGTCATCCTGGCGGTCTCCACCAGTCACGAATGCCATTTCTGCGTCGCCCTGCACACCGGCAAGCTCACCCAACTCGGCGCGACCCCCGAGCTGATCACGGCGCTGCGTGCCGGCTCGGTACTGCCCGACCCGCGCCTGGAGGCGCTGCGCCGCTTCACGCTGGCCGTGCTCGACCACCGGGGCGGCGTGCCCGACGACGAGATGGACGACTTCCTGGCCGCCGGCTACCAGCCCCGGCACGCGCTGGACGTGGTGTTCGGCGTCGGCGCGTACACCATGTCCACCTTTGCCAACCGGCTCACCCGGGCACCGCTCGACCCGCCACTGGCCCCCTACGCCTGGACGCCGGCTGCCTGACCGAGGACACCCGCGGACCCTGCTCAGGTCGCCCGAAGGAAGTCGCGCAGCAGAGCGAGCATCTCGTCCGGGCGCTCCTCGTACAGCCAGTGCCCGCAGTCCTCGATCACCTCACCGCGCACGTCGTCGGCGTACCGGCGGACCTGCTCGGCGATCTGCCCGCCGAGGCTGGCCGCCGCGCCGACGGCCAGCACCGGCATCGTGAGCTTCGTGCCCCGGTACGCCGCGTTGTCAGCGATGTCCTGCTCGAACGCCCGGAAGTAGGCGAAGCTGGCCCGCAGATGTGCCGGGTCGCGCAGGTGACTCGCGAACTCCTCGATGTCCGGCGCGGCGATGCTGCCCTTGCGCACCATGAGGGCGTCGGTGAACCTGTCCACCCAGAGCGACTCCCGCCCCTTGACCAGCTCCTCCGGGAGCCCGTTGCCGAGAGAGAAGTAGCCGAAGTTCCACACCCCCGGCCCGGCCGAGGTGAGCGCGGGGAACGTGTAGATGCTCTCGTCGGGGATCGGCGCCTCGGTGAGCACCAGCCGACTCACCCGCTGCGGATGGGCGGCGGTATACGCGTACGCCACCATGGTCCCCAGGTCGTGCCCGACCAGCCGGAGGTCGCCGACCAGGCCAAGTTGGTCAAGTAGTCCGTGCAGGTCGGCTGCGGCGGTCTTCTTGTCGTAGCCGTCGGCCGGGGCGTCGCTGCCCCCGAAGCCACGCAGGTCGGGTGCGACCACGTCGAAGGAACGCCCCAACTCGGGCAGCAGGTGCCGCCACATGTACCAGCACTGGGGGTACCCGTGCAGGAGCACCAGTGGCGGGCCGCTGCCGCCCCGAACGTAGTTCATGGCGATCTGGCCGACCCGCGCCCGCTGCTCGCTGAACCCCGCCGGAACCCGCTCACCGCTCATCGCCGCCCCCGTCCGCCCGTCCGCGTTCCTGCCCGTCCGCGTCCTTGCCCGTCCGCGTCGGCTTCCCGCGGCGCGCGGTCCGCCCGCCGCCGTCCGCGTCCTGCCGGTCCGCCGCCGCTTCCCGCCGCGCCCATCCGCCGGGCTGCCGCCGTCCGCCGGGCTGCCGCCGTCCGCCGGGCTGCCGCCGTCCGCAGGGCTGCCGCCGTCCGCCGGGCTGCCGCCGTCCGCCGGGCTGCCCGGCTACCCGTTCGACCGCCTGCCATGCCTGCGAGTTCTCGGCCCTGGCCCTTGATCCACTCGGGTTTCAGGAAGTCGGGCCATCCCAGGCCATTGGACACCCCGATTTCCTGAAACCCGAGTGAATCTTGCGGCGCGGAGGGTGCGGAGGGCGCGGAAGGTGCGTGCGGCGCGGAGGGCGCGGAAGGTGCGTGCGGCGCGGAGGGTGCGTGCGGTGTCGCCCGCGCTGGCGACCGGCTGGCCGCTGGGTCCCTGGTCATCGCGAGCGTCACAGCACCCGGCTTGGGTCGCTCGGGAGTCGGTGCGGGAGACTGGGCGGTATGGCGGCTCGTGGCTTCCCGTACACCGATCTCAAGGACTTCCTCGCGGCGCTGGAGCGCGCGGGGGAGTTGCGCCGGGTCGACGTCCCGGTCGACCCCACCCTGGAGATCAGCGAGGTGGTCACCCGCACGGTGCGGGCCGGCGGGCCGGCGTTGCTCTTCGAGCGTCCGACCCGGGGCGAGATGCCGGTGGCGATCAACCTGTTCGGCACCGAGAAGCGGATGGCGATGGCCCTTGGCGTCGACTCGCTGGACGAGATCGGTGCCCGGATCGGCGCGCTGATCAAGCCTGAGCTGCCGGTCGGCTGGTCCGGCATCCGGGAGGGCCTCGGCAAGGTCATGCAGCTCAAGTCGGTGCCGCCGCGCAAGGTGAAGACCGCACCCTGCCAGGAGGTCGTCTACCGGGGTGACGACGTCGACCTGAACCGGCTGCCGGGGTTGCAGGTCTGGCCCGACGACGGCGGGATCTTCCACAACTACGGGTTGACCCACACCAAGCACCCGGAGACCGGCAAGCGCAACCTGGGCCTCTACCGCCTCCAGCAGCACGGCCGCAACACCCTGGGCATGCACTGGCAGATCCACAAGGACTCGACGGCCCACCACGCGGTCGCCGAGCGACTCGGGCAGCGTCTGCCGGTCGCGATCGCGATCGGCTGCGACCCGGTCGTCTCGTACGCGGCCAGTGCCCCACTGCCCGGCGATATCGACGAGTACCTGTTCGCCGGGTTCCTGCGCGGCGAGCGGGTGGAGATGGTCGACTGCCTCACCGTGCCGTTGCAGGTGCCGGCGCACGCGCAGATCGTGCTGGAGGGTTATCTGGAGCCCGGTGAGCGGCTGCCCGAGGGGCCGTTCGGCGACCACACCGGCTTCTACACCCCGGTCGAGCCGTTCCCCGTGCTGCACATCGAGGCGATGACCATGCAGCGCCAGCCGGTCTACCACTCGATCGTCACCTCGAAGCCGCCGCAGGAGGACCACGGGCTCGGCAAGGCCACCGAGCGGATCTTCCAGCCTCTGCTCAAGTTGATGATCCCGGACATCGTCGACTACGACCTGCCGGCCGCCGGTGTCTTCCACAACTGCGCGATCGTCTCGATCCGCAAGCGCTACCCGAAGCACGCGCAGAAGGTCATGAACGCGATCTGGGGCGCGCACCTGATGTCGCTGACCAAGCTGATCGTGATCGTCGACGAGGACTGCGACGTGCACGACTACAACGAGGTCGCCTTCCGGGCCTTCGGCAACGTCGACTACGCCCGCGACCTGCTGCTCACCGAGGGCCCGGTGGACCACCTCGACCACTCGTCGTACCAGCAGTTCTGGGGCGGCAAGGCGGGCGTCGACGCGACCCGCAAGCTGCCCACCGAGGGCTACACCCGCGGTTGGCCGGAGGAGATGAGCATGGCCCCCGAGGTCACGGCCCTGGTCGACAAGCGCTGGAAGGAGTACGGGATCTGATGGCCGCCGCAGACAACCCCCGCGATCTCGCACTTTCGGTCCCTGATTCGCCCCCTTCCGCCCCTTCTGCCCCGACGGAAAGTGCAAGAAGGCGGGAGCCGGAGCCGGAGCGGGGGCGGGTTCGGGCTTTTCTGGAGCTTGTCAAGATCGAGCACTCGGTGTTCGCGCTGCCGTTCGCGTTTCTCTCCGCGTTGACCGCGATGCAGGTCAACGGCGGGCACGTGCGTTGGTGGGACCTGCTGCTGATCACTGTGGCGATGGTCGGCGCGCGGACGTTCGCGATGGCCGCCAACCGGATCCTCGACCGGCGGATCGACGCGCGGAACCCGCGTACCGCCAACCGGGAACTGGTGACCGGCGCGGTGAGCGTGCGGACGGCCTGGACCGGCGCGGCCGTCGCGGTGGTGGTCTTCCTCGCCGCCGCCGCCCTGCTCAACCCGCTCTGCCTGGTGCTCGCGCCGCTCGCCGTGGTGCCGTTGGTCGTCTACCCCTACGCCAAGCGGTTCACCAACTGGCCGCACGCCATCCTCGGGATCGCCCAGGCGGTCGGCCCGGTAGGCGCGTGGTTGGCGGTCACCGGCACCCTGGACGGCTCCTGGCCGGCGTGGCTGCTCGGTGCCGCGGTCGGGCTGTGGATCGGCGGGTTCGACCTGATCTACGCCTGCCAGGATTCCGAGGTCGACCGGGAGATCGGCGTGCACAGCGTGCCCGCGCGCTACGGTCGCCGCTTCGCGCTGCACGCCTCCACTGTCGCGCACGTGGTGACCTTCGCGCTGTTCATCTGGTTCGGCGGGCTGATCGGCCTGGGTTGGCTCTGGTGGATCGGGCTCGCACTGACCGCTGTGGCGTTCGGCTACCAGCACCTGGTGGTCACCCCGACCGATCTCAGCAAGGTCAACCGGGCGTTCTTCACCGCCAACGGGTTCGTCGGCATCGCGCTGTTCGTCTTCGCCCTGCTCGACCTGGTGATCCGGCTCGACCTGCGGGCCTGATCCGGCTCGGCCTGCGGCTCTGAGGCGGTCCGGACGGAGGATCCCGGGGGTGCGCACCAGCGGACCGGCCGGACCAGGCAGGCTGGGGGCATGCGGGAACCATGGGTGGTCGGGGTCTCCGGGGCCTCCGGCACGCCGTACGCGGCGGCCGTCATCGCGGGCCTGCTCGACGCGGGCGAGTCGGTGGACCTGATCGTGTCCCGGGCGGCACGACTCACCGTGCTCGACGAGACCGGCCGACCGTTTCGCGACGGACACTGGGCCGAGGATCTCGCCGGCTGGCTCGACCGGGACCTGACCGGAGCGGACGTACGGCACTGGCCGGCCGGCGACCTGGCCGCCGGGCCGAGCAGCGGCTCCTACCGGGTACGCGGGATGGCCGTGGTCCCGGCCAGCACGGCAGCCTGCGCGGGAATCGCGATCGGCCTCTCCAAGGACCTGTTGCAGCGCGCCGCCGAGGTCAACCTCAAGGAACGGCGGCCGGTGGTGGTGGTCCCCCGGGAGACACCGGTGACCCGCAGTCACCTGGAGCACCTGATCGCGCTGCACGACGCCGGCGCGGTGGTGCTACCGGCCAGCCCCGGCTTCTACGGGGCGGGCGCGGCGGCCAGCGCCCAGCAGTTGGTCGACTTCGTGGCCGGCAAGGTGCTGGACGCGCTCGGCGTCCCGCACACCCTGTTCCGAAGGTGGGCCGGCCAACTCGGCGCGGCCCGGAGCTGAGCTGTCGCGCTCAACGCGCGTCATGCCACCCGGCCGGCCGAAGTGGGACGCGGACCGGACTGGTGTCCGGTCCGCGTGGTCGTTGTCCGCACCAGTTCAGTACATGCCGGCGTTGGCCGGACCCGGCCCGGTGGATGCGGCCGGCCCCACATTGCGTGGCTTTCCGACCTCGTCCACCTCGTCCAGCATGCCCTCCCCCTCAAGCAGGGCTCGCACCTCGGATTCCCGAAACCGGCGATGCCCGCCTGGAGTCCGGATGCTTCCTATCCGGCCGGCCGCCGCCCATCTCGTCACAGTCTTCGGGTCCACCCGAAACAGCGCGGCGACCTCACCCGGTGTCAGCAGGCGATCTCCAGTGTCCACAGCCCCCTCCTCGCGTCGACGAAGCCCCTGGCTGAACACACTGCCCCCGGCTGGTGCGAGCCCAGAGCCGTCATGAGGGACGTATGGCAATTACAGCACCAGGAGACTGGCCTGTCCGCCAAACGCGAAAAATGCACTGACTGGGAAGTTAGTAAATGGTACGGGCGGAACCCCTGCCTTGACTGTCGGTTTGTGAACAGTTACCCACTGCTCCGTCCAACGGATGCCGAAGGCGTCGCGTTACGCGTAACCGGTTAAGGTCACTCTCCGTGGACGCCATCGACCTGAGCCTCGTCGACCTGCTGCGCGGCAACGCCCGCCTGTCGTACGCCGAGTTGGCCCGACAGGTGGGCCTCTCGGCTCCGGCCGTACACGAGCGGGTCGGCAAGCTGGAGAGCAGCGGCGCGATCCGGGGTTACCGCGCGGACGTGGCCCCGGAGGCGATCGGGCTGGGCGTCACCGCGCTGATCGGGATCGTCGAAGACTCCGGCGCCGACAGCGACGACATGCTCGAGTCGCTGCGGGTGCTGCCCGAGATCGAGTCCTGCTACTTCATGGCCGGCGTGGAGTCGTTCCTGCTCAAGGCGCGGGTTGGCACGATCGCCGAGTTGGAGCAGCTGATCGTGCGGCTCAACCGGACCCCGGGGGTCGCCTCCACCCGCACCGCCATCGCGCTCTCCACCAAATGGGAGAACCGCCCACAGCCGGTCGGTCCACCGGCGGACTGACCGCCGCGTACCCCTGGGGTGGCCGGCCCGCGTCACAGGCGGTCCGGACCGGCGCCGACCCCCGCTGGCCTGCTTGCTACGTTTCCGGCGTGACACATCACGACCGGTGCGACGCGGCCAGCCGGACCTGGGTGACGGAGGCCATCGCCGCCGTCGAGGCGGACGCGAACCGCTCGGCCGACACCCACCTGCTGCCGTTCCCGCTGCCCCGGGAATGGGGGATCGACCTCTACCTCAAGGACGAGTCCTCCCACCCCACCGGCTCGCTGAAGCACCGGCTGGCCCGCTCGCTGTTCCTCTACGGGCTGTGCAACGGCTGGATCGGGCCACGCACCACGATCGTCGAAGCGTCGTCGGGCTCAACGGCGGTCTCCGAGGCGTACTTCGCCCGGATGCTCGGTCTGCCGTTCATCGCGGTGATGCCCGCCTCCACCTCGCCCGAGAAGATCGCGCAGATCGAGTTCCAGGGCGGCCGGTGCCACCTGGTGGACGACCCCGCGACAGTGGTGGTCGAGGCGCGCTGGCTCGCGGAGGACTCCGGCGGGCAC
Source organism: Micromonospora sp. NPDC049101 (assembly GCF_040648675.1). Lineage (NCBI taxonomy): Bacteria > Bacillati > Actinomycetota > Actinomycetes > Micromonosporales > Micromonosporaceae > Micromonospora > Micromonospora sp. NPDC049101. The sequence goes on along the minus strand of NZ_JBEZED010000008.1, from coordinate 149,601 downwards.
TTCATGGACCAGTTCACCTACGCCGAGCGGGCGACCGACTGGCGGGGCAACAACAACATCGCCGAGTCGATCTACGCGCAGTTGGAGCTGGAGCGGCACCCCATCCCGGCCTGGGTCGTGGTGGGCGCCGGCACCGGGGGCACCAGCGCGACAATCGGCCGGTACGCCAGGTACCGCCGGCTCGCCACCAAGCTCTGCGTCGTCGACCCGGAGAACTCGGCGTTCTATCCGGCCTGGTTGGCCGCCGACTGGTCGGTGCGTACCGGAAAGGGGTCCCGGATCGAGGGGATCGGCCGGCCCAGCGTGGAGGCGTCCTTCCTGCCCTCGGTGGTGGACCGGATGGTCCAGGTGCCGGACGCGGCGTCACTGGCCGCGATGCGCGCCGGGTCGGCGGTGCTCGGGCGTCGCGTGGGCGGCTCCACCGGCACCAACCTGTGGGGCGCGTTCGGCCTGATCGCCGGGATGCTCGCCGAGGGCCGGACCGGCTCGGTGGTCACCCTGATCTGCGATCCCGGTGACCGGTACGCCGACACCTACTACTCCGACGACTGGGTGACCGCCCAGGGCCTCGACCTGACGCCACACCTGGCCACTGTCGGACGCTTCCTGAGCAGCGGCACCTGGCCCGCCTGAGCGCCGGTCAGCGCGGGTCGATCCGTTCGGCCAGCCCGGGGTAACGCACCACGTAGCCGCTGTCGTCCAGGTCGATGTCGGCGGTGAAGGTGCCGCTGGCGAACCGCACCCGACCCGGCCCGAGCCCGGTGTAGATCTGCTCGGCCGGCACCACCTCCAGGCCGGGCAGCAGCACCCAGGCGACGGTGATCCGATGCGCCACGTCGGCCGGCTCGGCCGCCATCCGGAGCCGGTGGACCGGCAGCGTGTTGAACAGCGGCGAGCCGCTCAGGTCGACGTCGAGCGCGTCGGCCAGCCGGTCCGGATCATCGGTGCCCGGCAGACCGGCCCGGGGATGACCGGCCGCGACCAGCGCGGCGTCGAGGTCGCCCTGCTCGGCGGTCGTCACCCGCCACCGGCCCGCGGCACGCTCCAGCGTCACCCGGCGCAGCCAGCCGAGCCCTTCGGCCTCGACCTCGACCCGGGTGGTGGCCCAGTCCGGCGTGGTGGTCAGCTGGTAGCGGGCGGTCCAGGGGATCGGGTCCACGGCGAGCAGGGTGCCCCGGGCCGCCAACCCGTGGCCGTCGTCGAGCAGCACCTGCTCGCTGCCGGCGGTGTCCGTCCGGGACCAGAAGATCGACTTCGGCATGGTCGGCATGAGCCGGACGTTACGCGACCGGGCCGACATCGGCAGGGCATGCGCGAACGCCGCCGCGAAGCATGGGCTTCGCGACGGCGTTCGGTGGATCAATCAGTGGGTACGCGCTGGCGGCCGCCCGCCGAAACCGCGCCGGTCGTCACGCGGGCGCTCGTCCCGCGGCCGGTCGTCCCGACCACGGCTCTCCGGGCGGAAACCACCGCGTGTGTCCCGGTCACCGAAGCGCCGCTCACCGGTTGGCCGGTCACCCCGGCCGTCCCGGTCACCGAACTGCGGCCGGTCACCGAACCGGCGCTCGCCCTGCGGACGGTCACCGTAGCCCCGGGTGTCCCGGTCGGCGAAGCGCCGCTCACCGGTCGGCCGGTCACCGTAGCGGCGCTCGCCCTGCGGCCGGTCACCGTACTGGCGGTCGCCCTGCGGACGGTCGCCGTAGCCCCGGGTGTCCCGGTCGGCGTAGCGGCGCTCGCCGGTCGGGCGGTCGCTGTGGCCTCGGTCGCCGGTCGGGCGGTCGCTGTGGCCCCGGTCGCCGGTCGGCCGGTCGGCGTAGCGCCGCTCGCCGGTCGGCCGGTCGCCGTAGCCCCGGTCGCCGGTCGGGCGGTCGCCGTAGCGGCGCTCGCCCTGGGGACGGTCGCTGTAACGCCGCTCGCCGGTGGGTCGGTCGCCGTAGCGGCGCTCGCCGCCCGTGCGGTCGCCAAACCGGCGCGGGCCTCCGGACCGGTCGTCGAATCGACGCGAACCGCCAGAGCGGTCACCAAAGCCCCGCGACTCCGCCTCGACGCGAACCGGGACGCCGCTGGGCTCACGGGCGCCGACCAGCTCGGCCAGTGCCGCGTCGCCGACCCGCACCCGGGTCTCGGCCGGCGCGACGCCGGCCTTCTCCATCATCGCCAGGGTGGTGCGGCGCTGCTTGGGCAGCACCAGCGTGGCGACCGCGCCGGACTCGCCCGCACGGGCCGTGCGCCCCGCGCGGTGCAGGTAGTCCTTCGGGTCCTTCGGCGGGTCGACGTGCAGCACCAGGGTGACCCCGTCGACGTGGATGCCCCGAGCCGCCACGTCCGTGGCGACAAGCACGTTCATCCGGCCCTCACGGAACTCGGCCAACGTCTTGGTACGCATCCGCTGGGTCTTGCCGCCGTGCAGCCCGCCGGCGCGGACGCCGACCGCCGCGAGTTGCTCGACCAGCCGGTCCACCCCGAGCTGGGTACGGGCGAAGACCATTGTCCGGCCGTCCCGGGCGGCGATCGAGGCCGCCACCGGGAACTTCTCGTGCGGCGGAATCAACAGCATGTGGTGGTCCATGGTGGACACCGACGCGGTGGACGGTGCCGTGGAGTGGGTCACCGGGTCGGTCATGAACCGCTTGACCAACGCGTCGACGTCACCGTCCAGGGTGGCCGAGAAGAGCAGCCGCTGGCCGTTCGCGGGAGTCTTCGCCAGCAGGTCGGTCACCTCGGGCAGGAAGCCCATGTCGGCCATCTGGTCGGCCTCGTCGAGCACCGTGACCTCGACATCGTCGAGCTGGCAGATGCCCCGCTCGATCAGGTCGCCGAGCCGGCCCGGGGTGGCCACGATGATCTCCACGCCGCGGCGCAGAGCGTCGATCTGACGGTCGTACGGAACACCACCGACGGCGGTCTTCAGGAAGATGCCGACGGACTTGCCCAGCGGCACCAGTGCGTCGTTGACCTGCATGGCCAGCTCGCGGGTGGGGACCAGGACCAGGGCGCGCGGACGCATCGGCCGGGCCCGGTTGCGGGTGGCCAGCCGGGCGATCATCGGCAGACCGAAGGCGAGCGTCTTGCCCGAACCGGTCTGCCCGCGGCCCAGCACGTCGCGGCCGGCCAGCGCGTCCGGCACGGTGGCCCGCTGAATCTCGAACGGGCTGGTGATGCCCTGCTGCGCCAGCGCGCGGACCAGCGGCTCGGGCAGGCCGAGGGACGCGAAGCTGATCGGATCGGCGGTCGCCGTCGGGGCCGGCTCAGCCGGCTCGGCGGCGGTGTCGACCGGCGCGGTGCCGGTCTCGCTCGGGGAGGTGTCGAGCTGCTCCCGGGCGATGTCGGTCGTCGGGGCCGGGTGGGAAACGGACGGAACAGTGCTGGGGTCAGCAGAGGTGGTCAACAAAAGCCTTTCGAGCGGGGCGCATCTTCGCGATGGCCTGCCGCGGCTGTGCCGCCGGATCGCCCGCAAGACCGCCCAGGGGCGCGCACCACGCGCGCCGGGTCAGTGATCTCCACCAGTGTACGGCGAACCGGCGAAGCCGCCAGCCGGTTGCCGGACGGTAGTGGGCGGACTCACCATCGTTCCCACCCGGCGACTCACCCCTTGAGCACGCTGCCCACCAGACCGTCCAGGGCGTCACCGGCGAGCAGTACGACCATGACGCTGATCGCCACCAGCAGCCCCAGAGCGGCGGCGAGGACGATCATCACCCGGGTGTTTCGGGACCGTTCGGCCGGAGTGTCCGCCCAGCCCTGGGCCAGGATGTGCCCGGTCAGCGACCCGGAATTCTCCACCGCGTTGGCGGGCATCGCGATCGTGGTGAAGCCCGGCCCGTCGCCGCTGCCGTAGACGGTGCCGGCCAGGTCGGAGCCGCCGTCGTGCCGCCCTGCGCCGGCATTGCCCGCGCCCCGTGCGACGAAGCCGCCGTCGTGCCGTCCTCCGTCGGTGCTGCCCGCCCGTTGTCCGGCCGAGCCCGCCGAAGGGCTGCCCGTGGACCCGGTCCCTCGCGAGTTTCCGTTGCCACTCCCGCCCGACTGGGGAGCGCCGGTGGTGGACGGCGGCCAGGTCGGCAGGGCCGGTGCCGGTACCACCGGCGGCGCGGAGACGGGTGCGCCGGCCCACCCGTCCCGGGATGTCGGGTGTGTCGTAGAGGCGGTGGACGGCCATCCGGCTGGCGTTGCGGAAACCGACGCGCTGGGTCGTACGCCGGGCGTGTCGATCATGGCCGGCGGTGGCGGAAACGGCGGTGCCGGCATCGGGCCGGGCGGACCCGGTGGCGCGGGCACGGGCGGACCGGGCGGCGGCAGGGGCGGGCTCGGGATGGGCGGTGCCGGCGGGCCCGGGATGGGTGGCATCGGCGGGGGCGGCGGGGTCGGGGGACCCGGAACGGGCGGAACCGGACCGGGTGACGGCGTGGGTCGGGGCCCAGGCGTCGGCATCGGCTCGGGCGGGAACGGGCCCGGGGCTGGCGCGGGCTCCGGCTCGGGAGGCGACGGCTGGGTTGGCCCGGGGCCGGGTGGCGTGGGTGTCGGCTCCGGAGCCGACGGTGCCGACGGCCGGGCCGGCTCGGGTTCCGGGTCGGATGATTCGGGACGCACCGGCGCGGCTCGGTATACGGCCGGCGTGCTGCGGGCTTCCGGGGCACCCATGGCACCGGGCGTGGCCCGGCTGCTGTCGGGAACCGTGGCGCTGGCCCGGCTGCTGCCGGGAACCGTGGCGCTGGCCCGGGCGGTCTTGGTCGAGTCGTTGCGTTGCCCAGGCACCGAGACCCCGGCGGAACCGGCCGAGCCGCCGGAGCTGGCCGAGCTGACAGAGTTGGCCGAGCCGGCGGAGTTGGCCGAGCCGGCGGAGCTGGCGGCACCGGCCGGGCTGGCGGCACCGGCCGGGCTGGCGGCACCGGCCGAGCTGGCGGCACCGGCCGCACGGTAGGTGGTTGCGGTGACCGGGGCGCTGGCCGGCAGGTCACTGCGGAGAGCCCCGGCGGTCGCGACGCTGGCCCGGGCCCGGACGGGTTTGGCAGCCTGGTTCGGGAGATCCCCGGCGGGTGCCGACTGGCCGGCGCTCGGGCCGGTGACCGCGGCCTGTCCGGCACCCAAGTTGGTGACTGCTGGCTGCCCGGAGGGCGGGTCTGTGGCGTCCGGCTGCCCGGAGTGCGGGCCGGGGACGTCCGCGGCGACGCTGCCGCTGTCGAGAGCAGCGTCGCCGGTGGAGGAGTCGCCACCAGCGGCGGCGGAGACGCCGCCGGAGACCGGGCCGGCGTGAGCAGTGGCCGGGCCGGCGTTACGAGTGGCCAGGTCAGCGTCAGGGGTAGCCGGACTGGCGTCAGTGCTGCCCGGGGCGGCGTGAGCAGTGGCCAGGCCGGCGTCACGAGTGGCTGCGGGGGCGTCGGTGCTGGACGCCGGGTCGGCGGTGCCCGGCCCTGCCGGGTCGGGTTGGTCGACCACGGGGTCGACAGTCTCCGCCGGATCACTCTGCTCGGCCATCTCCGCCCTCCGTGCCATGCTCGCACCCGAACCCGTGACGTCGAGTCGGATGTGCCTGGTTGTCACGGTGCCACAGATCTTCCCGAGCGGACAGCCGGAGCCGGTCGTGGCGGATCAACCGGTGGCGCTGGGGCTGCCCGGCGAGCTGCCGCTGCCCGTCACGCTCGTGCTGGCCTTCGGTGTGGTCGTCGGGCTGGTGCCCGGCGCGCTGGTCGGCGCCGAGGGCAGGGTCGTCGGCGTGTTGTCGGGGGTCGGAGGCGGCGACGCGCTCTGGGTCGGCGTCGGCGACGGCGTGGGCGTCGCGCTGCCGGTGGGCGTCGGGGTGGCCGACTCCGTCGGCTTCGTGGTCGGCTTGGTGGTGGGCGTCGGCTTGGTGCTCGGCGTCGGCTTGGGCGTCGGCTTCGTGGTGGGCGGCGTGACCGGCGGGGGCGGAACGGTCACGACCGGTGCCGGCACCGCGCCGATCACCCGGGTCGCGGCATACAGCCGAGACCAGCTGACCACGGAGATCTTGACGACATCGCCGGTGGTGGGCGCCTGCACCATCTTGCCGTTGCCGATGTACATGGCGACGTGGTGGATCGTCGTCCAGCTGCTGCCGGAAGCGAAGAAGAGCAGGTCGCCGGGGAGCAGCGCGCTCTGCGGCACGGTCCGGCCGCGGGTGGCGGCGTACTGGTCGCGGGAGACCCGCGGCAGGTCGAAGTAGTCGGCGCCCGGGGACCGGTACGCCGCCCACATCAGACCGGAGCAGTCGAACTGGTTCGGACCCTCCTCGGACCACTTGTACGGGTCGCCGAGCTGGGCCAGCGCGTAGCGGACCGCGGCCATCGCCCGGGGGTGCGCGGCCATCCCGCTGACGTTCTGGTTGGTGACGTAGCCGGCACCGTACTGCTGCTCGGTGGCCTCCTGCTGGCGTTCGATCTCGATCAGCTGGGCGGAGTTGTCCCGGCGCAGCTTGAGCAGACCCGCCTCGGCCGTGCGGAGTGCCGTCTCGCCCGTGGTGAACTCCGCCTCGGCGGCGGTGAGCAGCTCCTTGGCCTCGGTGTGTTTCTGGTAGGCGGCCTGCTCGGCGGCACGGGCGCGGGCCAACTCTCCGGCCACCCCGGTGGTGCCGCCGTCGACCTTCTCGCCGCGGGTGATCTGCTGCAGGCGGCTCAGCCCGCGAAGATCCTGGGCGAAATCGCCGGGCGGCAGTGCGGCGTCCGCCTTGACGGCGTCCGCGGCGGCCGCGTCGGCGGCCTGCTGGGCTTGGAGCAGGGCGTCCTGCGTGGTCGCGAGCGCCTTGCCGGCGGTGTCGAGCTGGGCCTGCGCGTCTGTGCGTTTCTGGCGGCTCTTCAGCAGCGTCTCGCCGAGCGTGCCGACCTGGGTCTGGGCGGCGTAGATCTGGGCGGCCAGCGGGCCGGTGCCGATGGCGCCCAGCGGAGGCGACGGCACACCGCCGAGGGGCGGGCCGCCGGGCAGTTGGGGTGCGCCGACGGCCGGCGGGCGGGCGCCGGTGTCCGGGATCGTCGTGGGTATTGCCGGATCGGCGTACGCGGGGGTGGCCATTACGGCGGCGGCGATCGCGCCGAGCAGGGCGGCCCAGAGCTTCGGACGCAGCACTGGCGAGATCACCGGGCTCCGTCGTCGCTGCCGTCGCCCGCGCCCGCTGTAGACCATTCCGCTCCCCGTCCGACTGCTCGTCGCCGCGCTCGGTGGGCGCGGCCGTCGGGACGGTACCAGTGTGTGTGTCCCGCCCCACCTTTGTTACTACCCCACCCTGGGACCGATGTCGATGCGTGGCCGGGTTACGGGAGGCTGAGAGTTCGGTGAAGTGGGTCGCTGTCGCCGACCGTGCCGCCGCGGTGCTCGGCCCTCCGACGTACGCTCGATCCGACCGCAGGTGGAAGGGACGTGCCATGGACGCCGGACTCAAGCGTGAGCTCGAAGCGAAGGTGTACGCCGGTGAGCGGCTGACCCGCGAGGACGGGGTCGCCCTCTACGAGAGCGACGACCTGACCTGGTTGGGGCGGCTCGCCCACCACAAGCGCACCGAGCTCAACGGCGACCGGGTGATGTTCAACGTCAACCGGCACCTCAACCTGACGAACGTCTGCTCGGCGTCCTGTGCGTACTGCTCGTTCCAGCGCAAGCCGGGCGAGAAGGACGCGTACACGATGCGCATCGACGAGGCGGTCCGCAAGGCCAAGGAGATGGAGGACGAGCAGCTCACCGAGTTGCACATCGTCAACGGCCTGCACCCCACGCTGCCCTGGCGCTACTACCCGAAGGTGCTGCGCGAGCTGAAGGCGGCGCTGCCCAACGTCAAGCTCAAGTGCTTCACGGCGACCGAGGTGCAGTGGTTCGAGAAGATCAGCGGCCTGAGCGCCGACGAGATCCTCGACGAACTGATGGACGCCGGCCTGGAGTCGCTGACCGGCGGTGGCGCGGAGATCTTCGACTGGGAGGTCCGGCAGCACATCGTGGACCACGCCTGCCACTGGGAGGACTGGTCGCGCATCCACGCCCTGGCGCACAGCAAGGGCATGAAGACCCCGGCGACCATGCTGTACGGCCACATCGAGGAGCCCCGGCACCGGGTCGACCACGTGTTGCGGCTGCGTGAGTTGCAGGACGAGACCGGCGGCTTCGCGGTCTTCATCCCGCTGCGCTACCAGCACGACTTCGTGGACTCGGCGGACGGCAAGATCCGTAACCGGATCCAGGCGCGCACCACGATGGCCTCGCCGGCCGAGTCGCTGAAGACGTTCGCCGTGTCCCGGCTGCTCTTCGACAACGTGCCGCACCTGAAGAACTTCTGGGTGATGCACGGTCTCTCGGTGGCCCAGCTCTCGCTGAACTTCGGCGTGGACGACCTGGACGGCTCGGTCGTCGAATACAAGATCACGCACGACGCCGACTCGTACGGCACCCCGAACACCATGCACCGCGACGACCTGCTGCACCTGATCTGGGACGCCGGCTTCCAGCCGGTCGAGCGGGACACCCGTTACAACGTGGTCCGGGAGTACGACAAGGCCCCGTCGCTGGCCGAGCGCCGCGCCGAGCCGCAGCAGGTCTGGGCCTGAGCCGCCACGTACCCTCGCAGTCGATGACCGAGAAGACTGGTTCCCCGCAGCAGGGCGGGTCCGAGCAGCAGGGCGGGTTTCCCCGCCGGGACGCCGAGGGGCGCATCCGTACCCTGGGTGATCTGCTCGGGGTGTGCCTGGCCGGCCTGGTCATCGGTGCGTTGGCGTTGGTGTTGTTCGACTGGGGGTTCGCCTCGATCGGCGCCGGCGACTTCGGCCACACCAACGGCTGGCTGGCCGTGATCCTGCCGGCCTGGCTGTTCTGGGACGACTTCCGGGCCTGGGAGTTCGGCGCGGCCCGGGTGGTGTCGGCGGTGGTCGCCGCCGCCGTGGGAGTGATCGTCGGGCTGCTGGTCGCCGGTCTGGCCGCCGGCCTGCCGCCGCTGCTGTCCGGGACGTTGGCGGCGGTGGCGTTCACGGTGGTGTACGCGACTGTCTGGTTCCCGGGTGTGCGCTGGCTGACCCGCCGGACCGGCTGACCGCGACCGCCCGCTGGGCGGATCGACCTTCCCGCCGGCACCGGCGGGCGACGGAGAGAACGGAGTGGTGCAGGTGAGCGCCGCGCTGAAGTACACGCTGGCCCGGATCGGGCTGTTCGTCGCCGTGCTGGCGGCACTCTGGTTCGTCGACATGAACGTGTTCCTGAAGCTGATGTTGGCGCTGGCCTTCTCCGCGGCGCTCTCCTTCTTCCTGCTGCGCGGTTGGCGGGACGAGTTGGCGGGTGAGATGGCCACCGCCACCGAGCGCCGCCGCGCCGAAAAGGAACGCCTCCGCACGGCCCTGGCCGGCGAAGACCAAACCCCCACCCCAGACCCCCCCACCCCCACCCAAACCCCCGACTCCCAGCGTTGATCATGGAGTTATAGCCACGACACGCCGAGTGGTCGGGCTATAACTCCATGATCAACTGCGCCGGGCCGGGCGGGGGCGGGGCCGGCGGGGCCGGGCGGGGGGGCGGGGCCTGGGGGTGTGGGGGTGTGGGGGTGTGGGGGTGGGGTGGGTTACCAGTTGGTGGAGTTGGGGGCCTTGGGCCAGGGCTTTGCGAGTGGCTTGATCAGGTACGCGATGCCGCCGGAGCCGCCGGAGACGCCGCCGCTGGCATTGGTGCGCTTGGTCCGCAGCCAGATCTGCTCGAACTGCGCACGCTTGTAGACGTTGCGCACCACGTCGTTGCTGGACGAGGCGGGATCGTTGACGATCACGTCGCCGTCGGCGGTGAAGCCGACCACCACGAACAGGTGCCCGGAGGTGCCGTAGTTCGCCCCGTCCAGCTCGCTGGCGAGGAAGGACTGGCTGGTCACGACGGGGATGCCGGCGGCGATGAAACGCTCCAGTTCGTCCAGTGAGTGCAGGCGGGTCACCCGACCCTCCAGCCCGGGGAAGCTGGCCGCGTACGCGGTGTTGAACGGCCAGTTGCCGGCCCCGTCGTACGCGTAGTCGAAGGTCATCCGAGCCGCGTGGTTGACCGTCGGGTCGGGGTAGGTCGGGTCCACCCAGGAGGTGTCGGCCGGCGACGGCTTGCGCCCCCAGTACTCGACGACCATCTCGGTGGAGGTGGGCGAGCACCACGCCTCGCCGCCGCCGTCGTACTCGGGGTAGTGCCCGGCGTGCACGTTCTGCGAGTAGCGCGGCACCGGCAACTCGACGCCCCAGGCGATGTGCCCGGCGCTCGGCGGAACGGTGAAGCGGTCCGGCACGGTGGAGCTCATCGCGCCGAGCATCCGGACCACCGGCGCGGCGGTCTGCCCGGGTGCCCGGTAGAGGGTCAGCCGCAGTTGGTACGACCGCAGCAGCACCCCGGCGGCGGCGTCGTCGATGCTGAAGGTGTCGGTCCAGATCGTCGACCAGGGGTCGCCCTGTGGCTCGACGCTTGTCCGTTTGATGTCGGTGTCGCCGGACGCCCAGCGACCCATCACGTACCACGGGGTCTGGTCGCCGCTGGTGTAGCTGCCCTGCATCTCCACCTGGATCCAGGTGCCGGCGGGGGTCTCCGCGTTCCACGAGGCGATCAGTTCGGTGGCGTCGAACCCGATCCGGGTCACCGGCGAGGTCCAGGTGCCGTACTCCCAGGTGCGGGTGCTGCCGGTGTGGGGGTCGGTGTACTCGGTGGTGCCGGCGGGGCGGGCCAGGGTGAGGCCCGCTCGGGCGCCGGGCACCACGCGGGTGCCGGCCCGGCTGCCCCGGTGCCAGTCGGCGGGCCCGGACCAGTCCTGGAAGGTGATCTGCTCGTCGTGACCGGTGGCCGGCGGGCGGCCGGCCAGCGCGGGTGCTGTGGTGGCGAGCAGGGTGAGCGCGGTGATGCCGGCGAGGGCGCCCGCGCGCAAGCGGGATCTGGCCATGAGTGCTCCGTCGGTGTCGAGAGGGGCATCGTCGACTGTCAGCTTTCCGCCTGGAAGGAAGTTTCGCCAGATGTTCATGGATGGAAAATCATTGCCGCCGCGATGATCCGCCTGGGATGGCCAAGGTAACGATCAATATTGATATGACCATGTGACAGGTGGTGAAGTGTCCTTCACCGAGCGGGATCTCCCGCCCATCGAGGAGGTAGTCCATGGCCCTCCGCACGCCCACCCCTCTCCGCCGCGTCCTGGTGCTCGCCGTCGTCACCGGGCTGGGCATCGTCACCGTCGCCGCGGGCCCGGTCGCGGCCCGCCCGGCACCGGACCGCACCGCCGAGCCGGCCGCCGCCGGCTACCGGGTGCTCGGACCTCGTACCCTCGCTGACCGCAACGCGGTGGCCCGCACCGGAGCCGCCATCGACTACTCCGAGCACGGTGTCCTGCACATCTCGGCGACCGCTGGTGAGGCCGCCGCGATCGGCAAGCTCGGCTTCCGGCTCGAACCGCTCGCCCCGCCGCCCAACGCCGAGCGCGGCGCCGGTGAGATCGGCACGACGGCCTTCCCGCCCGCCGACTCCAACTACCACGACTACGCGGAACTGACCGCCGTCGTGAACCAGGTCGTCGCCGACCATCCGGCGATCGCCCGCAAGATCAGCATCGGTTCGTCGTACGAGGGCCGCGACCTGATGGCGGTGAAGATCTCCGACAACGTCGGCACCGACGAGAGTGAACCGGAGATCCTGTTCAACTCCCAGCAGCACGCCCGTGAGCACCTGACCGTCGAGATGGCGATCTACCTGCTCAACCTCTTCACCGACAACTACGGCGGCGACTCCCGGATCACCAACATCGTCAACAGCCGGGAGATCTGGATCGTGCCGACGGTCAACCCGGACGGCAGCGAGTACGACATCGCCACCGGGTCGTACCGGTCCTGGCGCAAGAACCGGCAGCCCAACAGCGGTTCGTCGAACGTCGGCACCGACCTGAACCGCAACTGGGGCTACAACTGGGGTTGCTGCGGCGGCTCGTCCGGCAGCACCTCGTCGGAGACCTACCGGGGGCCCTCGGCGTTCTCCGCACCCGAGACGCAGGCGCTGCGCAACTTCGTCAACGGCCGGGTGGTCGGCGGCGTGCAGCAGATCAAGGCCAACATCGACTTCCACACGTACTCGCAGCTGGTGCTCTGGCCGTACGGCTACACCACCGCGAACACCGCGACCGGGATGAGCGCGGACCAGTACAACACCTTCGCCACCATCGGTCAGCAGATGGCGGCCACCAACAGCTACACCCCGGAGCAGTCCAGCGACCTCTACATCACCGACGGGGACAGCCTCGACTGGATGTGGGCCACCCACAACATCTGGGCGTACACCTTCGAGATGTACCCCGGCTCGGCCGGCGGCGGCGGCTTCTACCCGCCCGACGAGGTCATCACCGCCCAGACCACCCGCAACCGCGAGGCGGTGCTGCTGCTCAGCGAGTACGCCGACTGCCCGTACCGGGCCATCGGCAAGCAGTCGCAGTACTGCGGCGGCGGTGGCGGCACCACGGTCTGGTCGGACACCTTCGAGACCGCCACCGGCTGGACGATCAACCCGTCCGGCACCGACACCGCCACCCTCGGCGCGTTCGAGCAGGGTGCCGCCCAGGCGACCACGTCCTCCGGCGCCAAGCAGCTCACCCCGTACGCCGGGTCCAACGACCTGGTCACCGGCCGGCTGGCCGGCTCGGCGGCCGGTGACTACGACGTCGACGGCGGCGTGACGAGCGCCAGGTCCCCGGCGGTGACCCTGCCGTCGTCCGGCACGCTGACGCTCTCGCTGGCCTGGTACCTGGCGCACGGGTCGAACGCCTCGTCGGCGGACTACCTGCGGGTGAGCGTGGTGCACAACGGCGGCACCACCGCGCTGCTCACCCAGGCCGGCGCGGCCAGTAACCGCAACGGCAGTTGGGCGGTGGCCAACCTCAACCTCTCGCCGTACGCCGGCCAGTCGGTCCGCATCCTCGTCGAGGCGGCGGACGCCTCCGGAGCCAGTCTGGTGGAGGCGGCTGTGGACAACGTCACCATCACGTCCTCCTGATCGGGTGGGGCCCCGTCCCGCCCGACGGGGCCCCACCACCCGCTCCCGAGCCTCCAGATCCGGGACATATGCCTCCCCGCGGCGGCCAGACCCATCGGCCAGTGGCGATCCGCCCTTGATCGATCCGGCACGTCCCGGCGGTGCGCTACCGTCTTAGCGACCAGTCCGCAGCGAAGCCGGTGCGAAACCCGGCGCTGTCCCGCAACTGTGATGCCCCACCCGGTCGGTGGGGACGAGCCAGGTCGCCTACGGATCGGTCGCGATACGCGCTCTCGAGGAAGGGCGCCTCGTGGGCGGGCGTACGAAAGTCCCTGTCGGCGAAGCACCACACTCCTCGACCGACAGGAGGCCCCCATGTTCAGACGTACCCCTCGGCTCTTCGCCGCGACCCTCGCGGTCGCCGCGCTCGCCCTCGGCGCCTGCGCCGAGAAGGCCGACGACAAGCCCAGTGCCGGCACCGCGGCCGCCAGCTACCCGGTCACGGTCGGCGCGCTCACTCTCGACAAGCGCCCGGAGAAGATCGTCGCGCTGTCGCCCACCGCCACCGAGATGCTCTTCGCGATCGGTGCCGGCCCGCAGGTGACAGCCGTCGACGACCAGTCGAACTACCCGGCCGGCGCGCCCAAGACCGACCTCTCCGCCTTCCAGCCGAACGCCGAGGCGATCGCCGGTAAGAACCCGGACCTCGTGGTGCTCTCCGACGACCGCAACAAGATCGTCGACCAGCTCGCCAAGCTGAAGATCCCGGTCTACCTGACGCCGGCGGCGACCAAGCTCGACGACTCGTACCGGCAGATCACCGAGCTGGGCACGCTGACCGGGCACGCCGACCAGGCCGCCGACGTCGCCACCCGGATGAAGGACGACATCGCCAAGCTGGTCAAGGACCTGCCGCAGCGTGCCGAGAAGCTCACCTACTTCCACGAGCTGGGCCCGGAGCTGTACAGCGCGACGAGCAACACCTTCATCGGCTCGATCTACAGCCAGGTCGGTCTGACCAACATCGCCGACCCGGCCGACGCGGACGGCAAGAACGCCGGCTACCCGCAGCTGTCCCAGGAGTTCATCGTCAAGGCCGACCCGGACTTCGTCTTCCTGGCCGACTCCAAGTGCTGCCAGCAGAACGCCGACACGGTCAAGGCTCGCAGCGGCTGGGCCGGGCTCACCGCGGTCAAGAACAACCGGGTGATCGCACTGGACGACGACATCGCCTCCCGCTGGGGGCCGCGCGTCGTGGACCTGCTCCGGATCATCATCGACGCGGTCGCCAAGGTGCCCGCGTGACAGTCGTCCGTCGGTGACCGGGCCGCTGCCCGCGGCTCGGCCTGCCGGGCTGCGGATGCGTTGGCTGGTCACCGGGGTGTTCGCGGTGCTCGTCGCGCTCGTCGTCGGGGTGTCGCTCGGCCCGGTGAGCCTGCCCCCGGGCAGCGTCGCCGCCGAGCTGCTCAACCTGATCCCGGGGGTGCACCTCGACAGTGGGCTGACCGAGCGGGAGATCGCGATCGTCACCGAGCTGCGGCTGCCCCGGGTGGTGCTGGGCCTGGTCGTCGGCGGGCTGCTCGCCATGGCCGGCGGGTGCTACCAGGGCGTGTTCCGCAACCCGCTGGCCGACCCGTACCTGCTGGGTGTGGCCGCGGGCGCCGGCCTCGCGGTCACCGCGGCGATCGCCCTCGGCGGCGCCGGCCGGCAGGGTGCGATCTCCGGGCTGCCGATGACCATCCCGCTGGCCGCGTTCGCCGGGTCGCTGCTGGCCGTCACGATGACCTACGTGCTCGGCGCGGCCGGCGGGCGGGGCGGCTCACCCGCGATGCTGATCCTGGCCGGGGTGGCGGTCTCCGCGTTCCTCTCCGCCGGGCAGACGTACCTGCTGCAACGACACTCCGACAGCATCCAGCCGGTCTACTCGTGGCTGCTCGGTCGGCTTGCCACCGCCGGGTGGCACGACGTGTTGCTGGTGTTGCCGTACGCCGCGCTGACCACTGTGGTGGTGCTGCTGCACCGCCGTGAGCTGGACGTCCTCGCCGTCGGCGACGACGAGGCGAGGAGTCTGGGCCTGCACCCGCAGCGCACCCGGTACCTGCTGATCGCCGCCGCCTCCCTGGGCACCGCGGCGGCGGTCTCCGCGACCGGGCTGATCGGCTTCGTCGGCATCATCGTGCCGCACACCGTCCGGCTGCTCGCCGGATCGAGCTACCGGGTGATCCTGCCGATGTCGCTGCTGTTCGGTGGCGCGTTCCTGGCGCTGACCGACGTGGTGGCCCGCACCGCCGCCGCGCCCTCCGAGGTGCCGATCGGAGTGGTGACCGCGCTGCTGGGCGGCCCGTTCTTCGTGCTCGTGCTGCGAACCGCCCGGCGGGCGCTCACATGAGCCCCGACCCCACCGCTGGCCCGTCCGCCGCCGCCCGTTCGGTCGACGGCGTTCGGTCGGTCGGCGGCGACGTGCCGGCCGTCGAGGTGCGCGGGCTGCACGTGAGCCTGGACGGCACGCCGATCCTGATCGGCGTCGACCTCACCGTCGCCGTCGGCGAGTGGGTCACCGTGATCGGCCCGAACGGCGCCGGCAAGTCGACCCTGTTGCGCGCCGTCGGCGGCCTGCTGCCCGCGCCGGGGGCGATCACCCTGTTCGGTACGGCGAGCGCCGCGCTGCGCCGCCGGGACCGCGCCCGGGTGGTGGCCACTGTGGCGCAGTCCCCGGTGGTGCCGCCCGGCATGTCGGTGCTGGACTACGTGCTGCTCGGGCGCACCCCGTACATCCCGGCGCTGGGCCGGGAGTCGACAGCCGACGTCGACGCCGCGTACGACGTGCTGCGGCGGTTGCACCTCACCGGCTTCCAGCGCCGCGAACTGGCCACCCTCTCCGGGGGCGAACGGCAGCGGGTGTTCCTCGCCCGCGCGCTCGCCCAGGGCGCGACTTTGCTGCTGCTCGACGAGCCGACCAGCGCGCTCGACATCGGTCACCAGCAGGAGGTGCTCGAACTCGTCGACCAGTTGCGCCGCGAGCACGGCCTGACCGTCCTCGCCACGATGCACGACCTCTCCCTGGCCGGCGAGTACGCCGACCGGATGGTCATGCTCGCCGGCGGTCAGGTGGTGGCCGCCGGAACCCCACCCGAGGTGCTGACCGAGCACCTGCTCGCCACCCACTACCGGGCCAGCGTCCGGGTCGTCCCCGGCACCCACGGACCCCTGGTGGTCCCCGTCCGCCCCGCCCGCCCCTGAGCAGGCAGGCGCTGGGTCAGGGGCCCAGGTCGATGACGGAGAAGAGGGCGCCCTGTGGGTCGCGGAGTGCCGCGAAGCGGCCCGCTGGGATATCGCGGGGTGGGACCAGGATCGTTCCGCCCAGCTCGGCGGCGCGGGCCGCGGCGGCGTCCGCGTCGGTGACCGCGAAGTACACGGTCCAGTACGCCGGCAGGTCGGCCGGGAAGTCGTCGGCCAACGGCGGCATCATCCCGGCCACGATCTGCGTCCCGAGCCGCCACCCGGTGTACGTCATCGGGCCCACCGCCTGGTCGTCGGGCTGCCAGCCGAACACCAGCTCGTAGAAGACCTTCGCGCCCTCGGGGTCGGGGGTGACCAGCTCGTTCCAGCTCATCGCGCCCGGCACGTTGTACGCCTCGGCACCGGCCATCGCCAGCGGCTGCCACACGCTGAACGTGGCGCCCGCCGGGTCGGCGAAGACCGCCATCCAGCCTCGGTCGAAGACCTCGAACGGCGGCACGACCACCTGCCCACCGGCTCGTTCGACCCGGCCGGCGACCAGTTCGGCGTCGTCGGTGGCGACGTACGTGGACCAGATGGGCACCTGGTCCGGGATCGCTGGCGGCCCGGCCCCGGCCACCGGCCTGCCGTCGAGCAGGAAGACCGTGTAGCCGCCCGCCTCGGGCTCCGGTGTGATCCGGCCGGTCCACCCGAACAGCTCGGGGTAGAAGCGCCGCGCGTCGGTCAGGTCCGGGGTGGCCAGGTCGGCCCAGCAGGGTGTGCCCGGCGGGACGGTGCTCACGGTCGAAGACCCCTCTCGGCCCGGGCGGCCACGGCGACCCCCTGCCGGAATCCTGGCACCGTCCCGCCGCGGCGCGGGGCGGAAACGGACGAATCGTCAGCTGAACCGGCGACCCTCGTCCCGTCGGTACGCCCAGGCGGCGAGCGCGGCGAGCAGCACCACCCAGACGCCGAGCATGATCATTGCCAGCGGGTCGACGGTGTAGTCACCGACCGCCGACCACATCAGTTCGGCCGCGCCCCGGGTGGGCAGGAACGGCGCGATCGTCTCGATGAACCCGGGCGCGTCGCCCGGCGCGGAGAGCAGCCCGCCGCCGAAGGCGAGCGGGAGGAACACCACCTGGGCCACCACGATCGCGGCCTTGCTCGGCAGCGAGTAGCCGATGGCGAGCCCCAGCAGCGTGAACGGCACCGAGATGACGGCCACCGTGACGGCGGTCAGCAGGAACGCCGCCGGGGTGATCGTGGCCGCGGTCAACGTCGCGCCGATCACCACGACCGGGAGCAGCGAGAGGTAGGTGAGCGCCAGGCCGGCCAGCACCCGGCCCGCGAAGCGGGGTGCCGGCCCGGCCGGCAAGGTCCGGGTGTACGGGTTCCACGGCTGGTCGCGGTCCTCGGCGACGCCGACCCCGTACTGGAAGACGTTGGCGCTCATCACCGAGAAGGTGATCATCGACGCGGTGGCGAAGGTGGCGCCGACCGCGTCGTCGCGCGCGAACGGCACCACGAAGAAGATCATGGCGGCGGCCGGGAAGAAGGCGCTGCCGACGACGGCCACCGGGATCCGGATGATCTCCAGGAGTTGGTAGCGGGCGTGGACCAGGGCGAGCTGCACGGTGGCCTCCTCAGACAGTGGTGGGTTGGCCGGCGGCAGCGGCGGCGGCGGTGGGTTGGCCGCCAGTGGCGGTGGTGGCGGGTTGGCCTGCGCTGGCGGGTTGGTCCCCGCCGGGCGCGCCCCCGCTGGTGATGGCGAGGAACGCCTCCTCCAGCGAGGTCGGCCGTACCTCCAGGTCGCTGAACGGGGTCCGGGCCGTGACCAACGCGCGGACCAGTTCGTCGGCATCGGTGGTGAGCAGGTGCAGCCGCCCGTCGATCCGTTCGCTGCGGACGACCCCGGGCAGGTCGGGCAGGTGGTCGGCGACCAGGCTGACCCGGCGTACGCCGACGATGCCGCGCACCGCGTCCACGGTGTCGTCGGCGAGCACCCGGCCCTGCCCGATGACGACCACCCGGTGGGCCAGCGCCTCCACCTCCTCCAGGTAGTGGCTGCTCAACAGCACGGTGCCGCCGTCGCTGTGGAACGCGCGGATCGCGTCCCACAGGGTGTGCCGGGCGGCCACGTCCAGGCCGGTGGTCGGTTCGTCGAGCAGCACCAGCCGGGGCCGGCCGACGAATGCCAGCGCCACCGCCAACCGGCGGCGCTGCCCACCGGAGAGCCCACCGGTCTGCCGTCGGGCGAGATCACCCAGACCGAACTGGTCGAGCAGTTCGCCACGGGGAACCGGGTCCGCGTAGTGCGCCGAGACGAAGTCGACGACCTCACCGACGCGCAGCGTGCCCGGCAGGCCGGTCTCCTGCGGGGTGACCCCGACCTGGCGACGGCTCGCCGGGTCGCGGGGGTCGCCGCCGTTCAGCTCGACCCGCCCCGAGGTGGGGCGGCGCAGACCCACCAGCAGGTTCATCAGGGTGCTCTTGCCGGCGCCGTTCGGCCCGAGGAGGCCGACCAGTTCACCGGCCCGGACTTCCAGGTCGACGCGGTCGAGGGCGAGGACGTCGCCGTACCGGCGGCTGGCCTGGTCGGCGCGAGCGAGGATCATGACTGCTCCTTCGACGGGGTGGGGTCGAGCAGGGCGCGAATTGTCTCGGTGTACTCCTCGAACGCCCGCCGCCCCCGCCGGCTGAGCCGGACCAGGGTTGCCGGGGTGCGTCCACGGTGGGTCTTGCTGATCTCCACGTAGCCGGCGTCCTCGAGTTTGCGCAGGTGCACGGAGAGGTTGCCGGCGGTCATGGCGAGCAGTTCCTGCAAGCGGGGGAACGCGATCCGGTCGCCGTCGCCGAGGGTGGAGAGGCTGGCGACCACCCGCAGCCGGGCCTGCGCGTGGATGACCGGGTCCAGTTCCGTCATGCCCGGTGCCGCTGCCGCCGTCGGGCGATCGCGCCTGCGACAAGCATTCCGCCACCGCCGGCCACCGCCACGATCAGCGCGTGCCAGCCCGGCCCGGCAAGGACACCGACCAGGTTGATCACGCTGACCCAGACGCCCAGCCGGAACAGGTCCCGGTCCAGCCAGATCGCTCCGCCGGCCATGTGCAGCGCGCCGGTCAGCCCGACGGCGGTCGCCGACCAGAGCAGCGCGGCCAGGTCGTGCGGCAGGTGCTCGGAGATCCGGCCGAGCGCCGCGTAGACGCTCACCGGCCCCAGACCCCAGGCCCAGAGGTACCAGTGTCCGCGCCGGGCGGAGTCGCCGGTCACCTGCCCGTAGGCGCGAGCGCTGGCCATCGCCTGGATCGCCGCCGCGACCAGGAGCAGGGCGAAGAGGGCGATCAGTGGCAGCCAGCTCGGCAGGTGGACAAGCGACCGCTCGCCGGGGGAGAACCGCAGGAAGAACAGCCCGAAGCCGACCAGCCAGGCGACTCCCCAGGGCCAGTAGAGCAGACGGGCATCGGGATCGAGTCCGCGTACGGTCGCGGACCGCTGCTCCTCGATCAGCCGGAGCGCCGCCGCGGCATCGGCGGGCGGCAGATCGTCGTCGTGGTTCACGCAAAGAACTTTACGACACAAAGTCGAGGCGTGGTGTCCCCCGACGTCGCGCACGGGGTCACCGGCGGCATTGGGGAGTGCCTATGGTGGGGGCCGTGGCGGCTGACCTGTCGCACCGGGCACAGGGGAGGGTCCGTGTCGAGCCCGAACAGCGAGCCGAAGGTCCGGACGGCGTTCGCCGCGGCGCCCCGAGGCCGGCGGGCGAGCTTTCACCGCTCCTTCGACGACGGGCACGCGCCCCGGCACGACCCGCACCGACCAGGCGGCCACGAGGGGCACCGATGACGCTCGACGGGCGTCACGCACGCCACGTCGAGGGGATCACCCGACTACTACCGGCCGGAGAACGGGTGCGCGCGGTGGCCCGGGTCCGAGCCGGCGCAGGCCTGACCCCGGCGGCACCTCCGCAGCCGGCGGCGCCACCTGCGCCCGGTGGTCCGGGCATCCTGGGCATCCTGCTCAACGTGCTCTCACCCACCATCACCTTCGGCCGGGCCGACAACGCCGTCGACTGGCTCTTCTTCGGTGTCGGAGGTCGAGGCGCACCGGGTTCGCAGGCATCTCTGCTGCACCACGCCCTGACCGTGGCGACGACGGGGGCCGGCCTCCGGGACATCGTGCTCGGGGTCACCGACGGGCGGTTGCTGCTCGGCGCGACAGCACCGGTCGGGCTGCTGTCCAGCTCGGCGGCGGACGAACGAGCGCAGGCCGACGTCGAGCTGCTCGGGTCGGTGCCGCGCACGACCGTCGCCGCCCGGGTCGGCCGGTACCGGTTGAACTGGAAACGGCTGCGGATCGACTTCGCCGACGGTTCGTGGCTGTCGTTCCATGTGCCGCTGGCTGATTCCGCCCGCCCCCTGCGGGACGTCGCGACAGCCCTGTCAGCCGGCTGAGCCGTCGCCGGGCGTGCGGGCCGTGGCGGGTGCCAGCCCGGCTGAGCCGCCGCCGAGCGGGGCGGGCAGCGGCTCGCGGTGCAGCACCGTCAGCCGGGACACCGCCCGGGTGAGCACCACGTACAGCCGGTGCAGCCCGCGCGGCTCGGCCGCGACGATCGCGGCCGGCTCGACCACCACCACATGGTCGTACTCCAGGCCCTTGACCAGCGTCGCGGGCACCACGGTGACCCGCTCCGCGGCGGTCACGTCGTCGGCGGTCGCGGTCTCGACACCGGCGGCGGCCAGCGCCGCGCGCAGCTCGTCGACCGCGTCGTCCGCGGCGATCACGCCGACCGAGCCGTCGTAGTCGAGCGCCGCGCGCACCTCGGCCACCGTCTCCGCGACCAGATCGGTCACGGTACGCACATCCAGCCCGCCGTCGTGGCGCAGCGACTCGGCCGGCGGTACGTCCACCGCGAGTGCCGGGAGCAGCAGGTTCGCGAACGCCACCACCGCCGCGGGCACCCGGAAACCAACAGTCAACGGGACCACCACGGCGTCCGGCTTACCCAGGTGGGCGAGGGACTCCCGCCAGTCCGTCGCCGCCCACGGCGAGGTGCCCTGCGCGAGGTCACCGAGGAGGGTGATCGAGCCGTGTTCGCTGCGCCGGGCAATGGCCCGACACTGCATCGGGGACAGGTCCTGTGCCTCGTCCACGACCACGTGCCCGAACCCGGACGGTCGTTCCAGCAGGCCGGCCGCCTCGTCGATCAACACCACGTCGGCGGCGGTCCAACGGGTCGCCTTCGCGGTGCGAGCCGGCTTCACCCAGCTGAGCAGCGCCTGCTCGGTGTCGCTGAGCAGCCCGTCCGCCGCTGCGGCGAGCCGGACCGGGTCGGCGAGCAGGCCGTAGACCAGCCCTTCCGGGGTGAGCGCCGGCCAGACCGCGTCCAGAAAATCGAGCACCGGACGGCAGCGGCCCATCCGACGTAACCAGGCATCGCTTGGCGACTCCGCCCGACGCGCCTCGGCCTGTCGTTGCAGCAGGCTCACCACCCGAGCCCGGACCCGTTCCCGGCCCGTGCCGTACGGCAGCCCCTCCCGGCGGGTTTCCTCGACGATCCGGTGCAACGGCTCCAGCCCGATCCGCCACCGGAACGACCCGTCCGACACGGTGATCGAGTCGGTAGGTGTGCCGATCTGTGCCTGCACCGCGCGCTGCAACACCCGCGCCATCCGTACGTCGTGCTTGAGCACCGCGGCCGCCGGTGCGTCGACCGCCCGAACCGGCACCCCGGAGATCAACTCCTCCACCGTGGCCTGCTCGACCTCCACCTCACCGAGCGCCGGCAACACCGCCGCGATGTACGACAGGAACGCCCGGTTCGGTCCGACGATCAACACACCCGCCCGGCGCAGCCGCTCCCGGTGCAGATAGAGCAGGTACGCGGCCCGATGCAGGCCGACCGCCGTCTTCCCGGTGCCCGGCGCTCCCTGCACACAGATCGAGTCGGCAAGGTCGGCTCTGACCAACTCGTCCTGCTCCGGCTGAATCGTGGCGACGATGTCCCGCATCGGCCCGACGCGCGGTCGCTCGATCTCGGCGGTGAGGATCCGGCTCGTCGTGCCAAGCTCCTCGCCCCGATCGAGACGCTCATCCTCGAAACTGGTCAGCACCCCGTTGCTGAACCCGAACCGTCGCCGGACCGCCACTCCCTGCGGATCCCGTGCACTGGCCTGGTAGAACGACCGGGAGACGGGCGCCCGCCAGTCCAGCACCAACGGCTCGCCGCGCTCGTCGGCGACGTGCCGCCGCCCCACGTGATACCGCCGACCGTCATGGCCAAAGGTGCTCGCACCCGCGCCGGGATCCCCGCCGGACCTGCCCTCGCTGCCGCCGGTGTCGGTGCTGTCGGTGTCGGTGCCGCCGGTGTCGGTGCTGCCTGGGGCCGCGGCGTCAGGGTCTGTGGATTCGGCGAAGTCGAGGCGGCCGAAGAAGAGTGGTGTGGTCGGGTCGTCGGCCAACTCGGTCACCCGCCGGGCCAGGGTGCGGCCAAGCGTCTCCGCCGCGTACGCGTCGCCGGCCACCTGGTCACCGGTGGCGAAGAGGGCTTCGGCGCGCTCCCGCATCCTTCGCAGTGCGGCCCGTGAAGCTGCCAGGTGTGCGCGTTCGGCGGACAGATCCGTGTCGAGGTGGGTGTCGATATCGAGTGCGGGCATGCTGACGTCCCATCGTTCACATCTGCTGCGCGCTCGCGTGTCCGGGGGCGGATGGCCGGCCGCCCGGCGCGAAGACGTCCGTGCCGGTGCAGGTCACCTCGGCCGTCAAGCGGGCTGCAACCTTACGCTCTTCTCTCAGTCGCCACTACCGAATTACCCAGGGGACCACCTGCCGGAGACGGCGTGTTGCCGGGCGGGGCGGCTCGCCCGAGGGGCGAGCCGCGAGACGCGACAGAACGACCTGCCCTTCTGGAGGGCGCCACCTGACGGCCCGGCGGGCTGGCGACGTGATCGCCACGCGGTCACCAAGCAACTCGGTGGCCTCGGTGGCCTCGGTGGTCTCGTGGTCCGGCGGTCCCGGTGGCCTGGTAATCCGGTGGCCTGGTCACATGGTCGCCTGGTGACCCGCCGCCTAGTCACTTGGCGACGTGGTGGTCTGGCGACGTGGTGGTCTGGCGAACCGGTGGACTGGGGCCTGGTGGGCGGCAGGGCGTTGCCCGCCTGCCTGCTCGCGGCCTCGGGCGGTGTCGGCGTGCTCGGCGGCATCAGCATCGCCGGTGGTATTGGTTGCGGCGTGGTGTGCGTAGTGGGTCGAGCCAGCGGGGCGGAAGGAACTCGGGCCGGCCGTCCGCCGCGATGCGGACTGTCCAGTCGCCGCGGTGGACGAACCGGTGGTGGTAGCCGCAGAGCAGCACGGCATTGCCCAGCGCTGTCGCTCCACCGTCGGCCCAGTGTCGGACATGGTGACCGTCGCACCATCTCGGCGGTCGATCACAGCCAGGGAAGGCGCACCCGCCGTCTCGCAGCACCAGCGCACGCCTCAGCGGGCCGGTGAAGAGCCTCCGCTGGCGGCCGACGTCCAGGACCTGGCTGTTGCCGCCCAGCACGGCCGGCAACAGGCTGGCGTCGCAGGCGAGCCGGCGGACCGCGCCCGGCGTGAGGCGTGCACCGGTCTCCAATGTGCCGGCGCGTACGCCGTTGACCAGGTCGTCGAGTGACACGGTCACCACGAGCTGAGGTCGGTCTCCGCCGCTGTCGGGCAGCTGACCTGTGCGCAGCGCCAACCGGCAGACCTCGGCCAGCGCGTCGGCACGGCGTTGACCAGGACTGCGATCATCGTGCTCGCCGGCCGGAGCGCAGAGCGGGTCGATCGCCTCACGGAGCAGGCTCGCGGTTTCGGTGTCGAGGTTGCCGCTGAGGCGTACCTGACCGTCTTGCTGGTCGGAGAGCGTGACGTGCCGGCGAGCCTCGGCCCGCTCGGTGGCCCGTTGAAGAGCCTTCAGCTCAGCCTGGTCGGCCAGATCCGGTGCGACGTGCGTGAGGACGCGCTCCCCGAGCCGGCTCAGGATGGTCGGGTCGAACCGGTCGGCCCAGGCGACAAGCAGTTGGGTGGCTTTGTCGGCCACCTCGGGACCGGCCTCCACGGGGAGGGCGGCGATCGTCTCGGCCACGACTCGGCCCTGCTCCACGGTGATGGCGCCGCTGAGCAGTGCGTCACACACCGTTGCTGGCGCGGCGTCGACGGTGGCGGCGAGCTGGACCAGTTGGCGTGCGGAGCGACCGGAGAGCCGGAGCCGTTCCCGCAGCCAGACGGCGGTGGACGAAGCGCCCTGGGCGACTGCCAGGCCGCGGCTGTCCAGCTCGCGGACCAGCCCGAGCTGAACGGTGGCCAGCCGCTGCGTCAGCACCTGTGTCGCGTCGAGGGAGGCGAGCAACTGGTCGTCGGAGAGCCCCCACAGCGCGGCCTCGGCACAGTCGTCGACCGCACCGCCTGCCTGCGTCAACGCTTCCAACATGACAACAAATTAGAACAGGAGTACGACACTTTCGGTCGGCGTTGATCAACGGATGAGAGCCGTTTTCATCGCCGTATGTTCCGCTGCCGTCGAGTCGCGCTGCGGGGTACGTCGACCTGGCGGATGCGGGTTTGGCCACTCCGGGTCGACCCGCCGAGCAGGGTCGGAAAGCCGGGGATACGGTCGGGTCATGGCTGAGCGCATCGCACGCCCGCGGGTCGGGCACATCCAGTTCCTGAACTGCCTGCCGATCTACTGGGGTTTGATGCGCTCCGGTGCCCTGCTCGACGTCGACCTGCAGAAGGACTCGCCGGACCGGTTGAGCGCGGCACTGGTTGCCGGCGATCTCGACATCGGCCCGATCACCCTGTTGGAGTACCTGAAGCACGCCGACGAACTGCTCCTCCTGCCGGACCTGGCGGTGGGCAGCGACGGACCGGTGCTCTCGGTCAACATGGTCTCCACCCGGCCCCTCGCCGAGTTGGACGGTGCCCGGGTGGCGCTTGGCTCGACGTCGCGGACCGGGGTGATGCTGGCCCAGTTGCTGCTCGCCGAGCGGTACAACGTGCGGCCCGAGTACTTCCGCTGCCCACCGGACCTGACGCAGATGCTGCTCGAAGCCGACGCCGGGGTGCTGATCGGCGACGTGGCGCTGCGGGCGTACTACGAGGCGCCGCAGCGGGGTCTCATCGTCACCGACCTCGGGCAGGCATGGCGGGAGTGGACCGGTCTGCCGATGGTCTTCGCCGTCTGGGCGGTGCGCCGCGACTTTGCCGCCGCCCACCCGGGGCTGGTCAAGGAGGTGCACGAGGCGTTCCTGCGCTCGCGGGACCTCTGCCTGGCCGAGCTGGACCAGGTCGCCGAGGCTGCGGCTCGCTGGGAGACCTTCGACGCGGAGACGCTGGCCACGTACTTCCGGACCCTGGACTTTTCGCTCGGCGACCGGCAGGTCGCCGGGCTGCGTGAGTGGGCCCGGCGAGCGGCCGCGATCGGCGCGGCCCCGGAGCTGCCGGACGGCGGCCCCGAGTTCTTCGCCGGCTGACCGGCGAGCCCCGGCCGCGGCGACAGAGAGGCAGCCCGGCCGCTGCGCCCTACCTGCGGCCGAGCCGGAGCTGCGGCTCAGACGCCGGGGCGCAGGAGTGCCTTGGTGACCTTCTCGCAGTTGTCCATGCCGTAGTCGTAGCCCAGGTTGATCGGGTACTTGAGCATGACGCCCATCGTCCAGGTGTCACCGATGGCCATGCAGTTGATGTGCATCTCCTGCACCTCGATCCGGTCGATCCACCCGTTCTTGATGGCGATCTGCTTCCGCTGGGCGGCCGGGAAGGCCTTGCGGATACCGAAGTCACCGGCGCCGCGAACCAGCTTCATCTCGTTGAGCAGCCACTTGGTCCATTTCGGCCCGGCGGCCGTGCCAGTGGCGATGCAGTTGCCCATGCGGGCGGCGTCTCGGGGGGAGAGCGCCGTCTCGCTCCAGCCGCGGTCGGGGGCAACCTTGCTGTCGGTCAGTTTGCACATGGAGATCAGGCGCTTGATCGAGGCGGCCCCGCCGACCTGGTTGAAGAACTGTTGGGCCCGGGTGTTGTCGCTGTCTCGGATGATCAGCGTCGCGTCGGCGAGCTTCGCGTTGCTCGGGGTCTGGCCGGCGTCGGCCGCGCGACGCAGGTAGTCGGCGACGACCCAAGCTTTGATCATCGATGCGGTCGTGCTGGTCTCGCCCATGTTCTTGGAACCGATGATCTGCCCGGTGCGGCGATCCAACACGCTCCAGGAATACCAGCCCTCGATGTTCAGGTCGAGGTCCTTGGCGACGAACGGCAGCGGCTCCAGCGTCGGCGTGGGGCTCGGCGACGGCGAGGCCGGCTCGCGGGCGCTGCGGTTGGTGGCCGCACCCGTGGACCGGTCGTTGCCTCCCGTGGCGTCACCCCACTTGGCGGCGGCAGCCGACTCGAACGGTGACCCGGGCAGCAGCCGCAGCGACACCAGCACCAACCCGATCAGGATGACGGCGATGGCGACCAGCCGCAGCGGGGACGCCTCACCGCCGCCACGTCGGTCGGCCCGGCGACTGCCGGCCATCAGAGCTTCCCCACCGGCTGCTGCGGCACCTTGAGTGCGGCGCCGGGCTGCGGGGTGACCAACTGGGTGGCCACACTGGCGCAGACCTTCGCGCCGTAGTCCAAACCGCTCTTGACTGGATAGCGCAGCATCACCGCGAGACTCCATTTGCCGGTGACGGCGAGGCAGTTAACGTGCCAGCTGCCGTCGTAACTGATCCTGGTCCACCCGTTCTTCATGCTGACCGGGCCCTGCTCGGTGATCGACTTCGGTAGGCCGTCGATGATCCCCCACCGGCCACCGCCGGACGTGGGCCGCTGGTCCTTGGCTGCGGTGCTGCCCGTGACGTTGCTCATCTGGTCCAACACCCACTTGGTCCATTTCGGGCCGGCGGCCTTACCGTCGGCGATGCAGTCGCCGACCCGGACGGCGTCCCGGGGAGACATCTGGGTGTAGCTCCACCAACCCTCGCGCTTCGGCACGATGCCGGGCTTGGTGTCGGTCAGCCCGCAGATCTTGATGGCCCGCTGGATGACCGGCCCGACCACCCCCTTTGCCGGCGACCGGTACGAGCCGCCCGCGGCGAAGTAGACCTTGTCGGTAGCCCCGTCGTTGCTGTCGACGATGGCGACCCGAGCCAACTCCTTCAACGCTGCCGGCGGCTCCTTGTTGCCGAACTGTCGGAGGTAGTCGGAGACGATCCAGGCCTTGATCATCGACTCGGTGGAGCTGGTCGCGGCCATGTTCGGCGACCCCGAGATCTTGCCGGTCTGTCGATCCATCAGCGCCCAGGAGAAGAAGTCACCCTGGAAGTCCACCGACACCGGACCGGCCGCCAGGGTGGGCGGCGGTGGTGGGGTGGGTGCGGGCGTGGCGACGCCGGAGGCACCGCCTGCGCCGCTGTCGTCACTGGCGAGCCGTGCGTACGCGGCGGAGCCCAGTAGGACGCCGCTCAGCAGGACCGTCGTGACGACGAGCACCAGGGTCACGCGGGATCGCATGAGTGGGTGAGCTCCAGGTGTCAGGGCCGGGGGGCCGGCTTCTTGTCCGGACGGATCGGCGGATCGCCAGGGCCGGGGGAGATGGCCGCTGTCTCGGTTGGCAATCATCTGAAGCCGATCGGTGTGCCGGCGAAAGTCTACGTCCGGTTGGCTGACCTGCCAGGTTTCGACACTAGGCAAACTGCGATAAAGGCGGGGTATGGGACCGCTATGAGGTTTTTGCAGTGTTTCAACTTTGTTTCGTGGCCTAGGTCACGGCGTTGCGGGGCCCCGCCAGGTAGCGCAAAGCGCTCATTCGATTACAGAACGGCTATCCGGATTCTTATTACACCCCCTGGTGCAACGCATCGCAAGCTGTAACACTTGACAGCATGTATGGCAACGACTTCTCCGCCGCTGACGGCGCCTCCGACGGCGCACCCGACGGCGCCCCGGACGAGGCGCCCGGCGGCCTGCTGGGCGAGGTCGAGGCCGCCGAGGCGGAGCTACGCGCGGCGGCGGCGCGCGGTCGGCGTGGCGGTCCCGCGCCCGACGAGGACCTTGCGGCGTACTTCGCCGAGGTGGTCGACGCCGAGCAGAAGATCGAGCCGCGCGACTGGATGCCCGACGCGTACCGCCGGACGCTGATCCGGCAGATCGCCCAGCACGCCCACTCCGAGATCATCGGCATGCAGCCGGAGGGCAACTGGATCAGTCGGGCGCCCTCGCTCAAGCGCAAGGCGATCCTGCTGGCCAAGGTGCAGGACGAGGCGGGCCACGGCCTCTATCTCTACGCCGCCGCCGAGACCCTCGGCATCAGCCGCGACGAGCTGGTCCGGCTGCTGCTCGACGGCCGCCAGAAGTACAGCTCGATCTTCAACTACCCCACCCTGAGCTGGGCCGACGTGGGTGCGATCGGTTGGCTGGTGGACGGCGCGGCGATCGTCAACCAGGTGCCGCTGTGCCGCTGCTCGTACGGCCCGTACGCCCGAGCGATGATCCGGGTCTGCAAGGAGGAGTCGTTCCACCAGCGGCAGGGCTACGAGATCCTGCACACCCTGGCGCACGGCACCCCGGAGCAGCAGGCGATGGCCCAGGACTCGGTGGACCGCTGGTGGTACCCGTCGCTGGCGATGTTCGGCCCGCCGGACGGCGACTCCACGCACTCCGCCCAGTCGATGTCCTGGAAGATCAAGCGTTTCTCGAACGACGATCTGCGGCAGCGTTTCGTCGACATGTGCGTCCAGCAGGCCGAGATCCTCGGGCTGCGCATCCCCGACGCCGACCTGCGCTGGAACGAGGAGCGGCAGGCGTACGACTACACCCAGCCGGACTACGACGAGCTGATGCAGGTCATCAAGGGCAACGGCCCGTGCAACCGGGAGCGGATGGCCCACCGGCGGGCCGCGCACGCCGACGGCGCATGGGTACGCGAGGCCGCCGCGGCGTATGCCGCGAAGCGGGCGCAACAGAAGGAGAAGGTGGCCGCGTGACGACCGAACACTCGCCGCTCTGGGAGGTCTTCGTGCGGGCGCGACGGGGGCTGTCGCACACCCACGTCGGCAGCCTGCACGCCCCCGATGCCGAGCTGGCCCTGCGCAACGCCCGGGACCTGTACACCCGCCGCCAGGAGGGCGTGTCGATCTGGGTGGTGCCGGCCGGCGCGATCACCGCGTCCAGCCCGGACGAGAAGGACGCCTTCTTCGACCCGGCGGCCGACAAGGTCTACCGCCACCCCACCTTCTACGAGGTGCCGGACGGGGTGGCCCACCTGTGAGCGAGCGGAGCGAGCGAACCAGCCGACTCAGCAGCGGGGCGCTTCGCGTCGCCGCCGAGCGCAGCGAGGTGGTGGCGGGAAGCGAGCGGAGCGAGCGAACCAGCCGACTCAGCAGCGGGGCGCTTCGCGTCGCCGCCGAGCGCAGCGAGGTGGTGGCGTGAACGGGCCCTTCGACTTCGCCCTCGCCCTCGGCGACGACGCGCTGATCGCGGCGCAACGACTGGCCGAGTGGACGACCCGTGCGCCCGAGATGGAAGAGGACATCGCGCTCGCCAACATCGCCCTCGACCAGCTCGGCGCGGCGCGCCTGCTGCTGTCGTACGCGGGTGAGCTGGAGGGCGCGGGCCGCGACGAGGACGCGTTGGCGTACCTGCGTGACGACCGCGAGTTCCGCAACGCGCTCCTGGTCGAGCTGCCCAACGGCGACTTCGCGGTGACCATGGCGAAGCTGTTCTTCCTGGCGGCGTACCAGCTGCCGCTGTACTCGGCGCTGGCCGGCTGTGCGGACGAACGGTTGGCCGCGATCGGTGCGAAGGCGCGCAAGGAGTCGGCGTACCACCTGGACCACGGCGCGCTGTGGGTGAAGCGGCTCGGCGACGGCACCGAGGAGTCGCACCGTCGCATGCAGGCGGCAGTCGACCAGGTGTGGCCGTACACCCACGAGTTGTTCGCCGCGGACCCGGCGGCGCCGGTCGACCCGGCGGCCCTGCGGCCGGCGTTCGACGCGACCGTCGGCGCGGTGGTGGCCGAGGCGACGCTCACCCTGCCGGAGCGTGGTTGGGCCCCGGGCGGTGGGCGGGACGGCGTGCACACCGAGCACCTGGCCTACCTGCTCGCCGAGATGCAGGTGCTGCACCGCGCCCATCCCGGAGCGCAGTGGTGACCGCGCGGACCGCGGGCCCGGCCGTCGCGACCGGCGGCACGGTGAGCGCCGCGCGGACCGCGGGCCCGGCCGTCGCGACCGGCGGCACGGTGAGCGCGCGGGAGGCCGCGGCGAGCGTCGTGGACCCGGAGATCCGGGTGATCACCATTGACGAGCTGGGCATCCTGCGGGCGGTCGAGGAGGACCCGGCCAGCGGTCGGGTCACCGTCACCATCACGCCGACCTACACCGGTTGCCCGGCGATGGACGTGATCCGCACCGACATCCGCCGCGCGCTGGCGGTCGCCGGTCACGCCGACGCTGAGGTCCGTACCGTCTACAGCCCGCCGTGGAGCACCGACTGGATCTCCGCGGGTGGGCGGGCCAAGCTCGCCGCCGCCGGGATCGCCCCGCCGGCCCCGGTGCCCGCCACCGGCGTCGTCCCGTTGACCCTCGCGGTCCGTTGCCCGCAGTGCGGCTCGCCGGAGACCGAGCAGGTCAGCCGGTTCGGCTCCACCGCGTGCAAGGCGCTGTGGCGGTGCCGGTCCTGCTCCGAACCCTTCGACCACCTGAAGGCGCTGTGACTGTCACCATCACCCGCCCGGTCCGCCGGCGGCCGGTCTTCCACCAGTTGTCGGTCGCCGCCGTCGACCGGCTCACCGACGATGCTGTCGCGGTGACCTTCGCCGTACCCGAGGATCTGCGGGAGACGTTTGCGTTCCGCGCGGGCCAGCACCTCACCGTGCGTCTTCCCGGCGGAGCCGGGGCCACCAGCTCCGCTGGTGCGGACGGCACGGACGTGCGCCGGTCGTACTCGATCTGCTCGACCCCCGACGACCTGGCCCGGCACGGCCGGTTGCGGATCGGGGTGCGGGAGATCCCGGGCGGCGCGTTCTCGTCGTTCGCGTGCGGGGCGCTGCGTGGTGGCGACACGGTCGAGGTGCTGCCGCCGTTGGGCACCTTCACCACGGGGTTCGCGCCGGACCGGGTGCGGCACTACGGCGCGGTCGTCGCCGGCTCCGGCATCACGCCGGTGCTCGCGCTTGTCGCGACCGCCCTGGCCGTCGAGCCGGCCAGCACCTTCACCCTGGTGTACGGCAACCGCACGGCCAACACGGTGATGTTCGCCGAGGAGTTGGCCGATCTGAAGGACCGCTATCCCACCCGGCTGCACCTGGTGCACGTGCTCTCCCGCGAGCAGGGCGAGTCGGCGCTGCTCTCCGGGCGGATCGACGCCGAGCGGCTGGGCCGGTTGCTGGGCACCATCGTGCCGGGCGACGTGATCGAGGAGTGGTTCCTCTGCGGCCCGTACGCGATGGTGGTCGACGTCCGGGACGTGCTGACCGCACGCGGCCTGCCCGAGTCGGCGGTGCACACCGAGCTGTTCCACGTCGACGCACCACCCGAGCCGGTGCGCCGCCCCGTCGATCAGGCGGGTGCCGGGGCCGAGGTCACCATCGTGCTGGACGGCCGGTCGTCGAACTTCACGATGGGTCGCGAGGAGCGGGTGCTGGACGCCGCGCTCAAGGTGCGTGGCGAGCTGCCGTACGCCTGCAAGGGCGGTGTCTGCTCGACCTGTAAGGCGAAGGTCGTCGACGGGGCGGTCACGATGGCCCGCAACTACGCCCTGGAGCCCGACGAACTGGCCGCCGGTTACGTGCTGACCTGCCAGTCCAGCCCGACCACCGACCGGCTCACTGTCGACTACGACGCGTGAGCGCGCCGAACGACAGGGAGTTCGTCGAGCGGTTCGCCGAGGTCACCGGCGGGCGGCGGCCGACCGGCTATGTGGAGGGGTGGGAGCAGTTCGTCGGGTTCTGCGAGGACGGCTACGACGACGTCCTCGACGAGTACTGGAACGATCTGAGCGTCCGGCACGCGATCGAGACCGTGCTGACCGACGAGCGGTTGCGCGGCTTTCCGCAGATGGGCTGGGTCCGGGAGCGGGTCGAGGCGGCGGACGAGCGGTTCCGCGCGGTGTTGTCCGAGCAACCGATGCCGGGGCTGGCCGATCGGCCGTGGTGGGAGGCGCACGTGCCGGCGTTCGTGGGGCCGGTGCTCGCGGCGGAGCTGTGGGACAGCTACGGCATCAGTGTCGAGGTACGCGAGAGCTGAGGTCGAGGTGCGCGGGAGCTGAGTCAGCCCGACGTCAGTCGTTGGGGCGGACGTGGGCGGTCCAGTAGGTCAGGTCGGAGCGGTGCTCGACCAGGGCTACCCGTTCGCCGCACGCCTCCTCGATCAGCTTGACCGCCTCGTCGAGGTGGGCTGGGTAATGGTCCCAGTCGGTGTCGCGGAAGAGTTGCAGGCCGACCTCGCCCCGGTCGTCGCCGAGCGCCACGGCGGCTTCGGGCGGTACCAGCACCACTGTGTATCGGCTCGCCTCTCGCTCCGCCTCCGATGGTGTCGGCTCTTCGGCGCGCCCGCGCCGCCGAAAGTGGGCGATCACTGACGGGATCGGCCCGGGTGAATCGGCGGGATCGTACGGTCGCAGCCAGGTGGGCTGTTGGGTCCAGATGGGCATCGCAACCTCCTGCTGCGGGGAACGAGACTCAGCAATGTTGCTTGCGATGGTTGCGGGTTACTGAGATCAAGTCAATACTCAACGCGACGAGTCCATGCCGTCAGCGTGACGGTGCGACGCGAGTCGACGCGGAGGACCAACGATGCCCAAGGCCAGTCAACCCACAGTCGTCGGTCGTGGACTCGGCGGCGAGCTACGCGACCTGCGGGAGTCGCGCAAACTGCCGCTGCGTCGGGTGGCTATCCGGCTGGGCTGGCAACCGTCCAAATTATCCCGGATGGAGACCGGCATCCAGGGCATCCTGGCCGCGGATGTCGCCTCGCTGCTGGTGATCTACGGCATCACGGGGGACGAGCGGAAGCGGCTGCTCGGGATGGCCGAGCGGTCGGCCGAAACCGGTTGGTGGGAGGCGATCGGTGGGCTGTCCGACGAGTCCCGGACGCTGATCCGGCTGGAGGCCGAGGCGACCAGCGTCGTGAACTGGGAGCCGCTGCTGGTGCCCGGCCTGTTGCAGATCCCGGATTACACCCAGGCGGTGATGGTCGGCTGCGGAGTGCCGGCGGACGAGGCGGAGGGGCGTGTTGCCGCCCGGCTGGGTCGGCAGGCGATCCTGAGCCGGGCCACGCCGCCGACGCTGCACGCGCTGCTGGACGAGATGGTGTTGCGCCGGGTGCTCGGTGGCCACCGGGTCATGGCCCGTCAGCTTCGGCACCTGATCGAGGCCGCGGAGCGGCCGAACGTGACGTTGCAGGTGGTGCCGCTGGCGGTGGGCGGGCACACCGGGCTGGACGGGTCGTTCGCGCTGTTCGACTTTCCCCGCAACCGGTCGGTGGTCTATCTGGACCACAAGCTGGCTGGGCTGTTCCTGGAGGAGGCGCCGCAGGTGGCGCACTTCCGACGGGAGGCCGATAGGCTGGCCGAGGTGGCGCTGAGCCCCGTCGATTCGGTGGAGTTCGTTGCGCGGGTCGCAACGGAGCACGAGCGAGAGTGAGCCCCCGATGATCACTGCGGAGCTGTCCGGCGCGACCTGGCGCAAGTCCAGCCGCAGCGGCTCGAACGCCAACTGCGTCGAGGTCGCCGAGCTGTCCCACGTGATCGCCGTCCGCGACTCGAAGGACCCGGCCGGCCCGGTGCTGGCCTTTGACCGGGCGGGTTGGTCCCGTTTCGTTGGGGCGGTGCCGGGTTCGGGGCGCCAGTCTCGGTGAGCGGGGCGCAACCGCCTCGCCCGCGCCAGTCTCGGTGAGCGGGGCGGAACCGCCTCGCCCGCGCCGATCTTGCACTTTCAGTGGCCTGTGTGCGTGGAATGCCTCTTATGCGGCGACAGAAAGTGCAAGATCGCGGAAACGGTGCGGCGAAATCACAGCCTTGAACCACCCCTCAAGGCAACGCGCGTGACCGGCGTACGCTCGGGGACGTGACGGTGAGCCGGGAGATCGACGACATCCTGCAGCGGGGCGCGGACGGCGGGCGGATCACGCCCGAGGAGGCACTGCTGCTCTACACCGAGGCACCCTTCCACGCGTTGGGTGAGGCGGCGGACGCGGTGCGTCGGCGGCGCTACCCGGACAACGTCGTCACGTACCTGATCGACCGCAACATCAACTACACGAACGTCTGTGTGACGGCGTGCAAGTTCTGCGCGTTCTACCGGGCGCCCAAGCACGCGGAAGGGTGGACCCACCCGACCGAGGAGATCCTGCGCCGCTGCGGCGAGGCGGTCGAGCTGGGCGCCACCCAGGTGATGCTCCAGGGTGGCCACCACCCGGACTACGGCGTCGAGTACTACGAGGAGCTCTTCTCCTCGGTCAAGCAGGCGTACCCGCAGCTGGTCATCCACTCGATCGGCCCCAGCGAGATCCTGCACATGGCGAAGGTCTCCGGCGTGAGCCTGGACGAGGCCATCGCCCGGATCAAGATCGCCGGTCTGGACTCGATCGCGGGCGCCGGCGCGGAGATGCTGCCGGAGCGGCCGCGGAAGGCCATCGCGCCCCTCAAGGAGTCGGGCGAGCGCTGGCTGGAGGTCATGGAGCTGGCGCACCGGCAGGGCATCGAGTCGACCGCCACCATGATGATGGGCACCGGCGAGACGCACGCCGAGCGGATCGAGCACCTGCGCATGATCCGGGACGTGCAGGACCGCACCCGTGGGTTCCGGTCCTTCATCCCGTGGACGTACCAGCCGGAGAACAACCACCTCAAGGGCCGCACCCAGGCGACCACGCTGGAATACCTGCGCCTCGTCGCGGTGGCCCGGCTCTTCTTCGAGACCGTGCCGCACCTGCAGGCGTCCTGGCTGACGACCGGCAAGGATGTCGGGCAGCTCTCGCTGCACATGGGCGTGGACGACCTCGGCTCGATCATGCTGGAGGAGAACGTGATCTCCTCGGCCGGTGCGCGGCACCGCTCCAACCTGCACGAGCTGATCGGCATGATCCGCTCGGCGGACCGGATTCCCGCGCAGCGTGACACCCTCTACAACCGGCTCGCCGTGCACCACACGCCGGCCGACGACCCGACCGACGAGCGGGTGGTCTCGCACTTCTCCTCGATCGCGCTCCCCGGCGGTGGCGCGGGCCGGTCGCTGCCACTCGTCGACGTCAGCTGACGCGGCTCGACGCCCGGCCGTTCGGCTGATCGAGGCTCATGCTCCCGCCGGCCGACCCCGGCGGTACGGGTGGTCCCGTGCGCCGCGGCGTCAGGCTGTCCGCTTCGGGGTGGTGGAGATGATCGGCGGCGGCTAGCGTCCCGGCTCATATCCGTCATCATCGGCGACCGGTGATTCTGCGCGATCGTGCTGGTGGCGGGTGGTCTGATGGTCGTTCGTGGGCTGTCCTCCATCGGCCCGTTGCGGGTCGTTCATATAACGCACGGCGGTACGGGCGGGATGGGTGACCATCCCGCCCGTACCGTCTGCCCACCCCGGGCCGGACGGATGAAAAGGGTCCCGCATGCTGGCGTGCGTGATCGACCTTCGATAGCGTCCGCTCGTTCCGCAACCATTCTTGCCTTCCCTACCCCCCGGGGGATCGATGACAGCGTTCCACCGCTCGGCTCTGGCCCGCGCCGGCGTTGTGGCCCTGCTCGCGGCCGGTGGCCTGGCCACCGTGGCCGCCCCGGCGCAGGCCGCCGACCAGGCCGATCTGGCTCTGACGCCGCTCAGCTTCGAGCTGGCCAAGGGCGTCAAGGCGGCCAAGGCCAAGCCGTTCAAGTTCCTGGTCGACAACACCCGGAGCACGGTCGCCGCCAAGGGCGTCAGCTACACCGTGGACACCAGCAGGTTGCTGAAGAGCGTGGTCGGGGTCGTCGTGCCCAAGGATTGCCAGGTGAAGGGCAAGACGTTCACCTGCCCGCTCGGCGACGTGCCGGCCGGCACCAGCGAGGACTTCGGTATTCCGCTGTTCTCCACGGGTGCGCGCGGCGAGGCCGGCACGCTGGTGGTCACCATCACCTCGGCCACCGCCGACCCCAAGAAGAAGGACAACAGGGTCGAGCACGACATCATCGTCGGCAAGCGCGGCTACGACCTGACCAGCTGGGTGCAGGACGTCTACGCGAACGTCGTGGTGAACGGCGTCCAGGGCGACGACCCCAACCTCCGGCCGGTCAAGCGCGGCGAGACGGTGCCGCTGGACTGGGCGGTCTACAACGACGGCAGCCGCAAGGCCACCGGCCTGTCCTACGTGCTCACGCTCCCGGTCGGGGTCACCTTCGCCACGCTTCCGGACACCTGCGTGTCGCAGACCTTCGCCAACGTCGCCCAGGCGCTCTGTCAGGACGACGGCGCGGTGATCAAGCCCGGTGAGTACTACACGGCGGACGTCAAGGTGACGGTCGGCGCGAACGTCACCGAGCCGGTGCTGCGGGTCGGTGAGCTCGTCGCGCAGGGTCTCGACGCCGCGACGGGTCAGGCCGAGGAGCAGCCCGAGGTGGCGACCAGCGCCCAGCGGAAGGCCTTCACCGAGGTCGACGAGAGCGACAACCAGGCGATCTTCGATGTCTTCGTCGACCTGAGTGCCCAGCCGACCCCGAGCCCCACCGTCACCCCGACGCCCACGGCCACGGCCACGCCGACCCCGGGTGGGACGGCCACCCCGACGCCGAGCGGCACGCCCACCCCGGGCGGTACGACGACGCCGGGCACGACCACGTCGCCGACCGCCGGTGGTGGCTCCGGTGGTGGCGGACTGCCGGTCACCGGTGTGCAGGTCGGCCTGATCGGCGGCATCGGTGGTCTCATCCTGCTGGTGGGCGGTGCGCTGCTGGTGCTCTCCCGTCGGCGCAAGGTCGTCCTGGTCGCCCCGAGCGACGAGAAGTCGACCGACTGACAGGTGACACGCTGACGAGGCGTTCGCGACAACCGGTACGACGTGCGGGCGGGGTGGGTCACCACCCCGCCCGATCGCGTCACCCCATGAGTGCCGGTTTGCGGGCGGCTGGCAGAGTGGAGGGGGTGAGCCGTTCCCCGCAGGGCCAGCGCGCCAGTCTGGACAAGCAGCCGCACGAGGTCGCCGCGATGTTCGATGGCGTGGCGGAGCGCTACGACCTGACCAACACCGTGATCTCCTTCGGCCAGGACCGGTCCTGGCGTCGGGCCACCCGGTCGGCGCTCGGGCTGCGGCCGGGCGAGCGGGTGCTGGACGTGGGCGCGGGCACCGGCATCTCGACCCGGGAGCTGGCGCAGTCCGGGGCGTACGCGGTGGGGGCTGACCTGTCGCTGGGCATGCTGTACGCCGGCAAGCGGGTCCGTCCCGAGGTGCCGCTGCTGGCCGGCGACGCGTTGCGGTTGCCGTTCGCCGACGCCAGCTTCGACGCGGTGACCATCTCCTTCGCGCTGCGCAACGTGAGCGACACCGACGCGGCCCTGCGGGAGTTGGCGCGGGTGACCCGGCCGGGTGGGCGGCTGGTGGTGTGCGAGTTCAGCACCCCGGTCAACCCGGTCTTCCGGACGGTCTACCTGTCGTACCTGATGCGGTCGCTGCCGGTGGTCGCCCGCTCGGTGTCGAGCAACCCCGACGCGTACGTCTACCTCGCCGAGTCGGTTCGGGCCTGGCCGGCGCAGGAGGCGCTGGCCGGACGGGTCGCCGCGGCCGGGTGGGGCCGGGTGGCGTGGCGCAACCTGACAGGTGGCGTGGTGGCCCTGCACCGGGGGATCCGCGAGTAGTCGGAGCGACCGACGCGGACATTGTTCAGGTTTCGTGAATATCGGTCTTTAGTCCACTTTGCGCCGTACGCTCGTTCGCATGACCGGAGTAGAGCCGGCGGACCCGGTGGCCGCCACCGACGACGACGCGGCCGAACTCATCGCCCAGTTGCGCGCGTTGGCCGGAGCCGACCCGGTGGAGGTCCGGCAGGTGGTCGCCGAGGTGTTGGCGGCGCTGGACCGGGCGGCGGGCGGGGCGCTCCGGGAGCATCTGCCGGAGACCATCCGGGTCGATGCGGGCCTGGACGCACCCAGCCCGGCCTGACACTCGGCCGCTGTGGACGATCATCGGCTGTCACATCGGCGAGTTAGGTACCCCTGATCCTGCGCAGGTATGACGCCGGTCATACACTCGTCCCGTCTGGCTTGTGAAGCATTTCACGAGCGTGCGGGAGGAGGCGCGAATGACCGCGGTGGAACACGACGCCGACGTCATTGTCGTGGGCGCCGGTCCCGGTGGGTCAGCGACCGCGTACCACCTGGCCCGGCACGGCGTACGGGTGCTGTTGTTGGAGAAGACCGAGTTCCCCCGGGAGAAGGTCTGCGGCGACGGGTTGACCCCGCGCGCGGTGCGCCAGCTCATCCGGATGGGTGTGGACACCTCGCCCGAGGCCGGCTGGCTGCACAACCGGGGCCTGCGGGTCATCGGCGGCGGGGTCCGCCTGGAGCTGGACTGGCCCGAGCTGGCCAGCTTCCCCAACTACGGTCTGGTCCGCACGCGGCTGGACTTCGACGACCTGCTCGCGCAGCGGGCGGTGGCCGCCGGTGCCAAACTGCGCACCAACGTCAACGTGTTGGGCCCGGTGCTCGACGGTGACGGCCGGGTCACCGGCGTCGAGGCGGAGGTCGGCCCGGGTAAGGAGCCGACCACCTTCCACGCCCCGCTCGTCGTCGCGGCCGACGGGGTCTCCGGCCGGTTCCCGCTCGCGCTCGGGCTGGCCAAGCGGGAGGACCGGCCGATCGGCGTGGCCGTCCGCCGCTACTACCGCTCGCCGGCCAAGCACGAGGACAACTACCTGGAGTCCTGGCTGGAGCTGCGCAGCAAGGACAGCGGCGACAACCTGCTGCCCGGGTACGGCTGGATCTTCGGTCTCGGTGACGGGCGGGTCAACGTCGGCCTCGGCGTGCTCAACTCGTCCTCGGCGTTCGGCAAGACCAACTACCGCCGGCTGCTCACCGACTGGCTCGCCAACACCCCGGAAGACTGGGGGATGACCGACGAGACCAACGCCGACGGTCCGATCCTCGGCGCCGCGCTGCCGATGGGCTTCAACCGGGTGCCGCACTACACCCGGGGTGTGCTGCTGGTCGGCGACTCGGGTGGCATGGTCAACCCGTTCAACGGTGAGGGCATCGCGTACGCGATGGAGTCCGGTGAGCTGGCCGCGGAGGTCGCGGTCCAGGCGCTCGCCCGGCCCGCCGGCCCGGAACGCGAGCGCGCGCTGCTGGCGTACCCGAACGAGCTGAAGGCCCGGCTCGGCGGCTACTACCGGTTGGGCGGCATCTTCGTGAAACTGATCGGCCGCCCCGAGATCATGCGGATCGCCACCAAACACGGCATGCCGCATCCGACGCTGATGCGTTTCGTGCTCAAGTTGTTGGCCAACCTGACCGACCCACGCGGTGGGGATGCGATGGACCGGGTCATCAACGCGATGACGAAGGCCGCGCCAGCTGTCTGAGTAGGACGGCATCGGTGCTGGTCACGGCCCCGACGCTGACAAAGATCGACCCCCGCCGACTGCCACTGCGAGGGACGTGAATAGTGTGATTTTCGTCAAGCACCGAGGGCAGGGAAGGACGAGCAGGAGAAAACGATGTCGCTCTCGCCTTACGCACCGATCATCGGGCTGTTCGCCCTCGCCGCGGCGTTCTCGCTGTTTTCCGTCGGCGCCGCCCGCTTCGCCGGGCCCCGTCGCTACAACAAGGCCAAACTCGAGGCTTACGAGTGCGGCATCGAGCCCAGCCCGCAGCCGGTCGGCGGCGGCCGGTTCCCGATCAAGTTCTACCTGACGGCGATGCTCTTCATCGTCTTCGACATCGAGATCATCTTCCTCTACCCCTGGGCGGTCACGTTCGACGCTCTGCCGATCTTCGGCTTCGTGGAGATGGTCCTGTTCATCGTCGCGGTCTTCGTTGCGTACGCCTACGTGTGGCGGCGCGGCGGCCTGGACTGGGACTGAGGAAGGAACGTCAGATGGGCATCGAGGAGAAGCTTCCCGCCGGCGTCCTGCTCACCTCGGTGGAGAAGCTGGTCAACTGGTCCCGGAAGTCGTCCGTGTGGGGCGCGACCTTCGGCCTGGCCTGCTGCGCCATCGAGATGATGGCCGCCGGTGGTCCGCACTACGACATGGGCCGCTGGGGCATGGAGGTCTTCCGGGCGTCCCCCCGGCAGGCGGACCTGATGATCGTGGCCGGCCGGGTGAGCCAGAAGATGGCTCCGGTGCTGCGCCAGATCTACGACCAGATGGCCGAGCCCCGCTGGGTGCTCTCCATGGGCGTCTGCGCCAGCAGCGGCGGCATGTTCAACAACTACGCGATCGTGCAGGGCGTCGACCACGTCGTGCCGGTCGACATGTACCTGCCCGGCTGCCCGCCCCGGCCGGAGATGCTCATCGACGCGATCCTCAAGCTCCGCGAGAAGATCATGTATGAGCCGCTGGGTCCGAACGGCCGCAAGATGCTGGCTGCCCGTCAGGAGCGCGGCGACGTTCCGGTCGTGCCCTACGGCTCCATGCCCTCGTCGTACCGCAGCGACAAGGCCCGGCGTGCCGAGTGGACCCGGGCGGTCCGCGAGGGCCGCGAGGAGCAGCTGCGCATCGAGAACTGGATGAACGCTCAGAACCACCTCCACCCGCAGGCAGGCCCCAAATGACGTCACCCACGGACAAGCCCAACGACGGCGGCGTACCGCTGCCGGTGGTGCCAGCCGGCGCCACCAGTGGTGCCCCCGCCGAGTTGCCGCCGTCCAGCCCGGCCGGGCGCGGGATGTTCGGCAACCACGGCACCGGCGACGTGTCCGGCTACGGCGGCCTGGTCCGCCAGCGCCAACCCATCGAGGAGGCGCCCCGACCGTACGGGGGCTACTTCGACGAGGTCCGCGACGCGCTGGAGGAGGCGTACCCGGCCTTCGGTGACGCGATCGAGAAGGTCGTGGTCGACCGGGGCGAGCTGACCCTGCACGTCCGGCCGGAGCGGATCGCCGAGGTCTGCCAGGTGCTGCGCGACGACCTGGCGCTGCGGTTCGAGCTGTGCTCCTCGGTGTCCGGCGTGGACTACCTGGGTGCCGACGAGCGCCGGCTGCACGTGGTCTACCTGCTCACCTCGATGACGTACCGGCGGCGGATCCGGCTGGAGGCCGCGGTCTCCGTGGCGGCCCCGCACCTGCCCAGCGTGACGGCCGTCTACCCGACCGCCGACTGGCAGGAGCGGGAGGCGTACGACATGTTCGGCATCGTCTTCGACGGTCACCCCAACCTGACCCGGATCCTCATGCCGGACGACTGGGAGGGCCACCCGCAGCGCAAGGACTACCCGCTCGGCGGTGTCCCCGTCGAGTACAAGGGCGCGGAGATCCAGCCGCCGAACGAGCGGAGGTCGTACCAGTGAGCGCGAGGAGTGCAGTCGCGATCGGAGGGCGGGCGCTGTGACGACGTCGAACTACGCCAGCGAGCGCGAGACCGAAGAGGGCCGGGTCTTCACCGTCACCGGTGGGGACTGGGACACCATCGTCTCGGGCACCGACCCGATCAACGACGAGCGGATCGTCGTCAACATGGGTCCGCAGCACCCGTCCACGCACGGGGTGTTGCGGCTGATCCTGGAGCTGGAGGGCGAGACGGTCCGCGAGGCCCGGTCCGTCATCGGCTACCTGCACACCGGCATCGAGAAGAACCTCGAATACCGCAACTGGGTCCAGGGCTCGACGTTCGTGACCCGGATGGACTACCTCGCCCCGATCTTCAACGAGACGGCGTACGCCCTCGCCGTCGAGAAGCTGCTCGGCATCACCGACGACATCACCGAGCGGGCCACCACCATCCGCGTGCTGATGATGGAGCTCAACCGGATCTCGTCGCACCTGGTCTGGCTGGCCACCACCGGCATGGAGCTGGGCGCGATCTCGATCATGCTGTACGGCTTCCGCGAGCGGGAGTACATCCTCGACATCTTCGAGACCATCACCGGCCTGCGGATGAACCACGCGTACGTGCGGCCGGGCGGTGTGGCACAGGACGTGCCGGACGACGCCATCGTCAAGATCCGCGAGTTCCTCAAGATGATGCCGAAGAAGCTCAAGGAGTACGAGGACCTGCTCTCCGGTCAGCCGATCTGGACCGAGCGGACGAAGAACGTCGCGGTGCTGGACGTCACCGGCTGTGTGGCGCTCGGCATCACCGGGCCGGTGCTGCGTTCCGCCGGCCTCGCCTGGGACCTGCGCAAGACCATGCCGTACTGCGGTTATGAGAACTACGAGTTCGACGTGCCGACCCACCCCGACGGTGACGTGTGGGGCCGCTACCAGGTCCGGCTCGCCGAGATCCGGGAGTCGATGAAGCTCGTCGAGCAGGCCCTGGACCGGCTTCGTCCGGGCCCGGTCATGGTCGCCGACCGCAAGATCGCCTGGCCGGCGCAGCTCGCCATCGGCGTGGACGGCATGGGCAACTCGCTGGAGCACGTCGCGAAGATCATGGGTCAGTCGATGGAGTCGCTGATCCACCACTTCAAGCTGGTGACCGAGGGCTTCCGGGTGCCGCCCGGACAGGTGTACGTCGCCATCGAGGCGCCCCGCGGCGAGTTGGGCGTGCACGCGGTCTCCGACGGTGGCACCCGGCCGTACCGGGTGCACTACCGGGAGCCGAGCTTCGTCAACCTCCAGGCCCTCCCGGCGATGGCCGAGGGTGGCCTGATCGCCGACGTGATCGCCGGCGGCGCCTCTCTGGACCCGGTGATGGGTGGGTGTGACCGATGACGACGACTTTCACTGACGAGACCCGGGATCGGGCGCGCGAGATCATCGCCCGTTACCCGGCGGACCGGTCCCGCTCGGCGTTGCTGCCGCTGCTGCACCTGGTGCAGGCCGAGGAGGGGTACGTGTCCCCGGCCGGGGTCGCGTTCTGCGCCGAGGTGCTGGGGCTGAACAAGGCCCAGGTCGGCGCGGTGGCCACCTTCTACACGATGTACAAGCGCAAGCCGACTGGTGACTTCCTGGTCAGCGTCTGCACCAACACCATGTGCAACGTGCTCGGTGGCCAGGAGGTCTACGACACCCTGTCCGAGCACCTGGGCGTCGGGCACGACGAGACGACCGGCGACGGCACCATCACGCTGGAGCACGCCGAGTGCCTGGCGGCGTGCGACTACGGCCCGGTGATGACAGTCAACTACGACTTCTTCGACGGCGTGGACCCGTCGACGGCGGTCGGTGTGGTCGACGAGCTGCGCGCGGGCGGGCGGCCGATGCCGACCCGGGGCGCCCGGCTCTGCACGCTCAAGGAGATGGCGGTGCAGCTCGCCGGTTTCGCCGACGAGCGCGACGGCGCGGTCGCCGACGGCGACCCGGGTGAGCCGACCCTGCGCGGGCTGCGGCTGGCCCAGCAGCACGGCGTCTCGGTGCCGGGCTTCGACCCGAACACCCCGATCCGGAGCAAGGCGGAGGCGGACAAGGCCGCCGCCGAGGCGAAGGCGAAGGCGGAGGCCGCCAAGCCGGCGCCCGTCGAGGCCAGCGCGGCCCCGGTCAAGGGTGGCGACGGGGCGTCCGCCCCGACGCCCGGCAACGCCGGTGCCGGCGAGCCGGCTCCCGCCGCCGCCGCGAGCGGCAGCACCACGCGGGACGTCAAGGCACCGGACGACAAGTCGCCGGAGGTGCGCGCCGCCGAGACCCGGCAGCCGGACGCGGGCACGGCGGTGCCGGACGCGCCGGGGACCAAGGTCCCGACGGACGGCACCGCGCCCGAGCCGCGCGACGCGCGGTCGGCCGAGGCCGCCGGCGTGGCGGCCAACGCGCCGGCCGGCGACGGCAAGCCCGCCGGCGACGAGGCCGGGGCGCAGGAGCGCAACCTCACCGAAGCGAAGGCTGGTACGGACGCCGACGGCGCCGGTCCGGCGGACGCGAACGAAACGGGGGCCCAGAAGTGACCACTCCCCGCCCGGAGACCGTGGCCAAGCTGACGCCGGTGCTGACCAAGCGCTGGCTGTCGCCGGACGCCTGGCGCATCGGCACGTACGAGCAGCTCGACGGCTACGCCGCCCTGCGCAAGGCACTGAAGGCCCACCCGGACGACCTGATCCAGCTGATCAAGGACTCCGGGCTGCGGGGTCGGGGTGGCGCGGGCTTCCCGACCGGTCTCAAGTGGGGCTTCATCCCGCAGGGTGACGGCAAGCCGCACTACCTGGTGGTCAACGCCGACGAGGGTGAGCCGGGCACCTGCAAGGACCTGCCGCTGATGACCCACGACCCGCACGCGCTGGTCGAGGGCGTGATCATCGCGTCGTACGCGATCCGGGCCAGCCGCGCCTACATCTACATCCGGGGCGAGGCGGTGCACGCCGCGCGTCGGCTGCGCAACGCCGTCCAGGAGGCGTACGACAAGGGCTACCTGGGTCGGAACATCCTGCGCAGCGGCTACGACCTGGAGCTGGTGGTGCACTCCGGCGCCGGGGCGTACATCTGCGGCGAGGAGACGGCACTGCTGGACTCGCTGGAGGGGTTCCGGGGTCAGCCTCGGCTGCGCCCGCCGTTCCCGGCCACCCACGGCCTGTACGCGAGCCCGACGGTGGTCAACAACGTCGGCACCATCGCCAGTGTCCCGCCGATCGTGCTCGGTGGCGCCGACTGGTGGAAGAGCATGGGCACCGAGAAGTCCTCCGGGCCGATGATCTACTCGCTGTCCGGTCGGATCGTCAACCCGGGCCAGTA
This sequence comes from Micromonospora sp. NPDC049101, assembly GCF_040648675.1. Lineage (NCBI taxonomy): Bacteria > Bacillati > Actinomycetota > Actinomycetes > Micromonosporales > Micromonosporaceae > Micromonospora > Micromonospora sp. NPDC049101. The sequence goes on along the minus strand of NZ_JBEZED010000008.1, from coordinate 104,665 downwards.
CGAGTGCTCGATGGGCGTCACACTGCGCGAGCTGCTGGAGCTGGCCGGTGGGATGCAGCCCGGTCACAACCTGCGGTTCTGGACCCCGGGCGGCTCGTCGACCCCGCTGCTCGCCGCCGAGCACCTGGACGTGCCACTGGACTTCGAGGGGGTGGCGGCGGCCGGCTCGATCCTCGGCACCACGGCCACCCAGATCTTCTCCGACCAGGACTGCCCGGTCTACGCGACGTACCGGTGGTTGGAGTTCTACCACCACGAGTCGTGCGGCAAGTGCACCCCGTGCCGCGAGGGCAACTACTGGATGGTCCGGGTCTACCGGCGGATCCTCGCCGGCCAGGGCACCCACGAGGACCTGGACACCCTGCTGGACACCTGCGACAACATCCTGGGCCGCTCGTTCTGCGGCCTCGGTGACGGCGCGACCAGCTCGGTGACCTCCTCGCTGCAGTACTTCAAGCAGGACTACCTCGACTACATCGAGGGTCGGACCGCACCCAAGCTGTCGGAGAAGACCCTGGTAGGGGCGCACTGATGACCGACGTAGCCAAGCAGACCGAGACCGTCACGCTCACCATCGACGGCGTCGAGGTCACCGCCCCCAAGGGGACGCTGCTGATCCGGGTCGCCGAGCAGATGGGCACCGAGATCCCCAGGTTCTGCGACCACCCGCTGCTGGCCCCGGCCGGCGCGTGCCGGCAGTGCCTGGTCGAGGTGGAGGGCCAGCGCAAGCCGGTGGCCTCCTGCACCCAGACCGTCGCCGACGGCATGGTGGTCCGCACCCAGCTCACCTCGCCGGTCGCCAAGAAGGCGCAGGAGGGGGTGATGGAGCTGCTGCTGCTCAACCACCCACTGGACTGCCCGATGTGTGACAAGGGCGGCGAGTGCCCCCTGCAGAACCAGGCGATGTCCACCGGCCGCACCGACTCGCGCTTCCACGAGCACAAGCGGGAGTACGAGAAGCCGATGGCGATCAGCAGCCAGGTGCTGCTGGACCGCGAGCGCTGCGTGCTCTGCCAGCGGTGCACCCGGTTCTCCGAGGAGATCGCCGGCGACAAGTTCATCGACCTGATGGGCCGGTCGTCCGCCGAGGAGATCAACATCTACCGGGACGACGCGTACGGCGAGGAGGGCGACGCCGGCGACGTGCCGTTCAACTCCTACTTCTCCGGCAACACCGTGCAGATCTGCCCGGTGGGTGCGCTGACCGGTGCGCAGTACCGCTTCCGGGCCCGCCCGTTCGACCTGGTCTCCAGCCCGAGCGTCTGCGAGCACTGCTCGGCCGGCTGCGGGCAGCGCACCGACTGGCGACGCGGCAAGGTGCTGCGCCGGTTGGCCGGTGACGAGCCGCAGGTCAACGAGGAGTGGAACTGCGACAAGGGCCGGTGGGGCTTCCAGTACACCCGGGCCACCGACCGGCTGACCACTCCGCTGGTGCGCGACGAGCGCACCGGTGAGCTGCGCGAGGCGTCCTGGAGCGAGGCGCTGACCGTGGCCGCCGAGGGGCTGCACGCCGCTCGGGAGGGCGGGCAGGGCACGGCGGTGCTCACCGGCGGTCGGCTGACCGTCGAGGACGCGTACGCGTACGCGAAGTTCGCCCGGGTCGCACTGAACACCAACGACATCGACTTCCGGGCCCGGCCGGTCTCCCGCGAGGAGGCCGACTTCCTGGCCAGCTCGGTCGCCGGAGTCACCGACGTCACCTACACCGACGTGGAGAACGCGCCGGCGGTGGTGCTGGTCGGCCTGGAGCCGGAGGAGGAGTGCCCGATCCTCTTCCTGCGGCTGCGCAAGGCGTACCTGAAGAAGACCCTGACGGTGTACGCGCTGGCGCCGTTCGCCACCCGCGGTCTGGAGAAGCTCGGTGCCAAGCTGGCCCGGGTCGTGCCGGGCGAGGAGGCCAGCGTGCTCGCCGAGCACGCCACGGTCGCCGAGGCGCTGAGCGCACCGGGCGCGATCCTGATCGTCGGCGAGCGGTTGGCGAGTGTGCCGGGCGGGCTCTCCGCCGCGGCGGACGTGGCCCGGCGTACCGGCGCGAAGCTGGCCTGGGTGCCGCGGCGCGCGGGTGACCGCGGCGCGGTCGACGCGGGCTGCCTGCCCAACCTGCTCCCCGGTGGCCGGCTGGTCACCGAGCCGGCCGCGCGGGCCGAGCTGGGTGAGGCGTGGGACATCCCGGCCGGGGTGATCCCGAGCCAGGCCGGTCGGGACACCGACGGCATCCTGACCGCCGCTGCCAACGGGCAGCTCGGCGCGCTTGTCGTCGGCGGTGTCGACCCGGCCGACCTGGCCGACCCGCGACTGGCCGAGTCCGCCCTGGACGCGGTGCCGTTCCTGGTCAGCCTGGAGCTGCGCCCCACTGCGGTGACCCGGCGGGCGAACGTGGTGCTGCCGATCGCCCCGGTGGCCGAGAAGGCCGGCAGCTTCCTGGACTGGGAGGGTCGGCTGCGCCCGTTCGAGGCGGTGCTGACCACCGCCGCGATGACCGACGGCCGGGTGCTCGACGCGCTGGCCGCGCTGCTCGACGTGCGGCTCGGCACCGCGGATGTGCCGAGCGTGCGGCGCGAGCTGGGCGGGTTGCCGGCGACGCGTACGACTCGGCCGTCCACGCCGTCGGTGGCGCCGGGCCGGGTGCCGCACCCGGGCGCCGGGGAGGCCGTGTTGGCGACCTGGCACCAGCTGGTGGACCTCGGCAGCCTGACCGAGGGTGACGAGAACCTGGCCGGCACCGCTCGCCCGCCGGTGGTCCGGCTGGGCAAGGGCACCGCCGACGCACTCGGTGTCGCCGACGGCGACGCGGTCACGGTCGGCACCGACCGGGGGGCGCTGACCCTGCCGGCCGAGCTGACCGAAATGCCGGACGGCGTCGTCTGGCTGCCGACCAACTCACCCGGTTCGACCGTGCGACGCAGCCTCGGGGCGACGTCCGGCGCGGTCGTCCGGATCTCCGTCCCCGCGGCGAGCCCGGCCATCCCGGCCGGGCGTGCGGCGGCCGACGAGACCGGTCTCCCGGGTCCGCTCCTTGGTTCCGGGGGTAACAAGTGAGCGCGAGGAGTGAACGAGCGCACGCGAGGGAGACCCTCCGCGAGCGCGAGGAGCGAGCGCAGCGAGCCCCGCAGTCGCGAGCAGTCAGTCTCGCAGTCGCGAACGAAAGGTGGGCACGGTGACTTCGTCAATCCTGGCCCAGGATCCGACGCTTGCCGACTTCGGTCGGGATCCGTGGTGGCTGGTTCTCGGCAAGATTGTCTTCGCGTTCGCCTTCGGTCTGCTGGCCACCCTGCTCGGCGTCTGGTTCGAGCGGCGTGTGGTCGGCTACATGCAGGTGCGGCCCGGCCCCAACCAGGTCGGCCCGTTCGGTCTGCTGCAGACCCTCGCCGACGGCCTGAAGATGGCCTTCAAGGAGGACATCCTGCCGAAGGCGGCCGACAAGGTCGTCTACTTCTTCGCACCGACCATCTCGGTGATCTGCGCGGTCACCGCCCTGTCGGTGGTGCCGTTCGGCCCGATGGTGAGCATCTTCGGCCACCACACGCCGTTGCAGGTCACCGACGTGCCGGTGGCGGTGCTGCTGCTGCTGGCCTGCTCCTCGATGGGCGTCTACGGCATCGTGCTGGGTGGTTGGGCCTCCGGCTCGACGTACCCGCTCCTCGGTGGGCTGCGGTCCAGCGCCCAGATGATCTCCTACGAGGTCGCCATGGGCCTGAGCATCGTGGCGGTCTTCATGACCGCCGGCACGATGAGCACCAGCGGGATCGTCGCCGCTCAGGGCGACGCCACCCGGCTGACCATCTTCGGCACCGAGATCCCGGCACCCGGCTGGTACGCGATCCTGCTGCTGCCCAGCTTCGTCATCTTCTTCATCGCCACCGTGGGTGAGACCAACCGGGCGCCGTTCGACCTGCCCGAGGCCGAGTCCGAGCTGGTCGCGGGCTTCATGACGGAATACAGCTCGCTGAAGTTCGCGCTCTTCATGCTCAGCGAGTACGTCGCCATGGTGACCATGTCCGCGGTCACCACCACGCTGTTCCTCGGCGGTTGGCGCGCACCGTGGCCGATCACCCTGTGGGAGGGCGCCAACTCCGGTTGGTGGCCGATGCTCTGGTTCTTCGGCAAGGTGATCGCGCTGGTCTTCGTCTTCGTGTGGCTGCGCGGCACGCTGCCCCGGCTGCGCTATGACCAGTTCATGCGCCTCGGTTGGAAGGTGCTGCTGCCGATCAACCTGGTCTGGATCCTGGTCCTGTCGGGCCTGCGGTCCATCGAGGACTGGGACTCGCGCGGCAAGGTCATCGCCGTCGGTATTCCGGCCGGCATCCTGCTGCTCGTCACGATCTTCTGGCCCAGCCGGAAGCCGAAGACGACGCCGACGACCCAGGAACAGGTCGACAACCGGCCGTACGGGAGCTTCCCGCTGCCGCCGATGGATCTTCAGGTACCACCGAGCCCGCGCATCACGCGCGTGGTCGCCGAGCGGGAGCCGGCCAACATCGTTGCCGGCTCGGACTCCAGGGAGGTGTGACGTGGGCGCGATCACCGGAACGTTCAAGGGATTCGGTGTCACCTTCTCGCACATGTTCAGGAAGGTCGTCACGACCGACTACCCGTTCAAGCCGCCGGTGTCGGCGCCGCGCTACCACGGGCGGCACATCCTCAACCGGCACCCGGACGGCCTGGAGAAGTGCATCGGCTGCGAGCTGTGCGCGTGGGCCTGCCCGGCGGACGCGATCTACGTCGAGGGTGGCGACAACACCGACGAGCAGCGCTTCTCGCCGGGTGAGCGGTACGCCAGCATCTACCAGATCAACTACGCCCGGTGCATCTTCTGTGGGCTGTGCATCGAGGCCTGCCCGACCCGTTCGCTCACCATGAGCAACGAGTACGAGCTGGCCCGGGACAACCGGCAGGACCTGATCTTCACCAAGGAGCAGCTGCTCGCGCCCCTGCTGGAGGGCATGGAGCAGCCGCCGCACCCGATGCGGCTGGGTGACAGCGAGAAGGACTACTACGTCGGCGCGTTGGACAACCCGGGCACCTCCGCCGGTGCGGAGAAGTCCCCGATGGGCCCCGGCCGCTACCAGGTCGAGGAGCACCCCGGCGTGACGTTCCCGGGCGCCGAGCAGGCCGCCCAGCGCGTCGCGACCGGCAAGGGAGAGGGAGCATGACCACGTCTTCGGTGCTCGCCGCCGCCGGTTCGGTCTCCGGCGGCGAGGCGGTCACCTTCTGGATCCTCGCCCCGCTCGCGCTGATCGGCGGGATCGGGATGGTGGCCGCGCGCAACGCCGTGCACTCGGCGCTGTGGCTGGTGCTGACCATGCTCTGCCTGGGCGTGTTCTACGTGCTCCAGGCCGGTCCGTTCATCGGCATGGTGCAGATCATCGTCTACACCGGCGCGATCATGATGCTCTTCCTGTTCGTGCTGATGCTCGTCGGTCGGGACTCCACCGACTCGTTGATCGAGACGCTGCGCGGCCAGCGGGTCGCCGCGATCGTGCTCGGCCTGGGCTTCGCCGGCCTGGTCGGCACCGGTCTCTACCAGGCACTGGACCGGACCACCGCGGTCGGCCTGGAGCAGGCCAACACCGAGGGCAACGTGCAGGGCATCGCCCGGCTGCTGTTCACCAAGTACGTCTTCGCGTTCGAGCTGACCTCGGCACTGCTGATCACCGCGGCGGTCGGTGCCATGGTGCTGGCCCACGTCGAGCGGCGTAAGCAGGACAAGGTCGACCAGGTGTCGACCATGAAGGCGCGCTTCGCCCCGGGCAACTACCCCGGTCCGAAGCCGGGGCCGGGCGTCTTCGCGACCTCCTCCTCGGTGGCCACCCCCGCGCGGTTGCCCGACGGCCGCCTGACCGACCGCAGCACCCCGGCGATCCTTCCGCAGCGTGAGCTGACCGCCGAGGAGACCTCGCTGAAGGGTACGGACAAGTAATGGGATCGTTCTTCTCGGTCGAGCCGACCTACTACCTCGTGCTCGCCGTGGTGCTGTTCACCATCGGCGCCGCCGGGGTGCTGATCCGGCGCAACGCGATCGTGCTGTTCATGTGCGTGGAGCTGATGCTCAACGCGGCCAACCTGACGCTGGTCACCTTCAGCCGGATCAACGGTGACCTCAACGGCCAGATCATGGCGTTCTTCGTGATGGTGGTGGCGGCGGCCGAGGTCGTGGTCGGGCTCGCGATCATCATGTCCATCTTCCGGACGCGACGCTCGGCGAGTGTCGACGACGCCAACCTGCTCAAGTACTAGAGGGGTCCACCGGTGGAAGAGACTGTGGAATACGCCCAGGCCACGGGGCTGCTCGGGGGCGTCTGGCTGCTGGTGGCGATCCCGCTGCTCAGCGCGGCCATCCTGCTGCTGCTCGGCCGCCGGGCCGACCGCTGGGGGCACTGGTTGGGCGTCGCCGCCATCGGCGCCGCGTTCGTGCTCGGCCTGAGCTTCTTCTTCCAGCTGCGTGGCCTGGAGAACAAGTCGGTCGAGCTGAGCCTCTGGGACTTCATCGCGGTCGGTGACCTGCGGGTCGACTTCGGCCTGCTGTTCGACCCGCTGGCCGCGGTCTTCGTACTGCTGATCACCGGGGTGGGTTTCCTGATCCACCTGTACGCGGTGGAGTACATGGCGCACGACGCGGGTCGTCGCCGGTTCTTCGCGTACTTCAACCTGTTCGTCGCGGCGATGCTGCTGCTGGTGCTCGGCAACAACTACGTGATGCTGTACTTCGGCTGGGAGGGCGTCGGTCTGGCGTCGTACCTGCTGATCTCCTTCTGGACCGAGCGGCCGAGCGCGGCCACCGCCGGCAAGAAGGCGTTCCTGATGAACCGGGTCGGCGACGCCGGCCTGGCCATCGGCATCTTCATCATGTTCGCCACCCTGGGCACCACCCAGTACGACGAGGTGTTCAACGGTGTCGGTTCGCTGACCGGCACCACGGTGCTGGTCCTCGGTCTGTTGCTGCTGCTCGGCGCGGCCGGCAAGTCCGGTCAGTTCCCCCTCCAGGCGTGGCTGCCGGACGCGATGGAGGGCCCCACCCCGGTGTCGGCGCTCATCCACGCGGCCACCATGGTCACCGCGGGCGTCTACCTGATCGCCCGCTCCAACCCGGTCTTCTCCGCCAACTCGACGCTGCAACTCGTGGTGGTCAGCGTCGGCGCGCTCACCCTGCTGATGGGCTGCGTCATCGGCGCGGCCAAGGACGACATCAAGCGGGTGCTCGCCTGGTCGACGGTGAGCCAGATCGGCTACATGTTCCTCGGTGTCGGCCTCGGCGGCGGGGCGTACGCGCTGGCCATCGTGCACCTGCTGGCGCACGGGTTCTTCAAGGCCAACATGTTCCTGGGCGCCGGTTCGGTGATGCACGGGATGAAGGACCAGGTCGACATCCGCCGCTTCGGCGGCCTGTCGACGTACATGAAGGTCACCTGGTTGACCTTCATGATGGGCTGGCTGGCCATCATCGGCATGTTCCCGTTCTCCGGCTTCTTCTCCAAGGAGCCGATCATCGTGGCCGCCTTCGAGCGGGAGGACTGGACCGCCTGGCTCTTCGGCGGGGCGGCGCTGCTCGGCGCGGGGCTCACCGCGTTCTACATGACCCGGCTGTTCGTGCTCACCTTCCACGGCCCGAAGCGCTGGACCGAGGACATCGAGCACCCGCACGAGTCGCCGAAGCTGATGACCATTCCGCTGATCCTGCTGGGGGCCGGTTCCGTCGGCGCCGGTTTCCTGCTCTCCACCTCGGTGCCGGACTGGCTGACGGCGACCGCCGGGCTGGGTGGCGAGCACGCGGAGCACGAGGCGGTCCTCTCGCACGCCGTGATCACCACGCTCTCGCTGCTGGTGACGGTGCTCGGCGCGGGGCTGGCCTGGTTCCTGTTCCGGGCCGGCACGGCCACCGCACCGCAGCCGGCCGGGGTCCTGGTCACCGCCGCCCGGCGCAACCTGTACGCGGACGCGGTCAACGAGGCGATCTTCGAGAAGCCGGGCATCTTCCTCACCCGGGCGCTTGTCTACCTCGACAACCGGGGCATCGACGGGCTGGTCAACGGGCTCGCCGCCGCGGTCGGCGGTGGCTCGGGTCGGCTCCGGCGGATGCAGACCGGCTTCGTCCGCTCGTACGCCACCTCGATCCTCGCCGGTGCGCTGCTGGTGATGGCGGCGTTCCTGGCGGTGCAGGCGGGGTGGTTGGCGTGATCGACCGCAATACGCCCGCCCCCGCCGGCGGACCACGCATCCACGACGGAGGTAAGGCCGCATAATGTCCAACTTCCCGTTCCTCTCGGTGCTCACCGTGGCGCCACTGGTGGGCGCCCTGGTGGTGGCCTTCCTGCCGCGCCATCGGCCGGAGCTGGCCAAGCAGGTGGCGTTCGTCTGGTCGCTGCTGGTGCTGGTGCTCTCGGTGGTGATGTGGGTCAGCTTCAAGGCCGGCGGTGACCGGTTCCAGTTCCGCGAGTCGTACTCGTGGATCCCGGACTGGGGTGTCAGCTTCACCTTCGCCGCCGACGGCATCGCGCTGGTCATGCTGATGCTGATCGCGGTGCTGGTGCCGCTGGTGATCCTGGCGTCCTGGCACGACGCCGAGTCGTCGAAGCGGTCGGTGCCTGTCTACTTCGCGCTGCTGCTGGTCCTCGAGTGCACGATGATCGGTGTCTTCGCGGCCGCCGACGTCTTCCTGTTCTACGTGTTCTTCGAGGTCATGCTGGTCCCGATGTACTTCCTGATCGGCAGCTACGGCGGCCACCAGCGGCAGTACGCGGCGGTGAAGTTCTTCCTCTACTCGCTCGTCGGCGGTCTGTTCATGCTGGCCGCTGTGATCGGGCTGTGGGTGGTCGGTGGCAAGACCTTCGACTGGCAGGCGCTGTCGCAGGTCGACATCAGCACCGGCACCGAGCGGTGGCTGTTCCTCGGCTTCTTCCTGGCGTTCGCCATCAAGGCGCCGTTCTTCCCGTTCCACACCTGGCTGCCGGACGCCGGTGGCGCGGCCCCGGCGGGCGCCGCGGCGCTGCTGGTCGGTGTGCTGGACAAGGTCGGCACGTTCGGCATCCTGCGCTACTGCCTGCCGCTGTTCCCCGAGGCGTCGAAGTGGTTCGCGCCGTGGGCGCTGGCGCTGGGCGTGATCGGCATCGTCTACGCCGCGCTGCTGGCGGTCGGTCAGAACGACCTCAAGCGGCTGGTGTCGTACACCTCGATCGCGCACTTCGGTTTCATCGGGGTGGGCATCTTCGCCTTCACCACCCAGGCCGGCACCGGCGCGGTGCTCTACATGCTCAACCACGGTCTGGCGACCGGCCTGCTGTTCCTGGTCGTGGGCATGCTGATCTCCCGGCGTGGTTCCGCGCTGATCAGCGACTTCGGTGGGGCGGGCAAGCTGGTCCCGGTGCTCGCCGGGGTGCTCTTCTTCGCCGGTCTCGCGTCGCTCGCGCTGCCCGGTACGGCACCGTTCATCTCCGAGTTCCTGGTGCTGATCGGCACCTTCACGGTGAACAAGCCGGTCGCGATCATCGCCACGCTCGGCATCATCCTGGCCGCCGCGTACGTGCTGTGGATGGTGCAGCGCACCACCCAGGGCACCCTCAACCCGACGCTCACCGAGGTCGACGGCATGCGCCGGGACCTCAACCTGCGCGAGAAGGTCGTCGTCGCTCCACTGATCGCACTGATCCTGCTGCTCGGCTTCTTCCCCAAGCCGGTCACTGACGTGATCAACCCGGCCGTCCAGGCGACCATGGACGACATCGGCAGAACCGACCCGGCCCCGTCGGTGGGCACCGTCCAGGAGGCGGCAAAGTGACCGATTTCGAACTGCCGTCGCTCGACTACGCGGCACTCTCCCCGATCCTGATCATGCTGGGCACCGCACTGCTCGGCGTGCTGGTCGAGGCCTTCGTGCCCCGGCGCTCGCGGCACGTGGTGCAGTTGACGCTCGCGCTGGTGGCGGTGCTCGCGGCGTTGACCATGGTGGTGCTCAACGCCGACGAGCGGATGATCACCGCGGGCCAGGCCATCGCGGTGGACGGTCCGACGCTGTTCCTCCAGGGCGCGATCCTGGTGCTGGCCGCGATGGCGCTGCTGCTGATCGGCGACCGCTCGGTCGAGCTGGGCGGGGCGTTCGTCGCCCAGGCCGCGGTGACCGCCGAGTCGGCCGACGACCGGCGGCAGGCCGAGGGGCGCAACGGCCTCACCGAGATCTACCCGCTCACCACGTTCGCCATCGGCGGCATGCTGATTTTCGTGGCGGCGAACGACCTGCTGACCATGTTCATCGCGCTGGAAGTCTTCTCCCTGCCGCTCTACCTGCTCTGCGCGCTGGCCCGTCGCCGTCGCCTGCTGAGCCAGGAGGCGGCGATGAAGTACTTCCTGCTCGGCGCGTACGCCTCCGCCTTCTTCCTGTTCGGCGTGGCCCTGATCTACGGCTTCACCGCCGGCATGCCGGGTCGGGTGGCCGGCGTGGACTTCGCCACCATCAACGCGGCGGTGAGCGAGTCGCCGGCCAGCCAGGTGCTGCTCTTCGCCGGCATGGCGCTGCTCGCCATCGGCCTGCTCTTCAAGGCCGCGGCGGCACCGTTCCACGTCTGGACCCCGGACGTCTACCAGGGTGCGCCGACCCCGGTCACCGGCTTCATGGCGGCCTGCACCAAGGTCGCCGCGTTCGGTGCCCTGCTGCGTGTCTTCCACGTCGCGTTCGCCGACGCCACCTGGGACTTCACCCCGGTCCTCGGCGTGGTGGCGGTGCTGACCATGCTGATCGGCGCCGTGCTCGCGGTCACCCAGACCGACATCAAGCGGCTGCTCGCGTACTCCTCGATCGCCAACGCCGGCTACCTGCTCGTCGGTGTGCTGGCGCCGAGCCGCGAGGGGCTCGCCGGCACGATGTTCTACCTGGTCGCGTACGGCTTCTCGGTGCTTGCCGCGTTCGCGGTGGTGACCCTGGTGCGCGACGCCGACGGGGAGGCCACCCACCTGTCCCGCTGGGCCGGGTTGGGTCGCCGCTCGCCGTTCTTCGCCGCCCTGTTTACCTTCATCCTGCTGGCCTTCGCCGGTATCCCACTGACCAGCGGCTTCATGAGCAAGTTCGCGGTCTTCGGGCCGGCGCTGGAGGGTGGTCAGACCTGGCTGGTGATCGCCGGTGTGCTGACCAGCATGGTGCTGGCGTTCCCGTACCTGCGGGTCGTGGTGATGATGTGGCTCTCCGAGCCGGGCGAGTCCACCCCGACGGTCACGGTGCCCGGTGGGCTCACCTCCGCGGCGCTGATGATCGGTGTGCTGGCGACCCTGGTGCTGGGCATCGCCCCGGCGCCGCTGCTTCGTCTGGCCACTGGAGCTGCCGAATTCGTTCGATGATCGAAGGATCGACTACCGGGGGTTGGCACGTGTTCACGTGTCGGCCCCCGGTGCGTATCCCCGGCCCGGAGCAGGTAGAACGGGTGTGGCATGGTTGATAGCGTGGTGAATCCGGCGGGCGAGCGTTCAGGTTCCTCCGGCTCCGGCGGTCGGCGGGGTCGGGCGAGCACGAGTCAGTTCGGTGCGCTCGGCCTCCACCTCGCCGATCCCCGCGTCGAGGCTTCCGTGCTCGGCGTGCTGGACACGGTCGAGGTCGAGCTGCGGGCCAGTGTGTCCAGTGCCGACCCGTTCGTCAGCGAGGCGGCCCGGCACCTCCTGGAGGCCGGCGGGAAGCGTTTCCGGCCGCTGCTGGTGGCGCTCGGCGCACAGTTCGGTGACCCGGACGCCGCGCAGGTGGTCCCGGCCGCCGTGGTGATGGAGCTCACGCACCTCGCCACCCTCTACCACGACGACGTGATGGACGAGGCCGCCGTGCGCCGGGGTGCGCCCAGCGCCAACTCCCGCTGGACCAACTCGGTCGCGATCCTGGTCGGCGACTACCTCTTCGCCCGGGCGGCGGACATCGCCGCCGATCTGGGCCCCGAGGCGGTCCGGTTGCAGGCACGTACCTTCGCCCGGCTGGTGCACGGTCAGATCGCGGAGACCGTCGGTCCGCGCGCCGACGACGACCCGGTGGCCCACTACCTGCACGTGATCGCCGAGAAGACCGGCTCGCTCATCGCGACGTCGGCCCGGTTCGGCGGGATGTTCGGTGGCGCACCGGCGGAGCACGTCGAGGCCCTCGCCGGGTACGGCGAGACGATCGGTGTCGCCTTCCAGCTCTCCGACGACCTGCTGGACATCGCCTCCGAGTCGGGGCAGTCGGGCAAGACCCCCGGCACGGATCTGCGCGAGGGTGTCCCGACGCTGCCGGTGCTCTACGCGCGCGCGGCGGACGACGCCGACGCGTCCTCGGTGCGTCTGCGGGAGATCCTGGCGACCGGCCCGCTGACCGACGACGCGCTGCACACGGAGGCGTTGGGGCTGCTGCGGGAGAGCCCGGCCCTCAAGCGGGCCCGGGAGACCGTCCGCAGTTACGCCGAGGACGCCCGAGCGCGGCTGGCCCCGCTCCCGCAGAGCCCGTCCCGCCAGGCCCTCGAATCCCTCTGCGACTACATAGCCGACCGCACCGGCTAACCCCGCTGCCCTCCCGGCCCCCCGGCCCCCGGCCCTCCCGGCCCCCGGCGGTGATCATGAGGTTATTGCCACGACACGCCGTGGGATCGGGCAATAACGTCATGATCAACGGAGGTCGGGGCGGGCTGCGGGTGGGGCGGGGGTGGGGTGCGGGTGGGGTGGGGTCAGGAGGCGACCGCCGACGAGCATGAGGGCGGCGGCGAGCAGCATCGCCACCGCCGCCGCGGTCCACATGGCGGGGTAGCCGAAGTGGGCGGCGAGGGGTCCGAGGCTCAGCGGGCCGAGGCAGCCGCCCGCGTACACCCCGGTCTGGGTGATCGAGGTGGCGGTGGCCGGCGACTGCGGGTGGAGTCGGACCACCGCGAAGTTCACCAGGCCCGGCCAGGCCCAACCCAGGCCGAAGCCGAGCACCACGCCGGCCACCAGCGGCACCGTGCCGGTCAGCGCGAGCAGGGCCAGCCCGGCCGCGCCGACGACGAGCATCGCGGCGATGACGGCGATGTGACCGGTGTCGCGACGGTCGGCCAACCAGCCCGCACCCACCCGGGCCGTCATGCAGACCGCGCCGCCCAGGGTCAGGGTGAGGCCGGCGAGGCCGGGCGAGAGGCCCCGAGCCGCGGCGGAGTCCACCAGGAAGGTGCCCAGTGCGTTGGCCGCCGCCGCGGCCAACGTCGCCGCCGCGCCGATCACCACGAGCGCCGCCGTGGCCCGATCGGTGCGCGAAGCACCGGCCGGCCGCGCCGGGCCGGGCAACTGCCGGGGTACGGCGGGCAGCGCCGTCAACGCGGCCACGGCGGCGGCCACGAACGCCCAGCGCCAGCCGACGGTGAGCGCGAAGGTGGGCACCGCCAGACCGGCCAGCAGGGTGGAGGCGGGGATGGCGGCCTGCTTGACGCCGAACGACAGGCCCTGCCGGCGGGCGGGCACGTGCTGGGCCAGCGCCGCGTTGCTGGCCAACTGGCCGAGCGCGTTCGCGGCGGCGCTGAGCGCCAGCAGGCCGACGAGCATCGGGTACGACCTGGCGAAGGCGGCCACGGCCAGCGTCGACCCGGCGGCCAGCAGGATGCCGCAGCGGGCCACCAGGGCCGGCCCGTACCGCTCGACAAGTCGGCCCGAGGGCACCGAGGCGAGCGCGCTGACCCCGAAGTAGACGGCCACGGCCAGACCGAGGCCGGCCGGGGAGAAGCCGAGGTCGGTGCCCATCTGCACGGCGAGACCGCCGAGCAGGAAGACGGGCAGTACGCAGGCCACGGTGGTGACGACCGCGCCGGCACTGGCCCGGACCGGGTGGGGTCGGGCGGTGATCGGGGCGGAGGCGGAGACGGTGTTGGTCATCGTCCGGCAAAGCTACGTGAACCCTGCTCGAACCACTCATGGTGACGGGCGGGGTACACGCTGTGGGTGATGATCTGGCATCCTCCACCCGAACAGGCATTTCGCAGTGGGCCTGTTTTTCATATGGTGTAAGTCCCCGGCGGCGGAGGTGGTTGTGCGCGACCCCTTGGCAGAACCTTCGGACCTGATCCGCAGCGTGTCCCGAGCGCTGCGGGTGTTGGAGTCGGTCGGTCGTGCCCCGAAAGGCCTGACGGTCAAGCAGATCGCCCGGCGGTGTGAGTTGACCGTGGCCACCACCTACCACCTGGTCCGCACGCTCGCCTACGAGGGCTACGTGATTCGTCGCGAGGACGGCACGTACATCGTGGGGTTGGAGGTGGCCGACCGCTACCGGGAGTTGGTGACCGCCTTCCGGGGCCCGCCGGTGGTGGGTGAGACGTTGCGGCGGGCCGCTCTGGACACCGGCTACAGCCACTACCTGGGTCGCTTCGTCGGCGGGCAGGTGGCCATCACGGCGGTCGCCGAGGGGCACCGCTCGCCCTACCTGGAGGATCTGGTCCCCGGCTTCGACGAGGGGGCGCACGCGACGGCTCTCGGTAAGTCGCTGCTCGCCACCCTCACCGCCGACCAGCGCTACCGCTATCTGCGGGAGTACGGCATGCGCCCGTTCACCAGCGCCACGCTGACCACCATCGAGGCGTTCGAGGCCGACCTGGCCGCCGGCGACCGGCGCGGCATGCAGTTGGAGATGGGGCAGTTCCGTCAGGGGGTGGCCTGTGCGGCGGTGCTCGTCGCCCCGGACAAGGACATGGAACGCCGCGTCGTGTTGGCCTGCGCGTTGCCGGCCAGCGAGATGATGACCTCCGCCCGGGTGGTCCGCGCCAAACTGCTCACGGTGGCCCGTAGCGTCGCGGACGGCATCGCCGCCGACTCCTGACCCCAACGGATGCCGAGAGGCCCTCTCCCGGGCTGGGAGAGGGCCTCTCGTGGCGGTCCAGCGCCGGACCCGCCGTGAGTGACGTTCAGCGACCCGCCGGCCGCGGTGGCGCCGTCAGCTGCCCACCGGGCCGCCGTCGAGGCGCCAGGTGACCACCACGCCCGGCTTGGCGTAGTCGCCGTCGGGCCAGTTCGAGGCCGGGTTCTCCACCGAGGCGCCGGTGATCTCACCGGGGTGCTGCACGGCGACGAAGACCGAGCGGTTGTCGCCGGTGATGAACGGGCCGCAGGTCTCCGCGCCGAGTGGCACGGTCAGGAACTGCTTGAGGTGACCCCGCTCCGGGCCCTCCACGGCGGTGGCGAACAGGCCGTCGTTGCTGCCCAGCGCGTTGCCGTCGGTGGAGATCCACAGGTTGCCGGTGGCGTCGAAGGCGACGTTGTCCGGGCAGGAGATCGGGGAGACCCTGGTCCTGTCGTACCCGGCGAAGTAGGTCGACGGGTCGGTCGGGTCGCCGCAGACGATCGGCAGTGACCAGGCGAAGGTCTCGGCCGTGTTGTCGTTGCGGTCCTCGACCAGCTCCAGGATCTGCCCGTGCTTGTTGGCGTTGCGCGGGTTGGCCTCGTCGGCCGGGGCCTTGCCGGCCTTACCGCGGTCGGTGTTGTTGGTCAGCGCCACGTACACCTTGCCGGTGAGCTGGCTCGGCTCGACGTCCTCGGGGCGGTCCATCTTGGTCGCGCCGACCTTGTCGCCGGCGAGCCGGGTGAAGGTGAGCACGTCCGCGGCGGTCATCCCGTCGACGAACGACCGGTTGCCGCTGACCAGCCTGATCCAGCGGCCCCGGCCGTTGAACGCGCCATCGGTGGGGAGTTGGCCCGAGCCGTCGATCTCGGCGGCGCTTGTCTCGTCGAGCTTCGCCACGTAGAGCGTGCCGGACTCCAACAGGGTCAGGTTGTGCTTGCGGGCAGCCCAGGAGTTGCCCTTCAGGAACTTCTTGTCCGAGACGAACTTGTAGAGGTAGTCGAACCGCTCGTCGTCGCCCATGTACGCGACCACGTGACCGTCCTTCGCGACGATCACGTTCGCGCCCTCGTGCTTGAACCGGCCCATCGCGGTGTGCTTGCGCGGGCGGCTCTCCGGGTCGAACGGGTCGATCTCGACGACCCACCCGAACCGGTGCGCCTCGTTGGGGTGCTTGGCCAGGTCGAAACGCTCGTCGGCGCGCTCCCACTTGCGGCTGCCGCTGGGGTAGCGGCTAGCGGTGCCGATGCCGTAACGGTCCAGCTTCGGCTTCAGCTCGGCCGGGGCGGCGTCGGCGCCCACGAAGTACTGGTTGAAGTTCTCCTCACCGGAGAGCACCGTGCCCCACGGGGTCACGCCACCGGCGCAGTTGTTCAGCGTGCCGACGACCGTACGACCCTTGGGATCGGCGGCGGTCTTCAGCCAGGCCGAGCCGGCGGCCGGGCCGGTCAGGTCGAACTTGGTGCTCAGCGCGGTGACCCGCCGGTTGTACGGCCGGCGACCGTTGTCGACGGGCTTCCACTGCCCGGTGCCCGCGACCCGTTCCAGCTCCACCACCGACATGCCGTGGGCGGCCATGGCGGTGCGCAGCTGCTCGACGGAGAGCCCGTCCAGGCCGGGGAAGCCCGGGAACATCAGGTCCTCGTTCGTGTACTCGTGGTTGACCACGAGCAGTGCCCGCTTGCCCTGCTTGTCCAGCGGCAGCACGCCCACGAAGTCGTTGTTGTAACCGAACTGCCTGGACTGCGCGGCGGCGCTCTGGTGGTGCAGGTCGAACTCCGGCGCGCCCGGCAGCACCGGGTCACCCCACTTGATCACCACGGCGTGGTCGTAGCCGTTCGGGACGACAAGGGTGTCCAGCTTGTTCGGTGGGATCGGCTTGAAGGTCAGCGCGCCGTTGCCGACGCCGGTGCTGGGACGGCCGAAACCGAAGGCCTCCGGGACGTCCGGGGTGGTGGGGGCCGCCATGGCCGGGGCCGCGCCGGCGAGCGCACCGGCAGCCGCGCCGCCGAAGCCCAGGACCAGCGCGCCGACCGCGCCGGCCCGGACCACGCCGCGCCGCGAGACCTCCGCGTTCACCACGTCTCCGAAGTACGCGTTGTCGGAGGTGTTCGGCACCGGGTGGTCACAGGCGTTTCCGCAGCGGTACAGGCAGGTCATGGCGTCACGGCTGCCGTGGCGGGTGCCGGTCAGCAGGGGGAGCAGCCGGGGGCGGTCGCTCATGGGGGAAGCCTCCAGAAAAGTCGGTGGCACGACAGGCGGCGTACCAGGCGGACGCTAGGAGGACGTGGTGAGCGCTCGTCGGCCACGATGTGAACCGGGCGTGAACACCTTCGTGGACGCAGCCGGTCTGACCTCGGGCTGAACCGATCGGCGTGACCGCACGTATTTCCGAGCGGACGCACCGCCGGACGCGCGCCGGAAGCGAGGAGACCGCCATCAGCGACCACGACGCCCAACTGCTGCGCGCGCTGCACGACGAGCACGCGGAGGCGCTGTACGCCCACGCCCTGCGGTTGGTCAACGGTGACCGGCAGCGCGCCGAGGATCTGGTGCAGGAGACGCTGCTGCGGGCCTGGCGCCACCCGGAATCCCTCGACCCGCGGCGCGGTTCGGTGCGGTCCTGGCTCTTCACCACCGCCCGTAACCTGGCGATCGACGCCTGGCGGCGGCGCTCCACCCGGGTCGGCGAGGTCTTCACCGACGATCTTCCCGAACCGCCCGAGGCGGTCGACGAGGCCGAACGGGCAGTGGAGGCGTGGACCGTCGCCGAGGCACTCAACCGGCTCAGCCCGACCCACCGCGAGGTGCTGATCGAGTGCTTCTACCAGGGACGATCGGTGGCCGAGGCAGCGTCGCGTCTGGGCGTACCGCCGGGGACCGTGAAGTCCCGCACCCACTACGCGCTGCGGTCTCTACGGTTGGTGCTGGCCGAGATGGGGGTGACGGGATGACGCAGTGCGAGTTCGCGTACGACGACGGCGCGTACGTGCTGGGCGCCCTCGCCCCCGCCGAACGGGCGGCCTACGAGCGGCACCTGGGCGGCTGCGCCTCCTGCCGGGAGGCGGTCGCCGAGATCGCCGTCCTGCCCGGGTTGCTCGGGCGCCTCGACCCGGCGGGGTTGGAGCA
This sequence comes from Micromonospora sp. NPDC049101, assembly GCF_040648675.1. Lineage (NCBI taxonomy): Bacteria > Bacillati > Actinomycetota > Actinomycetes > Micromonosporales > Micromonosporaceae > Micromonospora > Micromonospora sp. NPDC049101. The sequence goes on along the minus strand of NZ_JBEZED010000008.1, from coordinate 86,748 downwards.
GATCCTGCCGCCGCCGGCCCCGCCCCGGGCGCCCGCGCTGCTCGAGGAGGCCCGGCGCCGCCGGCGTCGGGAACGCGCCTCGGACCGCCGACGGTACGCGCTGACCACGCTCGCCGCCGCCGGGCTGGCCCTGCTGGTGGGTGTGGGCACCGCCGTGGTGTTGCCCCGGCCCGCCGGCCCGTCCGGCCCTCCGGTGGCGCAGGGCAGCACGCCCGCACCGCAGGTGTCGATGGTCCCGATGCGACCGGTGGCCAACACCGGGCCGGTGCACGCCGACATCGGGCTCACCGGCACCAAGTGGGGCACCGAGGTGACCATGCGCTGCGGCTACGACACGCGGACGAGCTACGGCAAGGCGTACCCGTTTCGGCTGGTGGCGCGCGGCCCGAACGGTGCCAGCGAACAGATCGGGTCCTGGCTGGCGGCGCCGGGCGACGCCCTCCAGCTCAACGGTGCCACCAGGTTCACCGCTGCCGAGCTGGTAAGCGTGGAACTCCAACGAATCGACGGCACACCAATCCTCACCTACGCAGTCCCCTAACCCGCGACCCCGTGCCCTCGGCGATCTTGCACTTGCTGTCCTCCCGTAAGGGGGCATGGTGGGCATTTCGGCGACAGAAACTGCAAGATCGCGGGGAGGGGGTCGGCGGGGCCGGGTTACGGGGTGGGGATGGGGGTTTGGGGTTGGGGTTGGGGTCGGCGGTTTTGGCGGGCCTTGCCGACTGCGTCGGCGGTGAAGACGATGAGGGCGAGCCAGACCAGCGCGAAGCCGACGAGGCGGGCCGGAGGCATCGGCTCATGGAAGATCAACACGCCGCAGCCGAGCTGGAGGATGGGCGCCAGATACTGGATCATGCCGAGGCCGCTCAGGGGCAGCCGGTTGGTCGCCCCGGCGAACAGGAGCAGCGGGATCGCCGTGGCCGCACCGGCCAGCACCAGCAGTGCGGTGTGCCCGGCCGAGACGTGCCCGAAGGTCGACTCGGCACGACTCGTGAGCCACCCCAGGTAGCCCAGCGCCGGCAGTGCCAGCACCGCCGACTCGACGAACAGGCCCTCGGCCGGTGGCAGCCCGAGGCGCTTCTTGACCAGCCCGTAGCCGGCGAAACTGAACGCCAGGGTCAACGCCAACCAGGGCAGTCGACCGTAGTCCACGGTGAGCACCGCGACCGCCGACGCGCCGATCCCGAGCGCCACCCACTGTGCCGGGCGTAGCCGCTCCCGCAGCACCGTCACCCCGAGAAGCACCACGACCAGCGGATTGATGAAGTAGCCGAGCGCGGTCTCCACCACCCGGTCGGAGTTGACCCCGTAGATGTAGGCGCCCCAGTTGACGGCGATCAGCGCGGCGGCGGCGACGACCCCGGCCACCGCCCAGGGGCGTCGCAGCAGCGCCCGCAGGAAGCCGACGTTGCGCAGCGCCGCCAACAGCAGGGCCACGAAGACCACCGACCAGACGATCCGGTGGGCCAGGATCTCCAGTGGACCAGCAGGTCGCAGGAGCCTGAGATAGAGCGGAAAGAAACCCCAGATCAGGTACGCGCCGAAGCCGTAGAGGTATCCCAGGCGGAGTGGCGTCACCCCTCCACCGTAAGGGGTGTAACGGCGCTTTGCTCCTTTCCCGTGATCGGGGTCACCGGTACCCGTCGGTCGAGCTGCATCCACCGCTCCGGCATGTCCAGCGGCGTGAAGCCCACCCGCGCGTACACCTGGTGGGCGTCGTTGGTGGCCAGCAGGATTCGGCGTACGCCGAGGTCGTCCAGGTGGTCGCGGATCGCGGCGACCAGCCAGCCGCCCAACCCGCGGCCCCGGGCGGCCCGGTCGACGTACACGTCGCAGAGCCAGGCGAAGGTGGCGCCGTCGGTGACCACCCGGGCCACCGCCACCTGCCGGTCGTCCTCGGGTCGGTAGACGCCGAACGGCAGCGAGCCGGCGAACGCCCGCGCTGTGGTCTCCCGGTCCCGGCCGAGCGCCCAGTACGCGTCGGTGGACAACCAGAGATGGACCAGGGCCAGATCGAGCCGGGTGGGGTCGGTGCTGAGCAGATGGCCGTCGGTGCGGGTCAGCGAGAACACGCTGCGACGCTAGCCGCCGCGGTGGGCGACCCGACCGGCCAATTCCCAAATTCTGGTCATCGGCCGGCCGTGGTCGCAGCCCCGAGGGGGCGGGTCGGTGTTGGCCCGCGGACGGTCAGTCCCGGTCGAGGACGGCGCCGAGGATCCAGGTCACGATGCTCACGAACAGCGCACCGAGCACGGCGGCCGGCCAGAAACCGTCCACCGTGAACGGCAGCCCAGCCTGGTCGGCGATCCAACTGGTGAGCAGGAACAGCAGCCCGTTCACCACCAGCGCGATGAGACCCAGGGTCAGCAGGTAGAAGCCGCAACCGACGGTCTTGATGACCGGCTGGAGGACCGCGTTGACCACGCCGAAGATCACCGCCACCAGGAGCAGCGTGGTGACCGTCTCGACGGCGGAGTCCGACTCCAGTGAGATGCCGGGGATGAGGAGTGTGGCCAGCCAGAAAGCCAGCGCTGTGCTGGCCAGCCGAATCAGCAGACCTTTCAGAAAACACATGGCGGGGATCGTGCCACGGACCTCGTACCGGCGTAACCCGGCGGTTGATCATCGGTGTGGATCAGCCGCGCGCCGGTCGCCCGATCAGTTGCGCCTCGATCGGCGTGGGGGAGAGCAGCGCCCAGCGCAACGCCCTCCGGTTGACCACGGCGACCATGTCGTCCCGGATCCGGGTCAACCACTCGGCCGAGCCGCCCAGCCCCAGGGCGGCACCGGCCAACGCGGCCTCGGCGGCGTCCAGCGGTTGCAGCAACGCGAGGTCGGCCCGGCTCAACGCGTCGACGTCCGCGGGGGTCAGCTCGTCCCGTACGACCAGGGTGGCCCGCCACGGCGGACCCGGCTCGGCCTCGGCCGGCACCGGGCCGACGTCGACGACGAGCAGCAACGGACGCAGGGCGGTGCCCACCCCGTCGGCGACCGGTCGACCGGGCGGCAGCAACGGGATCGTCCCGCCCGGCGCGCCCACCCCCCGGACGAACGGCTCCCAGGCGCGCGGCCGGGTGGTCTGCACCACCACCAGGGCACCGAGGGCCAGTGCGCGCAGGGCCACCAACTGGGCGGCACGCACCCCCCCGACCAGCAGCACCCGGGTGCTCTCCGGCCGGAAGAGTCGCACGGTGACGGCTCGGCCGTGCCGGTTCGTGCCGACCATCATCCCCGCGTCGCCCAGGGTCAGCTCCCAGTCGTCCATCGCGGAGCGTTGCTGCGGCCCGGGGGTGGTCAACGCCAGTGGCAGCGTGGCGGCCAACCCGTGCAGGTGCGCGCCGTCGAGACGTCGCAGCTCCCCGCCCAGGTCGGTCACCAGGCGCTCCAGCGCCTCGGTGGCCGCGGTCAACTCGGTCGCCGTCGCGGCGGCCAGGCGTACGGTCAGCTCGGTCGGCGCCGGCCCGACACCGCTGGTCGGCGACGGACCCGCGGTGATCGACACCGTCGTCGCGGTCGCCGGCAGCGCGAGCATCCGGGGCACCAGACGCCGCCCACCCGCACCGCCCGCCTCTGGCCACCGGACCAGCCGGAACGTGGCCTGGACCAGGGCACCGGACCGGAGTGTCGGCCAGGACTCCCGTACCGGATGGCCGTCGTGGTGGGCCAGCTCGGCCAGGACCCGCAGCGCGGCCGGTACGCCGAGCGGCCGCGCCGTCAGCGATCCGAACCGGCGGACGATGCGGCGGACCGTCCCGGCGAGCACCCGGCGCAGGTCCGCCGCGGACCACCCGTCCACCCGCAGCACCCGGACCGCCACCACCGCCCGCTCCCGCCCGGCCAGCCGCCCGTCGGTGAGCTGCCGGTACGACGTGCCGGCCGTGCCGGCCGCCGGGACCGGTGCGGGTGCCCCGGCGAGCAGCAGCTGGACCCGCAGCGGGGGCATGTCCGGCCCGGCCGTGGGCAGCAACGCCGATGGCGGGGGAATCGCCTGGGACACGTCGCCGAGCAGGTCACCGGGGTCGCCGAGCTCCAGGAGCGCCACCATGCCGGTGGTGTCCTCCAGCACGGCGGCCGGACCGCCGGTCAGCTCCGTGGAGCGGACGACGGTGCCGGGAGCGACCAGGTCGAGCAGGTCGGCCGCGCCGGCCGGCCCGGCGAGCGCCCGACGTCGGGTCAGGTGCCCGACGGCGGTGCCCAGCCACTGGAACAGCCACCGGCCCCGGAACCGGACCCCGACGGTCGCCACCAGCAGCACGGCCACCAGTGCGGCCGCGACGATGACCGGCGCGGGTCGGCCGAGGGCGGCGAGGACGAGCGCCGCCGCGACCTGCGCGGTCACCAGTTGCCCGGCCCACACCCCGGCGCCGGACCGCCGATCGGACCAGGCACGGCGGTCGGACCAGGCACGACGGTCGAGGGGGGATCGGCGACCCGGTGTGCGCGGACCGGCGGAGCCTGGGCTGCCCTCGGCGGGTCGGTCCGACCCGGCCGGCTCACCCGGCCCGACTGCTCGTGCCGCGGGGCTCGGCCCGGACCCGACCGGGGTCGCCGGGTGCGGCCCTCCGGTGGTGATCGCCGGCACCGTGCCTCCTCGACCAGTGGGAACCCGGGTCGGGCGTCCGGCCGCCCTGCGGCGGCCCGTCACGCGCCGCGACGTGGCTGCGGCACATCGTAAGCGACCGATGGCTCTCGCGGTTGTCCACAGGGGAGAAGCGTGGGGTAGCCGAACCGCTACGAGACCGCTACCGTCAGCCACGAAGTCATCGCTGACCCGCGTCTCAGTGCTCGACGACCGGGCCAAGCGAACGACGCGTTCCCAGGGCGGGCGCGTCGAGGGCCAAGGTGCGATCAGGGAGACGAGGTGACGTCCGGGTGTCCCAGACCCAGGCAGAAGCCGCGGTGATGCAGCAGACCGCCGCGAAGTTCGAGCAGGTTGACCAGTCGTTGCAGTCCATGCTGACCGGCCTGCTGGCCGAGCTGCAGGTGTTGCAGCAGGCCTGGCGTGGTGCTGGTGGCCGGTCCTTCGAGCAGGTCAAGCAGCAGTGGTCAGAGGACCAGGCGGCGCTGCACCGAGCGCTGCGGGAGACCGCCGGGGCGATCCGCACCGCCGGCCGACAGTACGACGTCTCGGACGACGAGGTGGCCAGCCGGGTTGCCGGCACCAATCGCGGCGGCATCCAGTTGCCGCTCTGATCCCGCTCGGGAGGGAAATCCGATGGACCATGGTGTGCTGGTCGTCAACTTCGCCGCGCTTCAGCAGGCCGGCGCGGACATTCAGAAGGCGCTGAACACGCTCGACTCGCAGCTCGGCCAACTCGAACGAGACGCTGCCCCGCTGGTGGCGAGTTGGACGGGCGAGGCCCGCCAGGCCTACGAGCAGCGGCAGGCGCGGTGGCGGTCCGCCTCGCAGGATCTCCAGGCGATGCTGCGGGACATCAGGTTGGCGGTGCACGACTCGGCCACCGACTACCTGGACACCGAAAAGAAGAACACCGGGCTGTTCCAGTGACCGCGGTCGGCCGGGAGAGCTGACCGTGTTCCGGTCCGCTGCCCGGCCGCCGCAGGTCCTCGGTCCGGGCAGTCAGCTTCCGAGGTCAGGCCGGGTCGGCCGGGCGCCAGCGTCGGCGTGCGCCACGGGGCAACACCAGGGCGAGCAGCGCCACGGTGACTGCGGTCGTGCCGACCGCCGCACCGACCAGCAGGGCCCGCTCCCGCGCGGTCGACCGGCGGGCCTGGCGGGCGAGCAGCGCCGGGTCGGCCCGGTCGTCGGCGAGCACGGCGACCGGACGAGGATCGGCCGCGCGGCCGACGCTGGTCTCGGTGACCGCCCGGTACGGGTTCAGCACGCCGGCACCGTACCCGCCGCCGTGGCCCGTTCCGGGAGCTGGATCGGCGGTGGCGATGATTCGTGCCACCACCTGGGCAGCTGTCAACTCGGGCCGGTACTCGCGCAGCAACGCGGCGGTGGCGGCCACGAACGGTGCCGCGTAGCTGGTGCCCTCGACCTGACGATGGCCCGACCCGGGGGCGGCGGTCAGCACCTCGCTGCCCGGCGCGACCAGGTCGACGTACGATCCGGTCTGCGAGAAGGTCGCCCGCCCGCCGTCGGCGCCGATCGCCCCCACGCCGAGCACCCCGTCGTAGGCGGCGGGGAACGGCCGGGGATCCCCGCCGTCGTGCAGGTTGCCAGCGGCGGCCACCAGCACCACGTCCCGGTCCAGGGCGTACCGCACGGCAGCACGGACTTCCGGATCGTCGGCATACAACACCACCGACAGGTTCACCACGTCCGCGTCATGGTCGACGGCCCACCGGATGGCCTGGGCGAATTCGTCGGCGCCGACCGTACGCCCCGACTCCCGCCCCTGCACCACCTGCTGCTCACTCACCCGCACCGGCATGATCCGGGCATTCGGTGCCAGACCGCGGAAGGCGACTCCGGGTTGGGGTGCCGCCGCGATGATGCTCGCCACGCCGGTGCCGTGCCCGGCGCAGTCGCGACCGCCGTCGCCGCCGGGGTCGAGCAGGTCGGTGCCGGCCAGCACGCGCCCGGTCAGTTGGGGGTGCGCCCGATCCACCCCGGAGTCGACCACCGCGACGGTCACCCCGGCGCCGGTGGCCAGTGGCGCGAGGCGGGCCGGGTCGTACCGTTGCTGTGGCCACGGCGCGGCCGTGACCGGCCGGACGGGGGCGAGGGGGGTCGCGCACGCCGGTGCCGTCCGGAGCCTGGCGGTGGCGGTGGCGGTCGGGAGGGCCGGCACGGTCAGCACGCTCGCGGCCAGACCTGCGAGGACCGGGCGCATGATCGATCGGGACATCGACAGCCTCCGTATCGTGTCGGCTCCGGGACGGGATGTTATCGCCTTGCCCGCGCCCCGGCAGACCGCCGACGGCCAGCCATTGTGATCTTGATACCACCTTGTAGGTTGTACGCGATACCTGTGGCCTGTTCTCGGAAGGGGAGGTGGCCGTGACCGAATGGGAGCCGGCCACGGAGGCCGAGGTGGCGATGCGCGACGCGCTGCGCGCCAACGACCAGGAGCTCTACTTCCGGCTCCTGTCCCGCACCGATCTGCTGCTGCCGGTCTCCGCGCCGGCGCAACCCGGCCAGGCACCCCCCGGCTGGGGCACCTGGACCACCGGTGGCCGGACACACGTGCTGGCCTTCACGTCGGCCGGCGCACTGCGGGCCTGCCTCGGTGAGCACCCCGGCAGCAACCGACGCGTGCCCTTCGCCGACCTCGCGGTCGGCTGGCCCAACCAGGAGTGGTGGCTCGCCGTCAACCCAGGTCTGCCGGTCGAGGGCTACCTGCCAGCGTGGTTCGTGTCGCAACTCTCCCGGGGCGACGTGCGCCTGCCCGGCCGCACCATGGGTGCCCGCGCTCGCCTGGAGCGGGCGGAGACCCTGGCCCGCACCCGCACCGGTGCACCGGGCCGGGACGCCACAGCAGCTGCTGGAGCACCTCCCGCGATGGGCGCGACGCCGTCCGGGCCAGCCCCGGTCCCGTCTGCACCGGTTCCGCCTGACGCGGTCCCCCCGGCTGCGGTCCCGCCTCCGCCGTTCCCCCCGGCTGCGGTCCCGCCGGCTGCGGTCCCCCCAGCCGCGTTCCCCCCTGCTGCGGTCCCGCCTCCGCCGTTCCCCTCTGCCGCGGTCCCGCCCCGCCGGGGCGCGTGGGGTCCGACGCCCCGGGCGGCGGGCACCCCGCCGATGCCCGGCCCGGCGTCGCGGACGCCCGGCCCCGTCGAGCCGTCGCGCCGACCCGGCCAGGATGACCTGCCCGCCGCCGGTCACCGGCACCCGAGCGGCCCGCCGCAACCAGGCGCGGCCGGCCCCCTGCCCCGCACCGGTCGGTCGTCCCGGTTCGCACCGTTGGCGCCCGCCGACCGTCCCGGTGTCGGTCCGGCCGAATCCCCCAGTCCCGGTCGGCCGGCCGAGTCCTCCGGCCCGGGTTGGCAGGCCGAGTCTCCCGGCCCGGGTTGGCCGGCCGAGTCTCCCGGCCCGGGTTGGCCGGCCGAGTCTCCCGGCACTGGCTGGCCGGCTGCGAACCGGCCGAGCGACGTCGACGGTCCGGCCGCCGGTAACGGCAACGGCAACGGCGGCCCCCAACCCGCTCGGCGTTCCTTCTTCGAACCCACCACCGCCCGGGACCGGGCGTCCGACCCCACGCCGGGCGGGGGTCGGCCCGCCGACCGCGCGGCCCCACCGAGTCGATTCGGGCGGGGCAGCCAGCCCTTCCCACGTCGCCGCCCGGCCGACGCGTCGGCCGGGGAGGCCGCGACACGCGCCTTTCCAATGCCGGACCCGGACACCACCCGGCCGCTGCGGCGGCCGACCGGCGACCTCGGTGCGTCCCGCGGGGTCCGCGCGCCGGCACCGGCTGAGGAGATCACCCAGCCCCTGCCACCGCGCCGACCCGACCCGATGGCGGAGGAGCCCACGCGCGCCTTTCGGCTGACCGGCCAGCCGCCGCCGAGCGCAGCGGCGGAGCGACTCGGCCCGGCCGCAGAGCAGACCCAGGCGATCCCGCGCGACCGGCCGAGCCGATTCGGGCCGGTGGAAGAGCTGTCGGTGTCTGCCGCGGAACCGGTCTCCAGCCCGCCCGCGCCGCGTCGCGGCTTCACGCCCATCGTCATCGAGGGCACCATCATCGAGTCCCGCGACCTCACCGACCCGGTCGAGGCCAACGGCCTGTTCGACGCGGCCCGGCAGCCCCGCCCCGCCGAGCCCGCCCCGCGACCGTTCGACTCGGCGCCCTCCGGTCCGGACCTGTTCAGTCCGTCGTCGTCCAGTGTGAGCCGGTCCGGTCCCGCGTCGTTCAACCCCGGTCCGAGCCCGTCGGTGCCACCCACCAGTGGTGGGCCTGCCGCGGACGGTCTGGTCGGTGCCGGCACGGGCGGCGGGCCCAGCGCTGACCGCAGTGGCGTCCCGGTCAGCGGCGAACGCACCGACACCGACGGCTCGTCGGTCGACGCGACCGACGCGGATCGGTACGGCAGCGGCGCGACCGACGCGGATCGGTACGGCAGTGGCGCGACTGCCGCGGATTGGGTCGGCAGCGGCGCGACCAGCGCGGATCGGCCCAGCGGCGCGACCGGCGCGGATCGGGTCGGCAGTGGCGTGACCGCGACCGGGGACGGCGCCGGGCAGCCGCCGCCCGTCGACGAGCCGGCCCCGGTCGAGTTCGAGCCGGCCAACACCGTCGAGGAGGACCTGCTCGGTGCCGCCGGTGCCGGCAGCACCGACACGTTCCTGTCCACCCTGCTGCTGGCCCGGGTGCTGCTGCCGGCGGCACCGGATTCGGTGCCGGGCAGCCGGCCCGGTGACGCGGGCTTCGTCTGGCGTACGGCGCAGCTCGACGGCGAGACGTACGTGGTGGTCTACACGTCGCCGGAGCGCCTCGCCGACCACGTCGAGGGCGACGTCACCACCGTCGGTGTGAAGTTCGCCCAACTGATCCGGCGCTGGCCGGACGAGGACTGGTCGTTCGCCGTCAACCCGGGCACCCCGGTCGGTGCCAAGCTGCCCGGGGAACAGATCGTCGCGTTGGCCAACTGGGCCGCCGAGGTGGGGCTCGGTGACGACCTGGAGGTGGACCCGGAGGAAGCGCCGGCCGTGGCGGAGCCCACCGCCCGCCCCCGGTACGCTCCGGCGGCGGTCGACCCGGCCCGACCGACTGTCATGCAGAAGGCGGTCGCGCCCAGCCAACTCGCGTACTACCTGGATCGGGGGTACGACCGGGTCTCCGGCTTCGTGCACCGGGCCGGTGAGCTGGCCCACCTGACCACGCCCGCGCAGGTGCACGACGCGCTCGGCCTCAGCTACCCCGGATCGCCGTTCGCCAGGGATGCCGAGGAGATCTACGTGTTGCGCTGGCCGGCGCACCGGCCGAGTCTCTACCGGATCCCGTACGGCGGTCAGAACGAACCGGCGATGCGGGCCATGGAGGGCTGGGTCATCGAACGCCCGCCGTTCCGGGGCAACGGCTTCGCCCCGGGGGAGAGCAGCGACGTGGTCGCGGAGTTCAAGGTGGACAGCGCGCGCCTCCCGCACGGCACGCAACTCTGGCGGATCGGCGCGGACGGCACCGAGCGGGTGGTCGCGGAGCTCGACACCGACACGGTGGTCTGGCGACGGGTCGGTGAGGCGTGATGCGCGACGGTTACGTGGCCCGGTGGCAGGGCCGGGAATACCAGGCCAGCCCGGACGGCGACAACATCCGCCTGTACCAACCCGAGCCGGGCGAGGGCTTCGAGGAGGTCCGCGCGGGCCGGTACGTCCGGGTGCTGCCGGCGACCGAGATCGAGGACCTGGCGTACGTGCGGACCACCTGCACCTGGCAGGGCCAGCCGTTCATCGTGCTGGGCGAGCATGACGCCTGGTTGCGGGTGGAATACACAGGTGGCCGCTGGCCGGTGGCCGAGGCGATGCGGCTGGAGGTCTTCGACTTCGGCGTCTACCAGGGTTGGGCTCCGGCCTCCGAGGTCACCGACCTGCGGGAGCAGCGGGTCTGAGCGGTCAGCTCTTGGCCCAGCGCAGGATCTCGCCGAGCACCAACTCCGGCGCCTCCAGGTGCGGGAAGTGCCCCACCCCGTCGAGCAGTCGCCACTCGTACGGGGCGACGACGTAGCGCCCGGAGCCCAGGGCGGTGCGCGGCAGGGAGGCGGGGTCCAGCGCGCCGTGCAGTTGCAGGGTCGGGGTGGCCAGTGGTTTCTGCATCAGGCGGACGAACCGGTAGCCGTGCAGCCGCAGCAGTGAGCGGAACGCCCAGCGGTAGCCTTCCAACGCGCAGAACGCGGCCTGCGGGATGCACATCGCCTCCCGACACCGCTCGGCGTACGCGTCGAAGTCCGGCCCGGCGACCCAGTGTGGTCCGCCCCAGCGGCGCAGGATCTCCGCGATGGCAGCCGCGCCGTCGCGGGTCAGGACGTGTTCGTAGCGGGGGAGTTGGAACTTCAACGCGGGGGTGGAGGCGGCGAACTGCCCGCGTGGGTCGGCGAAGATGCCGGCGCGCAGGCGCAGCGGGTGTGGTGCCCCCAACACCACGAGCCGGCGGACCAGGGGCGGGTGGAAGGACGCCACCGTCCAGCCCACCATGCCGCCGACGCCGCTGCCCACGATCGTCGTCGACCGTTCACCGAGCGCGCGGATCAACCCGGCGATGTCGGCCGCGAGGGTGTAACCGTCGTACCCCCGGGGTGGTTTGTCGCTGGCGCCGTAGCCGCGCAGGTCGACGGCGACCGCCCGGAAGCCGGCGTCGGCGACCGCCGGGAGCATCCGGTGCCACGCCCACCAGTGTTCTGGGAAGCCGTGCAGGAAGAGCACCATCGGCCCGGTGCCGGCCTCGACCACATGGAAGCGGGTGCCGTTGGCGCCGACGAAACGGTGCGTCCACGGCCCCTCGGTGAGGACACAGGACTCGTCGACGACTCCGCCGCGCTGGTCGGTCATGGCAGACAGCCTAGGACCCGGTCACCGGCGACGGCCCTGGTGGTCGCGTTGAACAGGGAGAAGCCCGGGATGTCCCCTAGCGACACGCTGGCGCGGGTCGGCCGCGTCAACGGGTGCCGATGCCGGCGCGAACCCCGGTCGGCGCGACGAGCACGGCGAATCCGGCCGGCTGGACGAAGGGCGGCGCCCGGGCAGACAAGCTGCCCGGGCGCCGCTGGGTGGTGCGGGATCGTCGGTCAGAAGATCCGGATCTTCATCGAGGTGCCGTCCTGCTCCAGAACCTTGATCTTGACACCGGTCGCGGGGAGCTTGACGCCGTGGTTCGGCAGCTCCTCGTAGAAGTACTTCTTGGTGTCGTCGAACAGGGGCTGGGCAGCCTGACCGCGGATGTACTGCGGCTGGCTGTTGAGGCGCAGGGTGAACGAGTCGGCCTTCTTGAGGCTGAACGGCGCGTCGTAGACCTGGACCCGGGCCCGCCACGGAGCACCGGTCAGGTTGTAGATCGGCTCCGGGTGCGCGTCGATGTACAGGTTGCGACCCTCACCCGGGTGACCACCCGGGTTGGCCTCCGACGCCGGCATGGTGTTGTTGTCGGAGAACCGGGTGTTCCAGTACGAGATGAGCAGGCCCTCCTGGTACGCGTAGTGGTCCACCCAGTCCGGGCGGGTGTTCGCGTAGCCGAAGAAGTACGGGCCGGTCTTCAGGTACTTGTCGTACGAGACGTACGACCGGTTGCCGGCGATGTAGAAGTTGTCGAACAGCCGGGTGTAGGTCGCACCGACCACCTGGAAGTCCTCCAGGGCCCAGCCGGCGTCGGTCTCGGCGCCGTCGCTGAACACGGTCTGCCCGTCGGCGGTCACGGTGATCGCGTCACCGAAGAAACCGCCCTCGGAGACACCACCGTCGGTGACGTAGTGCAGGCGAACCTGCGTCGCCTTGCCGGCGACCGCCGTCAGCGGGATGTTGATGTCGACCCAGGTGCCCTTGCTGCTGCCGGAGAGGGCCGGGCGGCCGGCGCCATCGACGCCGATCGGCTGGCCGTTGGCCGTGCCGTTCAGGTCGATCCAGGTCTGGCCACCGTCCGTCGACGCCTCGAAGTAGAGGTAGTCGTAGTTGGATTCGATGCTGTACTTGCCCTTGAGCGACAGCGCCGCGGAAGACTTGCCGGTGAGGTCGAACGTCCTCGTCATCGAGCTGTCGAGGTCGTCCTCGTTACCGGAGAAATACTGCTTGGAGCCTTCGACAGGTGCGCCGTAGTTGAAGGTGTACTCCCGCTTGGGCAGCACCACCACGACAGCCTGTGCTTCCTTCGAGTTGTACTCCTGTGGACCGAGCTCCAGCTTCTTGTCCTGGCCCGCGACGACCACCTCGTAGTCGAGCCAGCCGAGCTGGAACTTGTTCCACGCGCCGAGGTCGCCGCCCCGGTCGCCGATGCCGGCGTCGTTCTTGGCACCGAGCCGGCTCTGGGCCATCAGGGTCCAGTGCTCGTTGTTGTTGTCCCCGGGTCCGTAGTCGTCCGGCAGGCCCAGGTCGTGGGCGTACTCGTGGTAGAAGACGCTGCGGCCGCCGTTTTCCGGCTGGATCGTGTAGTCGCGGATCCAGATGCCAGTGTTGCCGATCTGGGTGCCACCAGCCCGGTTGTTCGCCGGGCCGACGGGCGAGCTGTTGAACGCCGACCAACGGTGGCTCCAGATGGCGTCCTCACCCTGCTGCGGGTCACCGTCGGCCTGGTCGCCGCCAGAGTGGACGATCTGGAAGTGGTCGATGTAACCGTCGGACTCGTTGAAGTTGCCGTCGTGGTCGAAGTCGAATCGGTCCCACTGGTCGAAGGACTTCATCTCCTCGGCGATCTGCGCGTCCGTCCGGCCCTTGGCCTTCTGGTCGACGACCCACTGGTTGGCGGCGTCGCGGACCAGGTCCCAGGTGTTCGAGCAGACGTTGTCGGCGCAGACGGCCCGGTCGTCCCGCGGGTCGATCGGCTGGCCGGGCAGCGGGTCCGGGATCGGGTCGTCGGAGCGCCCGTAACGGGCCTCGTTGTACCGGACCTTGACCCAGTCGGTCACCTCACCCTCGACGGTGTAGCGACCCGAGGACTGCGCCTCGTAGTACTGCTTGAGCGACTCGTCGCCCGGGTTGGTGCCGAAGTAGACCTGGCGGAAGTGCTCCGGGCTGAAGTCCGGCTGCCAGATGGTGGAGTTGTCCACGGCCCGGTTGGGCTCGGGGATCTTGTTGTGCAGCGGCCCCTGGAACGTCGTCGGCCCGGCGATGTCCGGGGCCATGTCCTTGTCCGGGAAGGACGGGTGCCGCTCGTCACCGAACTCGGCCAGGATCACGAAGATCTTGTCGGTCCGCTCACGCTCAAGCTCGACGTACTGATCCTGGGTGGGCGGATCGGTGGCGGCGGTGCGGGCGTTGGCCTTGTTGGTGGCCTGCTTCCCGACCTCGCCGACCTTGACGACGGTGCTGCCGTTGCGCTCGATCGGCTTGCTGCGGCCGCTCAGCACGTCGCTGAGACCCTGCTCGCGCAGGGCGCGCCGCTTGTCCTCGAGCGTGTCGGGAAGCTCATCCTTCAGCGCCTGCGGTTCGGCAGCGGCAGGTGCTGCTACCGGCAGTTTGGGCTGAGGCGCCGCCGAGGCGGACGGGCCGAAAGCCAGGCCTGTCGCCGTCAGTGAGAGCCCGAGCAGACCCACTGCGACTTTGCGCACGTGGTACCTCCGGTGTGAGGGAACCGGCCCAACGGGGGTAGAGGCCGGTGGGAGATCGATCCCACGAGTGGGACCATTGGTGAACATAGTTACTGCCGGGACGGGTGGGAAGACGAACGCGTCGATTTGTTGCAAGATTTTGTTGGGAATGCTTTCCACCGTCACACCCCAACGCTTCATCAGCCACGTTGACCAGCGGAGGCTCGGCCGCCCCGGGTTGCAACGACACATTTCGATCAATGTGATCGATGTACGACAGTGGGGCCGGAGGCGTCTCCGCCACCGGCCCCACCAACACCGCTGAAATCAGTTACCGCTCAACCGAACGACTACTTCTTCGCCGGGGTGACGAAGATCGTCGCGGACGAGTTGTCCTTCGCGGCCTTCTTGACGGTGAGCGACACGCCGTAGTTCACGCCCGCGTCACCGGGGTTGCCGGTGCCCAGCACGATCGCGCCACCGCCCAGGGTCACGCCGTAGAACTCCGGCGCCGGGCTACCGTCCGGGTGGGTGACCCGGGTGGTGTACGGCGCGTTGTTCCGCGACGGGACGACCACCGACGCGTCGTTGTCCCGCGCGTACGGAGACCCGTCCCGCATCTCGATGCCCGGGTACCAGGTCTTGGCATCGGTGAAGGACTTCACCGGCGCCTGCGCCTTGAACTTCGTGCAGTACGCGCTGTACGGCTCGCCCGCCGCCTCCAGGCACTCCGTGAAGGGGTACGTCTTCTGGAGACCGAAGGCCGCGTTGGCCGACTGCGGACGGCTGGGCAGGTTGTCCGTCACCGACGGGTCCTTCTCGGCCGCCACGCCCGTGCGGCGGTACGGGTCGAAGTGCGAGTCGACGATGAGCAACCCGCCCTTCGCGCCGTAGCTGGGCAGGGCGGTCATCTGCCCGGTGACGTGGTTGACGTCGCCGAGCGCGCTGTCCCGGTACCACACGAGCATGCCCGGCGCGTTGTACGAGATCCGGTCGACCTTCCACGCCTCGTGCGAGTAGATCGTGTCGTACGCGTACTTCAGGCCCTTGTCGAAGCCGTCGAAGTTGCGCCACTCGGCCAGGTAGAACTGCGCGTGCACCTCGGTGCCGCTGGAGACCTTCCAGCCCCCGCCGTTGGTGTCGACGAAGGTGCCGCCGGTGGCCGTCCAGCCGTTGGCGCCGCCCTCGACGTCGTCGCTCCACGTGGTGGCGCCGCCGCCGGTGACCGAGAAGTCGTCGGCGAACCAGTTGCGCTCCTCGAACGCCTCGTCGGTGGCCTGGCGCAGTCGCAGCTGCACGGTCGTCCCCGCGTACGCCGACAGGTCGACGTAGTCGTGGCGCCAGCCGTTGGTGCTGCCGGTCAGGCCGTACTTCTTGCCGCCGAAGTCGTTCATCCGGCCGTTCGGGTCCGGGTAACCGTCGGGCGTGGTGACCACGGTGCCACCCTCGGCGTACACCTTCTGCTCGGTCCAGGTCGCGCCGCCGTCGGTGGAGAGCTCGACGAAGCCGTAGTCCCAGTCCTCTTCGATGATGTAGTTGTTCCACATCCAGAACTTGGCGTCCGCCGCCGACGGCACCTCGACCGACCGGCTCAGCTTGACGTCGGCCCAGCTCTGGTCGTTGTTGCTGTGCCACATCTTGGTGCCGCTGTGCGGCGTGGCCAGCGTCGTGACCTTGTCCGGCAGGTCGACCTTGATGCCGTCCTCGGAGTCGATAGGCGTACGCGAGGTCTGCCCGAGCTTCACCTCACGCGGGTTGGACCCGGGGCGGATGGTCAGCGGGTCGGCCCAGCCGAGCACCCACTTGTCCCAGATGCCCATGTGCGTGGGCAACGCCTGGAAGATCTCACCCGAGTGTGAGCCCGAGGCCATCAGGTCCCAGAAGTCCACGTCGGAGTCGGCGTTGCCGGACGTGTCGTAGAGGTCCGGCAGGCCCAGGTCGTGGCCGAACTCGTGGGCGAAGACGCCGACGCCCGCGTCCTCCGGCTGCACGATGTAGTTCGACGCCTTGAGGTTGGTGCCCGGGATGGTGTAACCACCGGCGACCGTGGAGGAGTGCGCCCAGACGGCGTACACGCCCTCGGCGCCACCGCCACGCGACTTGCCCTGACCGGCGTGCACCAGCACGAGGTGGTCGATCACGCCGTCCGGCTCGTAGACGTTGCCGTCACCGTCGCGGTCGGCCTGGTCCTCGATGTCGTAGTCGGCCCACGGGAAGGTCGGGTCCTTGGCGACGAGCGCGTCGATCGCGTCGGTCGCCAGGCGGCCCGCGCCGGCCGGGTTGTCCGGGTGGCCGTTCATCGACTGCTCGCGGCCGGGAACCCAGGCGCCGGTCTCGTCCTGGAAGCAGCGGTTGGCCGCGTACCAGCCCTCCGAGTGCGGCACGGTGATCCACGGGCTGGCCTGCCCGTCCACCGTGTACGCGTTCTTGGACATCTCCAGGTACATGTTGTGCATCGTGCGACCGGAGAGGTCGATGCCCTTCTTGCCGTCCGGGCCCTTCAGGTCCTTGCGGACCCGCTCGGTGATGCCCTTCTTGCTGTACAGCATCTTGTTGTAGTGCGACGGCGAGAAGTCCGGCACCCACATCGAGTTGTTGTCCTCGTGCGGCAGCCGCGACGGGTCCGGGATCTTGTTGTGCTTCGGCCCGTTCTGCACGGTGCCGGGCACGCAGGTGCGGTCCTCAAACACCGTCTTCGGGACCATCACGCCGGTGAAGTCGTCGTTGGCCTTGTCGTTGAACTCGACGAGCAACGTCAGCAGCTTCGCCGTCTGCGTGGTCGGCGCCTTCTTGAACTTGCGGGGGTTCTGACCGGTCTTCAGCGACTTGGCCTCGTCCTTGGCCAGCTGCCGGGCGGTCACCGGGTTGCCCGGAGCGTGCTTCTGGTCGAACTCGCGCGCGGACTCCACGGCAGGGGTGTAGACGCCGCCCTTGCCCTTCACCTCGCGGCCTGTGGTGTCCGGCTGCACCTCGGGCTCGGCGTAGTTGATGTAGTGCTCATCGGCGCCGATCACCGCCCGGGGCGTCGGCGACGCCGACTGGGCGGCCGCGCTGCCGGTCACGGTCAGTGACGTGGCCGCGAGGGCGATGGCGGGCAGCGCGACGAGTAGCCGTCGGCGCGACCCGGACTGGGGTTTGTGGTTCATGCCGCTCCGTTTCTCGGGCATGGGGAGGAGGACGTGGGGTCGTTCGACGATCGATGTGACGAGTGTCGAACTCTTCCAACCTGCGTGAACCTAAGTCACAAGCAACCGAAAGGACAGAGGTGGCCCACCGGCTGTGGCCGTTTAGCCGCTGTCGGGTCGGCCGACCGACCGATGTGACACCGGCGCGCCGGTGTGAGTCGTACCCGTAAGACATGACGGAGGGTGGCGGTCCGCACGGACCGCCACCCTCCGGTGTGTACGCCTGCCGTCAGTCCTCGTCGGACTTCGCGCCGCTCATCCCCGAGGAGATCAAATCCATCACCGAGGAGTCCTGCAACGTGGTCACGTCACCGAGCGACCGGTTCTCCGCGACATCGCGCAGCAACCGACGCATGATCTTGCCCGAGCGGGTCTTCGGCAGCTCCGCCACCAGCATGATCTGCCGCGGCTTGGCGATCGGCCCGAGCGTCTTCGACACGTGGTTGCGCAACTCGGCGATGAGCTGCTCACCCGCGTCGCCGGCGATGTCGGTGCTGCCGCGCGGAATGGCGAACGCGACGATGGCCTGCCCGGTGGTCGGGTCGGTCGCACCCACCACCGCCGCCTCGGCCACCGACGGGTGCGACACCAGCGCCGACTCCACCTCCGTGGTGGAGATGTTGTGCCCGGACACCAGCATCACGTCGTCGACCCGGCCGAGCAGCCAGATGTGCCCGTCGTCGTCCTTCTTCGCCCCGTCACCGGCGAAGTACATGCCCTCGAACCGGCTCCAGTAGGTCTCGATGAACCGGTCGTCGTCGCCCCAGATGGTGCGCAGCATCGACGGCCACGGCTCGCGCAGCACCAGGTAACCGCCACCGCCGTTCGGCACCGACTGGCCCTGGTCGTCCACCACGTCGGCCACGATGCCCGGCAGCGGGGCCATCGCCGACCCCGGCTTCGTCGCGGTCACCCCCGGCAACGGGGAGATCATCATGGCGCCCGTCTCGGTCTGCCACCAGGTGTCGACGATGGGCAGCGCTCCGCCGCCGATGAACTCCCTGTACCACATCCAGGCCTCGGGGTTGATCGGCTCGCCGACGCTGCCGAGCAGCCGCAGCGACGACAGGTCGTGGCCGGCCGGAATGTCCTCGCCCCACTTCATCATCGTGCGGATCAGCGTCGGCGCGGTGTAGAGGATGCTGACCTTGTACTTCTCGACGATGTCCCAGAAGCGGCCCTTGTGCGGGGTGTCCGGGGTGCCCTCGTACATCACCTGGGTCGCGCCGTTGGAGAGCGGGCCGTACACGATGTAGGTGTGGCCGGTGACCCAGCCGATGTCGGCGGTGCACCAGTAGACGTCCGTCTCCGGCTTGAGGTCGAAGACCGCGTGTGTCGTGTACGACGCCTGGGTCAGGTAGCCGCCGGTGGTGTGCAGGATGCCCTTCGGGCGGGCCGTGGTGCCGCTGGTGTAGAGGATGAACAGCGGGTGCTCCGCGTCGAACGGCTGCGCGGTGTGCTCGGCCGACGCGGTCTCCACCGTCTCGTGCCACCAGTGGTCCTTCGCCGACCAGGCCACCTCCTCGCCGGTGCGGCGGACCACCAGCACGTGCTCCACCGACGGGCAACTCGCCACCGCCTCGTCCACCGTCGGCTTCAGCGCCGACGGCTTGCCCCGCCGGTAGCCACCATCCGCGGTGATCACCACCTTGGCGCTGGCGTCCTGGATGCGGTTGCTCAGCGAGTCGGCGGAGAAGCCGCCGAAGACCACACTGTGCGCCGCGCCGATCCGGGCGCAGGCCAGCATCGCGACCGCCGCCTCCGGAATCATCGGCAGGTAGATCGCCACCCGGTCGCCGGCCGTGACACCCAGCTCGGTGAGCGTGTTCGCCGCCCGGCAGGTCAACTCGTGCAGGTCGGCGTACGTGATGGTCCGGGTGTCGCCCGGCTCGCCCTCCCAGTGGATGGCGACCTTGTCGCCCCGGCCCGCCTCGACGTGCCGGTCCAGGCAGTTGTACGCGACGTTGAGCTGCCCACCGACGAACCACTTCGCGAACGGCGGGTTCGACCAGTCGAGCACCTCGTCCCACGTCTTCGACCAGGCCAGCCGGTCGGCCTGCTTCGCCCAGAAGGCGAGCCGGTCGGCCTCGGCCTCGGCGTAGGCGTCGATGGTGACGTTGGCGTGCGCGGCGAGTTCGGCCGGCGGGGGGAACTGGCGCGTCTCGTTCAGCAGATTGGCCAATGCCTCGCTCATGCCGTGACTCCTCGTCCTCGGGTGACCTGCGTCTCGCTGGGCACGAGGGTAGTCGCGGGTCCTCCGGGCGGCGACCGCTGCCCGCCCCGTCGCGCCGAGCGGCCCCCGCCGCGCGCCCGACGGCCCTCCCCACCTGGGTCGCCGCACGTGGCACCTTGCCCGCAAGGGGTGTCGGCGTTGAACGGGGTGCCGGGGCGGGTGGTCCGGGTCGCGCTGCGGCCGGGTGCGCCCCGCCGGGCCGGGCCGGGTCGTTAGCGTGACGGGGTGACCTCCGACCCGCTCGCGCCCCTGCTCGCGCTCGCCGACGTCCCCGCCGCCGTCGAACGGGCCCGGGAACGATTCGACCAGGCGCTCGGGCACCGGGCGCTGCGCCGGCACGGCGGGCAGGTCGCCGCCGAGGTCAGCCTCCGCTCCGCGGTGGCCAGCGCCGCCCTTGAGGGGGCCGGGCACGAACGCGAGGCGGTCCGGGCCGGCACCGTGACCGATCCCGTGCTCCAGGGAGCCCTGCGGGTCGCCGGGGCACTGCCCAGCCTGAGTGACCTGTGGCCGAAGGCACCCCGCCAGGCTCTCGCGAAACTGCACGTGCTCGCCGCGCGCGACATCGTGCCGGAGGCCGAGCTGGGCCGCCCGGTGGCCGACCCGGTGGTCGCCACCCGACTGGACGGGCTCGCCGGGCTGGTCGCCGGTGGCACGAAGGTCTCTCCGCTGGTGCTTGCCGCGGTCGTACACGGAGAGCTGCTGAACCTGCGCCCGTTCGCCGGGCCGTCCGGCGTGGTGGCCCGGGGCGCCGCCCGGCTGGTGCTGCTCGCCAGCGGCCTCGACCCGCGCGGCCTACTCGCCGTCGATGTCGGGCACCGCGAGCGCGAGCCCGAGTACGTCGGTTCGGCAGGTGCCTTCGCCACCGGCACTCCGGACGGACTGCGTTCCTGGCTACGCCACTACATGTCGGCTGTCGAGGTCGGCGCCGACCAACTCACCGCCATCGGCGACGAGATCCTCGCCGCCACCTGAGCGGACCCACTGCGCTGTCGCCCCTGTGCCCCGCCCCTTGCCGCGTCGATCATGCAGTTATGGTGGGCCGCAAAAGGTGCCAATCGGTTGAAGATGCCCACCACGACTCCATGATCGACCCGAGAGTGGGTGGCGCGGGGGTGGGGTGGGGTGGGTGGGGGGTTAGGCGGTGGTGGCGGCGCGGGTGCGACGGTGGCGGCCGTACCAAGCGATCCCGATCGCAACGCCCACCCCGACGCCCAGGGCCGCAGCGGCCACCGGGACGGCGGGTCGTTCCCGCAGGCGGCGGCCCAGTGGGATCGGGTGCCGGAACTCCAGGACCGGCCAGGCGTTCTCCGAGGCCAGCTTGCGCAGCTGCCGGTCCGGGTTGACCACACTCGGGTGTCCGACGCACTCCAGCAGAGGACGATCGCTGTACGAGTCCGAGTAGGCGTACGAGTCGGCCAGGTCGTAACCCCGGGCGGCGGCCAGCTCGCCGACCGCCTCGACCTTGCTCGGGCCGGCCGCGTAGAACTCGACCTCGCCGCTGTACCGGCCGTCCCGGACCGTCATCCGGGTGGCGATCACGTCGGTGACCCCGAGCAACTCGCCGATCGGGCGGACCATCTCCTCGCCCGACGCCGACACCAGCACCACGTCTCGCCCGGCCGCCTGGTGCTCCGCGATCAGCACGGCGGCTTCGGCGTACACATAGGGGTTGATCAGCTCGTGCAGTGTCTCCGCGACGATCTGGCGGACCTGCTCCACCTGCCAGCCCTTGCAGAGCGCGGCCAGGTAGTCCCGTGTTCGGGCCATGGTCTGCTCGTCGGTGCCGCCCAGCCGGAACATCAGCTGCGCGTACGCCGACTTGACCACATCACGCCGGGTGATCAGCCCGTCCCGGTAGAACGGCCGACCGAACGCCAGGGCGCTCGACTTGGCGATGACGGTCTTGTCCAGATCGAAGAAAGCGGCACTTCGGCCCACGGCGCGAAAGTCTAGCCGGATGGTCTATCGTCGGCGGGTGCCCGGGGGCAGGCCACCCGTCCAGACCTGCCGGCTGGCACCATTAATCCCGCTCTGCGTGATCACGATCACAGCCTGCGAGGAGAATTTCGCACTGAGTGGGGTCGGCACCACTCGACGTGACGGGTCCGCTCAGGCAGACTTGTCCGTACGACGAGCTTTCACATCCTCGAAACCGACAAGACCCTCAGCGGTTGCACCCCCCGTGGCCGCTGAGTGGTTCGGCTCGACCCCCCCGGAGCCGAACCTTCGACGACCCCCGTCTCCCCCCGGCGGGGGTCGTCCCTTTCCCGTGGGAGCGTGCCACCGTGGTCCCCCGGCCCGTCCAGATCTTCCGGGATGCCGTTGCATGGTCGGAGGCGGCAAGGCCGTCGGGGGTATGGGCGTGCTGGTCGGGGCTTTCATGTGCAGAGCCTCGGTCGCGGCTCTCGCCGACGTGGGTGGCCAAGCCGGACGCGCCACTGGGGATTGGGATCGCGTGCCACGGGAGAGCCGTCGGTGTGGGCTGTTCCGGTGGGCGGTGCGCTGCAAGCGGGAGGTCGATACGCCATGGGCCTCCACCGCCGCGGCGCGCCCATGCTCGTTGACCGGTCGACGTCGGCCACAGCTACCGGACCGTCGACCCCATTCGTGAGCCGAAGGTGCAACCGCTGTCACGTACCGCGACGTGTCGTTGCTGGCTGGCACACTCCGGCGCATGAGTTATGACCTGGCGGTGTGGGAGGGCGACAGGCCGGCCGACAACGCCGAAGCGCTGACTGCCTTCCAGGCTCTCTACGAGAGGTGTGTCAGTGCAGGCCAGATCCCGCCGACGCCGCGCATCCGAGCCTATGTCGAAGCCCTACTTGAGCGGTGGATCGACCTCACCGAGGACGACGACGAAGAGCGGAGCCCGTGGTCGACGGGGCCACTGATCGCGGAGGCATCGGGACCGTTCATCTACTTCCCGATGGTGTACAGCCGTTGTGCGGAGGTCTCGGCTGGTGCCGCACGAATCGCGGCGGAACACGGCCTGGTCTGCTTCGATCCGCAGTTGGGTCTGCTTCGGCCCGCCCCTGAAGAGCTGTAGGAGCCGTCGACCGCCCCAGGATGCGGGGGTGGCGTTGGGTGGCTGTAGTGCGCGCACAGCCGAGAAGTCCGTAGCGCGGAAGGGTCTCAGCGTCAGCCCACCCATGGCGAACGCGGTCAGTGCACCGCCAGACCAGTGTCGGTCGGTCTTCAGCGGATGCCGCACCGCCGCGTCACTGAGAGGTGCGGCGGCTCGACGCGTACCGGTGGCTATGAACAGCAACGCCACGGCGACCGCGACTGTCGCCCCACTGTGGTCGCTCGTAATGACGCTCCGGGGGGCGTGCGCCCGGTCGCGGGTCTACCGCGGTGCCGGCGCATCCGGATTGCCACCAGCACTGCTGCGGAAATGCTGACGCCCTGCGAGGCGATCACGGTTGAGGTGTGGTCGACGTCTGGCCCCGCGTGCCTCGCCACAAGCGGAGCGACCAGCTTGGTGCTGATTCACCGCCGAACTGCGAGTCCTTTGGATAAGCGGTTTCGGGTTGCCGCTCCGAACTGCGGTGGGCACGCCAGATTGTGACTAATATCCACTTTGACCTAAAAAGCGGGCACCTCTTGCTAAACCACCTTCAGAGGATGAGTCAGTCCAATACGCTGCAACTCGCCTGATAGGTGACGTTAAGTCATCGCAAAGTAGCTCTGGGTATGTCCGGGGTGGCTCTCTGGAGGGGTCATGAGCAACGACCGACGGCTGCAGCGCGCGCTGAAGCATGGCCGCGCCGCTTCAGGGCTGGGCTCTGCCCTGCTGGTAGTCGGAATGACGGGCGGGCCTGCGGCCGCAGCGCCACCCGAGGAAGCGACTTCCTCTGCCCGGGGCGTGCACGTAGGCACTCCGGGTCCGCTTGGGCAGTACGGCGGGTGGCCGTCGTCTTGGTCGACAGTCCGCCAGGACGGCGGCGATCTTGATTCGTCGGACCAGTTCCCGGGCACGTCAACGGACTGTGGCCCCCAGGGCTGGCAGGGCCCGTGGGCTAAACACGACGAGGGTAAGAAGCCGTACCCCCGCGATTCGCATGGCCCCAAGGGCACTCAAGGCCCCCAGGGCGACACAGGCGCTCAGGGTGCGCAGGGCGATGCGGGCGCTCAGGGCGCACGGGGCGCGCAAGGCTTCCAGGGTGCCCGAGGCGACAGCGGCGCTCAAGGCGACACCGGCGCCCAGGGTCCTCAAGGAATCGAGGGTGCCCAGGGGGACTCGGGCGCTCAAGGTGTTCAGGGCGCGCAGGGTGAGGCCGGCACGCAGGGAGCACAAGGTGCGCAGGGCAACGTGGGTGCTCAAGGTGCGCAGGGTGCGACGGGCTCGCAGGGTGCTCAGGGCTTCCAAGGTGCGCAGGGCGATGCAGGCGTTCAGGGTGCGACCGGAGCTCAGGGCGCACAGGGTAACGCAGGCGTTCAGGGCTCCCAAGGTTTCCAAGGTCTCCAGGGCGAGACGGGTGCTCAAGGTGCGCAGGGCGACGCCGGTGTGCAGGGCACGCAGGGTGTTCAGGGCACGCAGGGTGTTCAGGGCACGCAGGGTGTTCAGGGTGCGCAGGGCGAGGCTGGTGCTCAGGGCGCGGTGGGCGCGCAGGGCGCTCAGGGTTTCCAGGGCGAGACGGGCGCGCAGGGCGACGTCGGGGTCCAGGGCACACAGGGTGCTCAAGGTGCGCAGGGCGGTGCGGGCGTTCAGGGTGCTCAAGGTTTCCAGGGCGTCCAGGGCGACGCTGGTGCTCAGGGCGCCCTGGGCGCTCAGGGCGTCCAAGGTGTGCAGGGTGAGACCGGTACGCAGGGCGCTCAGGGCGTCCAAGGTGCGCAGGGCGAGGCCGGTACGCAGGGCGCTCAGGGTGAGGCCGGTGCTCAGGGCGCGCAGGGCGGTGCGGGCGTTCAGGGTGCTCAAGGTTTCCAGGGTGCCCAGGGCGATGCCGGGGTTCAGGGTGCTCAAGGTGCGGCGGGCGACGCCGGTGCTCAGGGCGCGCAGGGTGCGCAGGGCGACGTCGGAGTTCAGGGGACGCAGGGCTTCCAGGGTGCGCAGGGCGAGGCGGGCCTTCAGGGCGCTCAGGGTGCGCAAGGTAACGCCGGTACGCAGGGCGCTCAGGGCGCTCAGGGTGACGCGGGTGTTCAGGGTGCGCAGGGCGAGGCCGGTACGCAAGGCGCGCAGGGCGAGGCCGGTGTTCAGGGTGCGCAAGGTTTCCAAGGCTTTCAGGGCCCCGTGGGCGCGCAGGGTGTTCAGGGGGATGCCGGCGTTCAGGGTCCGCAGGGTGCTCAGGGCAACGTCGGTGCGCAGGGTGACGTAGGGGTTCAGGGGGCGCAAGGCTTCCAAGGTGCTCAGGGCGAGGCGGGCCTTCAGGGCGCTCAGGGTGCGCAAGGTGACGCCGGTACGCAGGGCGCTCAGGGCGCTCAGGGTGACGCCGGTGTTCAGGGTGCGCAAGGTTTCCAAGGCTTTCAGGGCGACGTGGGCGCGCAGGGTGTTCAGGGGGATGCCGGCGTTCAGGGTCCGCAGGGTGCTCAGGGCAACGTCGGTGCGCAGGGCGACGTCGGGGTTCAGGGGGCGCAAGGCTTCCAGGGCGACGTGGGTGCGCAGGGTGCGCAGGGCGTGGCCGGTACGCAAGGCGCGCAGGGTGGGCAGGGCGACACCGGTGCACAGGGCGCGCAGGGCGAGGCCGGCGCTCAGGGCGCTCAGGGCGCTGAGGGTGCGCAAGGTGGGCAAGGTGAGGTCGGTGCGCAGGGACCTCAGGGAGCGCAGGGTGACGCCGGTGTTCAGGGTGCTCAGGGAAACGTCGGAGCGCAGGGCGACGTCGGTGTTCAGGGTACTCAAGGTTCCCAAGGTTTCCAGGGCGACACGGGCGCTCAAGGTGCTCAGGGCGACAGCGGCGTCCAGGGGGCGCAAGGCGCTCAGGGCTTGCAGGGCATACAAGGACCCCAGGGCGACACTGGTGCACAAGGCGACGTAGGTGCCCAGGGTTTTCAAGGTGTCCAAGGCGCCCAGGGGGAGGCGGGCGCTCAGGGTGCGACAGGGGCTCAGGGGATCCAGGGCCCCCAGGGCGACGCGGGTGCTCAGGGCCTGCAGGGCGCACCAGGACCGCAGGGCGCCCAAGGTGCACAGGGAGTCGCGGGCAACGGGATCCAAGCGGCCTATATTCAGGGCCCGCTGACCGTGATTGCGGATACCCCCGTCAATTTCGGCTGCCAACCCGGAGACATTGCCGTCGGAACCGGTTATCAGCTCTCGGGCGCGGGTGTGAACCCGGTGCTTATCCAGCCACTCTCGACCAGCGGCTACCAGTTCACCTTCACCGGCGGAGGCGCCGACATCTGGGTGTCCTGCATCTCGTTGTCCGCGCCGCTGGCGTTTGCGCCCGCATCCAGCACGTCGGGTCGGGCGACGGCCGACAGTAGCAATGCCATCCGGCCGAACAGCGGGTCGGGCCGCCCCGTTAGCGTCCAGGAGGAAGAATGAGCACACGTCAGATATTCGGGTCACTCGCCTGTGGTGCGGTCCTGTTGACCGGAGTCGCGGGATGCAGCGACAAGCCTGCCGAGAAACCGCAGACGAGCAGCTCCGGCGACAGCGACAAGGCGAACGGCGACACCAGTGCCGCAACCGCCCCGGCCGATCTGCTGAAGCTCGGTGTCGAACAGGGCCAAGCCGGCAACTTCGACGCCGCGAAGAGCACGTTCGAGAAGGTGGTGGCGGCGGAGGCCGACAACAAGTTCGCCTGGTTCAACCTGGGCTTCATCGCTCAGTCGCGCAACCAGCCCGACGAGGCGGTCAACAACTACGACAAGGCGTTGGCGACCGACGGCAACTACAAGCCGGCCCTTTTCAACAAGGCGATTGCACTGGAGGGTAAGGCCCCGACGACGTCGATGGACATCTACCGAAAGGTCGTGTCGATCGACAACAAGTCGTCAACCGCCTACCTGCGACTGGGCATGCTGCTGTCCCAGTCCGGTGACGACTCCGCGGCGCGGGACGCCTTCAAGGCCGCGATCCGGCTGGACAAGGAGCTCACCTCGGCTGTTCCAGCGAAGTACCGCCCGGCTCCGGCCGCTCGATCCTCGGCTCCGGCAGGTAGGTGACCGGCCCAATGCACACGCCACGCGTAACGGTCTTCACGGGAAGCAACCGTACCCGTTTCATCGACGAATGTTTCCGCTCGCTTGTCGCGCAGACTTTCACCGACTGGGAGTGGGTGGTCGTCCTCAACCAAGGGTCTCGTTGGCGGCCGGAGAGGCACGACGACCGAATCCGGCTCATTGTTCAGGACAACCTGAACGGCGTCGGAGCCGTGAAGGGACACGCCTGCGCCGAGGCTGCCGGGGACATCCTGGTCGAACTTGACGACGACGATCTACTCAGCAGCGACTGTCTGCAACAGATCGTCGACGCCTTCGACGCCAACCCGGAGGTGGGGTTCGTCTACAGCGACACCGCGCAGATCCAGGAGGACGGTGGCCGTTGTGAGGACCGTTTCGCGAGTTCGTTCGGCTGGCGGCACTACGACGAGAAGGTGGACGGCCGCGAGGTGCTGGTCTGTCGGGCGTTGCCGCCGACACCGCACAACGTGAGCTATATCTGGTACGCACCGAACCACGTGCGAGCCTTCCGTCGGGACATCTATGAGAAGGTCGGCGGATACGACGAGTCGCTCGACGTCGCGGACGACGCCGACCTCATGGCTCGGATGTACCAGGTGAGCGATTTCCACCATATCCAAAAATGCCTCTACCTGCAGCGCATGCATGCCAAGAACACGCAGCGCATTCCCGATGTCAACGCCCGCATCCAGCAACGCACGGTGGAGATCTACGACCGGAACATTCAACAGAACGCGCTGGCCTGGTCGCGGCGGCAGGGGCTCCTGGCGCTGGACCTGGGTGCGGCCCACAACAAGCCGGAAGGCTATCTCGGCCTGGATTACCATGACGGGTCTGGCGTCGACATGGTGTGCGACATAACCAAGGGCGTCGACCTGCCGGACAGTAGTGTCGGGGTCATCCGGGCCGCCGACTTCCTGGAACACATTGTGGACAAAATTGGACTCTTCAACGAGTTGTACCGACTGCTCGCCCCGAACGGGATGTTGTTGTCGCTGACGCCGAGCACCGACGGTCGGGGTGCCTACCAGGATCCGACGCATGTGGCGTTCTACAACGAAAACTCGTTCTGGTATTTTACGGACGCCAACTATTCTCGATTCGTGCCCGAGATCAAATGTCGCTTCCAGGCGTCGCGCCTGGTCACGTACTTTCCGAGCGAATGGCACCAGGCGCACAACATCCCGTACGTGTCCGCGAATCTCATCGCGATCAAGGATGACGCCCTACGCAACGGCGGGCCGCTGAACATCTGACGATCGGCGGGGCGGCGGCCGTCCCGCCTGAACTTGGTGCCTAGCCGCCAAAGGCTTCGGCCAGCAGGGCCAACTGGCCTGGGGTTGCTCCCAGATGACGTGGACTGTGTATGCCGAGGCAGACGGGCAGGTCGCCTCGTTCGCCCCAGGCGCAGTCGCCCCAGAACCGATGGCTTGCTCTCAACAGTTCCCGTGCGACGTCGTCCGGTCGGTGCTTGGCTCCGACGGCGACGACGGCCGATGTCACCACATCCAGGGCCTCGGGTGGGATACCGGAATCGCCGACGCCGGGAAGGAGGAGGAGAAGACGCTCAGCCGGGCTGCGCATCGAGTCTGGTTGGCTCGCTGTCCTGACCAACTCGGCCCAGGAAAGCGCCGGGCCCTGGAAACCACCCTCCAGAGCGGCAGCGGTGATCGCCGCGTCGGAGCCGACCGGCTGAACCAGGTAGTCCCATCCCGAGTCGCCATCGAAGTTGCGAAAGAGGATGTGCAGGCGGTGGCCCCGGGCGAGGTCCAGGGAGATGACCGGCCAGGTGTCGTGCTGATGCAACGCCGACACGTAGTCCGCGACATCCGCCGGGTCGGTGCCGAAGGCCGCCGCCGCGGTCGTGGAGCCGCCCGGCGCGAGGAGGAAGGCCGGCCAGAACAAGGGGTCGTCCAGCCACGGTGTGGCGTCCACGAGGACTGACGCGGCAACCGGCGGTTGGAAGCCATCGAGGTAGCCACGCAGCGGCATCCGACCATCCTCGCAGACCGTGGACCGACAGTCCTCGGGCGCCGTCGTCGCCGTGGGCGCTGCCTGCCGGGAGCGGCCCGCTGTGTCCTCCCAGCAATTCGCGCGGTGGCGGACAGGGCGCGCGCGTAGCAGATCAACTGGCTCGGCGGGCGTTGTCCACAACCCACGTGGTTGTCCACAGGCGGCGCGATCGGGGCGGCTTGCCGTGCGATTTCCGAGCAGGGTCGGCGGCATACCAGAGCCCGACCGCTGGAGGCCGCGATGCCATCCCGTACCTCGGTTCCACCGATCCGCCGGCTTCCGCTGGTCGTCACCGGCGACGATGATCTGCTCGACGACCTGCTCCGGCTCGCCGCCGCTGGCGGGGCCGAGGTGGAGCTTGCCCGCGACCCGGCGGCCGCCCGCACTCGCTGGCAGCCCGCTCCGCTGGTGCTGCTCGGCGCCGACCAGGCGCAGTCGTGTCTGCGTGCCCGGATGCCGCAGCGACCCCGGCTGGTGCTGGTCGGCCGAGCCGGACAGTTGGACCCCGGCTGGCAGATCGCCGAGCTGATCGGGGCCGAGCACGTCGCCATGTTGCCCATCGCCGAGCCGTGGCTGGTGGACCGGTTCGCCGAGCAGGGCCCGGACCGCTCGGACGGCGTAGGCGCCCGGATCGTCGCGGTGCTCGGCGGCCGGGGCGGTGCCGGGGCGAGTGTGCTCGCCGGTGGCCTCGCCGTGACCGCCGCTCGGGCCCGGTTGCGCACCCTGCTGGTGGACGCCGACCCACTCGGCGGTGGCCTCGACCTCGTGTTGGGCTGGGAGCAGTTGGAGGGGCTGCGCTGGCCGTCACTCACCACCGCCGACGGGCGGGTGGACGCCCCTGCGCTGGTGCGGGCCCTACCCAACCGGGGTGACCTGGTGGTGCTCTCCTGGGACCGCGGCGAGATGCTGGCGCTGCCAGCGGCGGCGATGGCGGCGACCGTGGACGCTGCTCGGCGTGGTCGGGACTTCGTGGTGGTCGATGTGCCCCGACAGTTGGACGACGCCGCGGTGGTGGCGTTGCAGGCGGCCGACCAGGCGTTCGTCGTCGTCCCCGCCGAGCTGCGTGCCACCGCTGCGGCCGCTCGGGTGGTGGCCGCCGCCGCCCCACACTGCGCTGCGCTCTCGGTGGTGGTGCGTGGGCCCGCGCCAGGCCGACTTCGGGCGACCGAGGTGGCCCGGGCACTTGGGCTCCAACTGGCTGGCACGCTGCGCCCCGAGCCCGGGTTGTGCCGAGGGCTGGAACGAGGCGAGGCGCCGGCCGCCGCGGGTAAAGGCCCGCTGGCCGCACTGTGCCAACGGATCGTCACCGACCTGACCGGTGTGCCGGCGACGGGTGCGGCATGACCGGCCGGCCGCAGGACAGCACCCTCGCTGCTCGGGTACGGCAGCGGATCGCCGCCGCCACCACGCCGGTCACCGCGGCGGCGATCGTCTCCGCCGTACGGGCCGAGCCAACCGCTGCGGTGCTCGGCGACAACGCCCTGCTGCGGATAGCCGACCGAGTGCACGACGATCTGGTCGGTGCCGGGCCGCTGGCCCCACTGCTCGCCGACCCGGAGGTCACCGACGTCCTCGTCAACGGGACCCGGGTCTGGGTCGACCGTGGTTCCGGGCTGCAGCAGGTCGCGGTCCCGTTGGGCTCGATCGAGGACGTCCGCCGGTTGGCACAGCGGCTGATCGCCAGCGCCGGCCGGCGGCTTGACGACGGCTCCCCGTACGCGGACGCCCGGCTCTCCGACGGCACGCGTCTGCACGCCGTGCTGCCGCCGGTGGCGACCGAGGGTCCCTACCTGTCCCTGCGGACCTTCCGACATCGACCGTTCACGCTCGATGAGTTGGTCCGCCACGGGACCGTGCCGCGCCCGGTGGCGCCGCTGCTCGCAGCCGTCGTGGCTGCCCGCCTGGCGTACCTGGTAACCGGGGGAACGGGATCGGGCAAGACGACTCTGCTCAACACACTCTTGGGGTTGGTGCCGGCCACCGAGCGGATCGTGCTGGTGGAGGACGCCGCCGAGCTGCGTCCGGGGCACCCGCACGTGGTGGGGCTTCAGGTGCGTACCGCCAATGTGGAGGGCACGGGCGTGGTCGGCCTCGGCGACCTGGTCCGGCAGGCGTTGCGGATGCGTCCGGACCGCCTGGTGGTCGGGGAGTGCCGGGGCGGTGAGGTGGTCGACCTGCTCGCAGCGCTCAATACCGGCCACGACGGAGGCGCCGGCACGTTGCACGCCAACACCCCCTCCGACGTGCCGGCCCGACTGGAGGCGCTGGGCATGTTGGGTGGGCTGCCGCGCGCCGCGCTACACGCCCAGGTGGCCGCCGCGCTGCAGGTGCTGTTTCAGGTACGGCGCGGCGACCGGGGACGCATCCTGGAGTCGGTCTGCCTTCTCCTGCCCGAGGGGCCGGAACGGTTGGTGACCGTGGTGCCCGCCTGGGTACGCGGCAGCGGGCTCGGATTGGCCGCCCGCGCACTTGGCGCGCTGCTCCGGGAGCGTGGCGTGGCGGTGCCGCCGATCCTGAGTGAGCCGTGGCCCGGATCGGCGGGCCCGGCATGAGCGGCGCGACCATGCTGGTGGCGGCGCTGCTGCTCGTCGTAGCCGCTCTGCTGGCGTGGCCCGTGCACACCATCCGGGCCCGCCGACGTCGGGTGCTGACGACGGGACGCGGGGCCGGCGGAGCTGATCCCAACGACGCACTCGTGGAGTGGATCCGGGAACTCGGCCGCACGCCGGACGGTCTGGCCGACGGGCCCGGCGACTCGCCGACCCCGGACGGCCCGGTAGGCATCCCGTATCGCTCGCGGTCCACCGTGGCTCTGGGCGGGAAACCATCCGCACTCGGCTGGCCCAGCCGGGACGTCGCCGGCAGCCCGGCACGCTGGCCCGGGGCGACGGGCGGGTCGGTGGGGTTCGCCCGTCCCGTAGGCCCGAACCGTCCGCCGACCCGCCGGGATCCCCGACGTCCGGCCGGCACCGTCGGGCCCGAGGCCACGATCCGGGATGCGGAACGACGAGGCGGCGCCTCCCTGGCCGCGACGACGATCGTCGGCGGCGATGCAGGTGTGGGCCATCGGGACGACGTCTCGCACGCGGTGACGGCCTCCGGGCGCGGCGATGTGGCGGACAGCCGGGGTGACACCGCCGGTGCGGCAACGGCCGAGGGACGCCCGGGCAACCGGTTCATCGGCTCGGCCGATGGGCCGAGTGGGGTGGTGCGGCTGCGCGCACCGCGCTCGTCGAGGCGTGTGCTGCCGCTGGTCGGGGTGCTGGGAGGTGGTGTCGGCGCCGTGGTCGGCGGCCCGGTGGCAGCGGTCGTGGTGGGCGGGTACGCCACACTGGCCGTGCGTGCCGTGCTGCGCTGGCGAGTGAACCGCGGCGCCGAGCGAAGGCGGCGACGTGGGCTCGACCAACTGTGTGGCCTCGCGGCGGACCTTCGGGCCGGCCTGCCCGTCCAGCGCGCGATCGAGGCCGCCACCGATGGGCGGGATAACTCGGACCGGCTGCGTCAGCTGACCGCGGCGGCGGTGCGACTGGCCGACCGGACCGGAGCGCCGCTGGCGGACCTCGTCGAGCGGATCGAGGCCGACGCTCGGGCGGCCGACCGGGGTCTGGCTGCCGCGGCGGCCCAGGCAGCCGGCGCCCGGGCCACGGCCTG
Source organism: Micromonospora sp. NPDC049101 (assembly GCF_040648675.1). Lineage (NCBI taxonomy): Bacteria > Bacillati > Actinomycetota > Actinomycetes > Micromonosporales > Micromonosporaceae > Micromonospora > Micromonospora sp. NPDC049101. Next base: position 54,414 of record NZ_JBEZED010000008.1, on the reverse strand, counting down.
GTTGCTGGCGGCGTTGCCGGTGGGTGGGATCGGGCTCGGGTACGGGATAGGCGTCGACCCGTTGGCGGTGCTGCTGCACAACAGCGTCGGCGGGTCCTGTGCGGTCCTCGCGGTGGTCCTGCAGGTCGTGGGCCTCCTCTGGGCGGAACGGCTGGGCGCGGCGCCGGGGCGGGCCGGATGAGGTCGCGAAGTCCGGCGAGCCAACGCAGCGTGGTCGGCGGGCGGCGGCCGGACGCGATCCGCCTCGCCGCAGGGCTGGGTGGGCTCGCCGTAGCCGTGGTCGTCGAGGGCTGGCTGGGGCTGCTCGGTGCGGTGCCGACCGCGTTCGTGCTGGATCTCCTGCTGCGGCGGATCGAGTCGCCGGGCGTGCGCAAACGGCGGCTGCAGGAGGCCGTCGAGCTGCCGCTCGCGGTCGACCTGCTGGCCGCCGCGATGCGGGCGGGCGCACCTGTGGATCGCTCGGTGCTTGCCGTCGCCGAGGCTCTGGACGGACCACTCGCCGCGCGGTTGGCGCGGACCGGCCGCACGCTGCTGCTCGGCGGTGGGCCGGCGGAAGCGTGGTCCGCGCTGGACGGAGTGCCCGGTGCGGAGCGGTTGACCGCTGCGGCGTTGCGTTCGGCCAACAGCGGCGCCGCCCTGGCCGGCGCGCTGACCCGGCTCGCCGACGACCTACGCGCCGACCGGGCCACCGCCGCCGAGGCGTCAGCCCGTCGGGCGGGCGTGCTCATCGTCCTGCCGCTGGGGCTCTGCTTCCTGCCGGCGTTCATTCTCGCCGGCCTGGTGCCGGTGATCGTCGCCGTACTCGGCGACGTGCTCTGACCCATCGAGAAGGGAAACAGCCATGCGCAAACTCATCGCCCGCCTGCGCGGCGATGCCGGCATGAACACCGCTGAGTACGCCGTCGGCACGCTCGCCGCAGTCGCCTTCGCCGGGATCCTGTTGAAGGTGCTGACCTCCGGCAACGTCCAGTCGGCGCTGACCGCCGTCATCGACCGGGCGCTGAAGTGATCGGGCGCCGGCAGGCCGGCCGCGATCGGAGGCCCGAGCATCCCGAGCGAGCGGCCGGCGGACGGAAGACCGGTGCTGTCGAGCTGGCCGCCGGCGGGGACCGAGGGTCGTTCACCGCCGAACTGGCGGCCGGCCTGCCGGCGCTGCTTCTGCTCCTGCTGACCGGACTCACCGCCGTCAACGCCGTCAGCGCCCAGGCGAGCTGCCTGCACGCGGCTCGGGAAGCGGCGCTGGCTGCCGCCCGCGGCGCGGACGGCAGCGCGGAAGGCGGACGCGCGGCACCGCCGGGGGCGCAGGTCTCGGTGTCCGTCGACGGCAACCGGGTGCAGACGACGGTACGAGTGCCCGTCCGGACGCTGGGTGGCCGGCTGCCGCGGATCACCGTGGTCGCCACCGCGGTCGCCGCCGTGGAACCCGGCGCTGGCGAGTGGGATCGGTAGTGCGACCGACTCACGGCCCAGATGCCGAGGGACTCGATGGTGACCCGCTGGACGCGCAGCGCGGTGGCGCGACAGTCCTGCTGCTGGCCACGGGGCTGGTCTTCGTGCTGGTCGGGACGTTCGGCGCCGCGGTCGCCGCAGCGCAGATCGCGGCTCAGCGAGCGGCGGTGGCAGCCGATCTCGGTGCACTGGCCGGCGCCGCCCGGCCGCTCGACGGCGAGGCCGTGGCCTGCGCGTCCGCTGCCGACATCGTCGGGCGCAATGCCGCTCGGACGGCCAGGTGTCGCCTCGACGGGCTCGACGTGCTGGTGACCGTCGAGGTGACGTTCACGCCACTTCCCGGCCTGACCCGGGTCGCCACGTCGACGGCCCGCGCCGGCCCGGTGCGCGGTTGAACGACATGGGGCTGGGCGGCGGCCCTCCATCCACGGCGGCTACCCGGTCCAAGGCGGCACCGTCTGTCGCGGTGGCGGCCCGGTTCGCGGCGAAATGGTTCGCAGCGACAGCCTGGTTCGCGGCGACAGCCTGGTTCGCGGCGACAGCCTGGTTCGCGGCGGCAACCTGGTTCGCGGGGACGCCGGCGGACTTCCTGTATCTGGAGACGGCCCGCTGGCCGGGATCAGGGCCGAGGGTCTTGTCCCGGCCAGCGGCCGAAGAGCGGGGGCCGGGATTGTCAGCGGGCCTGGAGCGCGTCGAGGGCGACGGCCATGGCGATGACCAGGCGGCGGTCGATCTGCGGGTGCTGCACCTCGACGACGTACTTGTCGCGCAGGCCCCACTTCTTGACCACGGTGAAGACCGGCTGCCCACCGGCGGTGAAGTCGAAGTGGTAGGGCAGCCAGGACAGCGAGTCGACGAACCGGCGCAGCAGTGCGACCGGCAGGCTGCGCTCCTGGCCCGTCACCTGCGGCAGGCCGGCCTGCTCGACGTGCCACGTGGACCGGAGCAGCGACTGGGCGAAGTCCTTCCGGAACAAGCCGATCGGGTTGCCGGCCGCGTCGGTCACGTCGTACGTGGCGCCGAGGTCGATGCGCTGGCGGGCCTTGAAGCCGAGCAGGGGCTGCTGCTTCGAGTCGTCCGTGTAGATCGTCACCTGTTCCTTGAAGGCGAGCCGCTTCTGCTGCGCGAACGCCAGCAGCTCACCCTCGGTGCCGTCCGGGGAGACCGCACGGACCTCGTACTGGTTGACCATCATGCGCAGGCGCTGGCGGACGTGGAACTGGTGCTGGCTCTGCAAATTGTCGAGCTGCATGTGAACTCCTCAGGGGGTTGGTCCGCCGGAGTCTCGCACAGCCGGACGACCATCGCCCTCTCCGCCACCGACGATCGCATGCTGCTGGGCAGCCGTCGGAGACCGTCGGACGACCAGCCCAGCATGCCGTTGCCCGTGCCGGTGAGAGGCGGATCAGCGCCCGTCAGGAGTGGTCGCGGCGCGCATTGCCCAGGTGTTGAAAACCTGGTGGATGACGCGCAGCCGTTCGTTGATCTGCTCCAGGCGCTCGGCCTGAGCCAGGTTGGCCAGCGCCGACCCGAGCGCGATCTGCTGGTCGAGGGTGAGTTGATCCTGGTCAATGCTGTAGAGCAGGTCGACGGTCTCGGCGATGGTGTCGGCCACGGCTCCTCCTCGGACACGGGGGGCGATCGGCAGTATGGGCATCTGGCGATCGGCAGTATGGGCATCTATGGAAGCGCTCCCACATCATTGTGCCCAGTGGCATGCCGATTCATGCAACCCGCTCAGTCGGGCAGGTTCGCCAGCACCACGTCGAGCACCCGGATCGCGTCGGGCTTGGAGAGCGGGTTGTTGCCGTTGCCGCACTTCGGCGACTGCACGCAGGACGGGCAGCCGGTCTCGCAGCCGCACTCGGCGATCGCGTCCCGGGTGGCCCGCAGCCAGGCCGACGCCGTTCCGTACGCCCGTTCGGCGAAACCCGCGCCACCCGGTTGCCCGTCGTAGACGAAGACCGTCGGTGCCTCGGTGTCCGGGTGGACCGCGGTGGAAAGCCCGCCGATGTCCCACCTGTCGCAGGTGGCCATCAGCGGGAGCAGGCCGATCGCGGCGTGTTCGGCGGCGTGCAGCGCACCCGGCACGTCGGCCGGCTGGACCCCGGCAAGAGCCAACGACTGCGGCGACAGGGTGAACCAGACCGCCACCGTGCGCAGCTCCCGGGTGGGCAGGTCGAGCGGCCGGGTGTCGATCACCTCGCCGGTGGCGATCCGCCGCCGCTGGTACGACACGACCTGACTTGTCACGTCGACCTCGCCGAGGAACATGCCGACCGGCCCGGCATCCACGTAGGAGCGCACCGACACGACGGACAGGTCGGTGACGTCGCGGGCGTGGGTGGACCAGTCCGGCTCCTCGGCGTGCACAAGCGCGCAGCCGTCCGCGAGGTCGAGGTCGTCGACCACGTACGAGACGCCTTGGTGCAGGTGGACGGCACCGGGGTGGAGCAGGAAGTGCGAGGAACCGCCGTCGACAGTGCCGAGCAGCCGGCCGGTCGACGACTCCACCACACAGACCGGGGCGCCGCCCTCGCCACGCAGGTCCACCTCGGGCCGCTCCCGGTGCCGCCAGTACCAGCCGGTGGGCCGCTGCCGCAGGGCGCCGGCCGCCACCAGCTCGTCGACCGCCTCCTTCGCCCCGTCGCCGAAGAGTGCCAGGTCGGCCGGGGTGAGCGGCGCCTCGACCGCGGCGCAGGCGAGTTGCGGTGCCAGCACGTACGGGTTGGCCGGGTCGAGCACCGTCGCCTCCACCGGAGCACCGAAGATCGCCTCCGGGTGGTGCACCAGATAGGTGTCCAGTGGGTCGTCCCGGGCCACCAGCACCGCGAGGGCCTCCTGCCCGGAACGCCCGGCCCGGCCCGCCTGCTGCCACAGCGACGCCCGGGTGCCCGGGTAGCCGCAGATCAGCACCGCGTCCAGCCCGACCAGGTCCACGCCCAGCTCCAACGCGTTGGTGGAGGCCAGGCCGAGCAGGTCGCCGTGCAGCAGCGCCCGCTCCAACTCGCGCCGCTCCTCGCGCAGGTAGCCGCCCCGGTAGGCGGCCACCCGGTCGCCGAGCCCCGGCACCGCCTCGTCCAGCGACCGGCGCGCGTTGGCGGCCACGACCTCGGCGCCCTTGCGGGAACGGACGAACGCGAGGGTGCGTACCCCCTCGGCGACCGTGTCGGCGAGCAGGTCCGCGGTCTCGCGCAGCGCCGACCGGCGGACCTGCCGAAGGTCGTCGTGCTCACCGATCGCCTGCGGCGGTACCGAGGGGGAGCCGATCGCCTGCGGCGGCACCGGGGCAGCGGAGCCCGCCTCGGGTGGCAGCAGCGGCGGCTCCCAGAGCGCGAAGGTCACCCCGCCGCGCGGCGACGCGTCCTCGGTGACGGCCGTCACCGGCAGGCCGGTCAGCCGTCCGCCCGTGGTCGCCGGGTCACCGGAGGTCGCCGAGGCGAGGACGAAGACCGGGGTGGCCCCGAACCGGGCGCACTGCCGGCGCAGTCGGCGCAGCACGTGCGCCACGTGCGAGCCGAACACGCCCCGGTAGGTGTGGCACTCGTCGATCACCACGTACGCGAGTCGGCGCAGGAAACCGGACCACTGGGCGTGGCCGGGCAGGATGCCGTGGTGCAGCATGTCGGGGTTGGTCAGCACGAACCGGGAGTGCTTGCGGATCCACTCCCGTTCGGCGCGCGGAGTGTCCCCGTCGTAGCAGGCGGGGCGTACCCCCTCCAGTTCCAGCGCGGCGACGGCCCGCAGCTGGTCGGCGGCGAGCGCCTTGGTCGGCGCGAGGTAGAGCACGGTGGCCCGGGGGTCGGCGAGCAGGGTGGCCAGCGCCGGGAGCTGGTACGCCAGTGATTTGCCGGACGCGGTGCCGGTGGCGACGACCACGTGCTGACCCTCGTACGCCAGGTTGGCCGCCTCCGCCTGGTGCTGCCAGGGCGCGACGACGCCGCGTCTGGCGAACGCCGCGCGCAGCTCCGCCGGCGCCCACGGCGGCCAGGGCGCGGGCACCCCGGCGCGGGCCGGCACCCGCTCGACGTGGGTGACCGGGTCGGCGGCGCCCCGGTCACGTAGCCGGCGCAGCAGGTCCTCCGGCGCTGGCCCGGAGCCGGGACCAGCGGATACGGTGGCCGCGGGCGACGACTCCAGGTCATGGCGCGGCGTGCCCTGCGCCGAGCTGAAGTCGTTGGAGGTCACGCCCTGCACTCTCGCACTGGTGTTCGGAGATGAAAAGTCGGGCCGGGGGGTAAGGGGAAGCCTCCGCTGGCGTCCGCAGGCCGCACCGGCGGTAGTGGTTAGATGCCCACGAGAGTTTACGGCTCTGGCGAGGAGGACCGATGGAGCTGTCGCTGGCGACCCGCACCGTGGGCGAGCACACGGTGCTCGAGGTCGGTGGTGAGGTGGACGTCTACACCGCGCCCCGGCTCCGCGAACGACTCCTTGAATTGATCGACGGTGGCGCCCGTCACGTGGTGGTCGACCTCGATCGGGTGGACTTCCTCGACTCCACCGGGTTGGGCGTGCTGGTTGGCGCGCTCAAGCGGCTGCGCTCGGCAGGTGGTTCGTTCGCCCTGGTCTGTGACAAGGAGCCCCTGCTCAAGATCTTCCGGATCACCGCACTGGACCAGGTGTTCCCGTTGCACCCGACGGTCGACGCGGCGATCAGCGCCGACCCGGCGGGCGCCGGCGCGTGATGGCGACCGTCAAGCTCTCGTTCTCCCCCGCCCCGGTGCACGTGCGCACCGCCCGGCTGGTCGGCGTTGCCGTCGCGCGGCGTGCCGGGGTCCGGGAGGACCTGCTGGACGAGGTGCGCCTGGCCATCGGTGAGGCGTGCACCCGCGCGGTGGCCCTGCACCGGCAGTACGGCCTGGCCGACCCGGTGCTGGTGGAGATGTCCGACGGTGGCTCGTACGCGGTGCGGGTGGTGGACCGGGCGCCGATCGAGGCCGGCATCGGTCTGACCGCACTGCCCCCGGACGAGCTGGCCAACGAGTCGCTCACCGACGAGGCGTTGACCACCGGCGTCGGGTTCGCGCTGCTCGCCGGCTTCGTCGAGGACCTGCAGGTGCGCCCGGTCGACGAGGGCATCGGCACCGAGGTGCGGATGGTGTGGCCGGTCGGCCGCTGACCGAAAACCGTTTCGCAGGCCGCATCCCAGCAGGGGTGCGGCCCTTTCTTTCATGGACCAGTCCCTATATCAGATTTCGTTTCATAACACAGCGACGGAGATCATCGCGACACGGTGCCACCTGCGTGTGACCTCTGACACTGAGGAGGGCTACAGTACCCGGGTTGTCAGCAAGTGATCCATCCCGCAGCCAGCGGGTATGGGTGGTCATCGCTGGTCCGCTGGGGTTGGCGCGCGCTTGCGAAATCCGCATCCAGGCGTCGGTCGGTGCGTCTCCACTCACCGGCGCGAGTGTTCGGTAACAGGAGGACACAGATGTCCGAGACCTTGGCCGTCGACGGCGGCGGGCTTTCCCTTACCGGAAGCAATGTCATCTACGTCGTCATCGCCGCGGTGATCGCGCTGGTGGCGCTCGGCTTCGCCGCCGCCCTGACAAAGACGGTGCTGGCCGCCGGTAAGGGCACCAACAAAATGCAGGAGATCGCGGTGGCGGTCCAGGAGGGCGCCTCGGCCTACCTGCTCCGCCAGTTCCGTACCCTGGCGATCTTCGTCGTCATTGCCGTGGTGCTGCTCTTCCTGCTGCCGGTGCACGACACCGACGGCAGCGAGAACGCGGTGAAGCTCGGCCGTTCGCTCTTCTTCGTGGTGGGCGCCCTGTTCAGCGCGTTCATCGGCGGCGCGGGCATGTGGTTGGCCACCCGCGCCAACCTGCGTGTCGCCGCCGCCGCGAGAGAACGGGAGGGTGGTCGCGAGGCGGCCATGAAGATCGCCTTCCGGACCGGCGGTGTGGTCGGCTTCCTCACCGTCGGCCTCGGCCTCTTCGGTGCCGCGCTCGTCGTCCTGGTCTACCGGGGTGACGCGCCGACCGTGCTGGAGGGCTTCGGCTTCGGCGCCGCGCTGCTCGCGATGTTCATGCGGGTCGGCGGCGGCATCTTCACCAAGGCCGCCGACGTCGGCGCCGACCTGGTCGGCAAGGTCGAGCAGGGCATCCCCGAGGACGACCCGCGTAACGCCGCGACCATCGCCGACAACGTGGGCGACAACGTCGGTGACTGCGCCGGCATGGCCGCCGACCTGTTCGAGTCGTACGCGGTGACGCTCGTCGCCGCGCTGATCCTCGGCCGGGCCGCGTTCGGCGAGGAGGGCCTGGTCTTCCCGCTGATCATCTCCACCATCGGCGTCCTGGTCGCGATCGTCGGCGTCTTCATCACCCGGCTGCGCGCCTCCGACCGCAACGCCCTGACCGCGATCAACCGGGCCTTCTACATCTCGGCGGTGCTCTCCGCGGTGCTGGTGGCGATCGCCGCCTTCGCCTACCTGCCGGCGACCTTCGGTGAGTTCGACGACGGCCTCACCGGCGTCGACGGCAACCCGCGGTTCGTGGCCATCGGCGCCGTGGTGATCGGCATCGTGCTGGCCGCCGCGATCCAGGCGCTGACCGGCTACTTCACCGAGACCAACCGGCGGCCGGTGCAGGACATCGGCAAGAGCTCGCAGACCGGCGCGGCAACCGTCATCCTGGCCGGCATCAGCATCGGCCTGGAATCGGCCGTCTACTCGGCGCTGCTCATCGGTGCCGGCGTCTTCGGCGCGTTCCTGCTCGGCGGCAGCTCCATCACGCTGTCGCTGTTCGCGGTGGCGCTGGCCGGCACCGGCCTGCTCACCACGGTCGGCGTCATCGTCGCGATGGACACCTTCGGGCCGATCTCCGACAACGCCCAGGGCATCGCCGAGATGTCCGGCGACATCGACGAGCACGGCGCCCGGACGCTCACCGAGCTGGACGCGGTCGGCAACACCACCAAGGCGATCACCAAGGGCATCGCGATCGCCACGGCGGTGCTCGCCGCGACCGCGCTGTTCGGGTCGTACACCGACTCGCTGCAGGCCGCGTACGAGGACGCTGGCGTGGCCAACGTCGGCGGCGAGATCCTCAACTCGCTGAACGTGGCGAACCCGCGCAACCTGGTCGGCCTGATCATCGGCGCGGCGGTGGTGTTCCTCTTCTCCGGGCTGGCCATCAACGCGGTGTCCCGCTCGGCCGGCGCCGTCGTGATGGAGGTCCGCCGGCAGTTCCGTGAGCTGCCCGGCATCATGGACGGCACCCAGCGCCCGGAGTACGGCAAGGTCGTCGACATCTGCACCCGGGACGCGCAGCGCGAGCTGATGACCCCCGGTCTGCTGGCCATCCTGGCGCCGATCGCGGTCGGCTTCGGCCTCGGGCCCGGCGCGCTCGCCGCGTACCTGGCCGGGGCGATCGGGGCGGGCACCCTGATGGCGGTCTTCCTGGCCAACTCCGGTGGCGCGTGGGACAACGCCAAGAAGCTGGTCGAGGACGGCGCGTACGGCGGCAAGGGCTCCGAGGCCCACGCCGCGACGGTCATCGGCGACACCGTCGGTGACCCGTTCAAGGACACCGCCGGTCCGGCGATCAACCCGCTGATCAAGGTGATGAACCTGGTCTCGCTGCTGATCGCACCCGCCGTGGTGGCGTACAGCGTCGGCGACGACCGCAACGTCGGCCTGCGGGTCGGCATCGCGCTGGTGGCGACGCTGATCATCGTGGCGTCGGTGGTGTTCAGCAAGCGCAAGGGCATCGCGATGGACTCCGACGCCGACGGCAACACCGGCGCGGGCAGCAGTGACCACCGGCCGGAGGCGGTCAACGCCTGACCCGGCACGGGGTCCCCGGTCGACGTCCGCGTCGACCGGGGACCCCGGCCGTCCGGCCCGGTGCCACACCTGGCCAAAGGCCGTACGCTGCAACGCATGCGTAGGTGCCGGGCGTCTGCCGCCGGAAAGCTCACGGTGGTCCTGGCCACGATCGTCCTCGTCCTGGCCGGCTGCGGCGGAGGCCCCAGCCCACGGGCCTGGGCGGCGTCGGTGTGCACCGCGCTGACCCCGTGGCGCTCCGAGATCAGCAAGTTGACAAGCAGCACTGACGAACAGATGACCGCGCAAACCACTCCGGCGCAGGCCAAGGAGAACCTGGTGCGGCTCTTCGGTGGGGCGGAGCAGGCCAGCGAGGCCGCGCGCCGCAAGGTGGAGCAGGCGGGCGTCCCGGAGACCGAGAACGGCGACGCCATCTCCGCCGGTTTCCGCAGCTCGCTGGAGAAGATGCGGGACGCCTACGGCCGCGCCCGGGACACCATCGACGGGTTGGGCACCGGCGAGGCGACCGCCTTCTACGACGGCGTGCGGGCCGCGGTGGACACTCTCAACACGGAGTACGACGCCAGTGCGCTGGACACCAGCAAGCTCAACTCCGAGGAGCTGAAAAAAGCCTTCGACGAGGTGCCGGAGTGTCATTGAGTGGGCTCGACGACACTCCGGCGGCGCAGCCACCGGCGCTGTTCCCCGCCCCCGAGTCCGACGCGCCCGCACCCGCGCGACGGCGGCGTGGGCCGCCCCACAACGGCCCCACCGCAGGTGACGACGCGGGGCGGCAACTCGTCTTCTTCGGCGCGGAGGCGGCCGAGCCGGCGGTCGCCGACCTGGCCGGGCTGCTCGCCGGGCCGGGTGAGGTGGTCCGCATGGGTGGCACCGCCCGTCTCTCGGTGCAGGTGGACGCCGCGTGGCGGGTGCACGTGCTCGTCGCGGAACTGGCGTCGCGTGGGCTGGCGGCGAGCTGGGAGCCGGCCGAGGGCGAGCGACACGCCGTGCGTACGTCGTACACCCGGGTCCTGAAGCCGCTCGCGGCGGCCTGGCTGCACGGTACGGCGAAACGCCCGCCGGCCACCTTTCACCTGACCGGCCGGCGGCTGCGGTTGTGGCTCGCCGCCGCCGGGACGCCGGAGCCACCCGGTGGGTTCCTGTTGCGGCTGGGCGCGGACGACCGGGAGTGCTGGGAGCCGATCGGGGTAGCGCTCGCCGCGGCCGGGCTGGCTGGCACGCTACTCAGCCCCGATGAGGGCGGCCCGGCGTATCGGATCACCGGCCGGCGACGGCTGGGCCGGCTCGCCGAGCTGGTCGGCGCACCACCGAGCACAGCACCCCCAGAAGCCTGGCCAACCTGACCCACCCCCGATCGGCCCCCACCCCACCCCCACCCCCCCGGGTCGATCATGGAGTTGTGGTGGTGGAGATACTGCTCGTCCGGGATGAAAACGCCCACCACAACTCCATGATCGACGGGATTGGGCGGTGGGGCGGGGTGTCCGGTGCCGGACAGCGGACAGGTCGTTCCGGGTGGAAAACGGGCGGGTCGGAGCCTGGTCGTTGGCCCGCCATCGTCACAGTGACCCTCTTCGAGCCCTACCCACGGTGTACGGTGGCGCCGTCCGGCAGTGCCGAGCGCGGCGGGGCGAGAGTTGACCGTCGCGCGGTGGCGGTTTGCCGCCCGCGAAACCCGAAACGCGGGCGGCGCGTTACGTTGGACATCCGGACCGCCGGTGCGACGGCGGGGTCGAAAGCGGTCGCTGTCCGGGCGCCGGAAGGCCACGAGCAGGAGTGAGGTCGGGGAGAGACGTGCCGAGCAACGCTGGAACCACCCGTCTGGTCATCGTCGAGTCACCGGCGAAGGCCAAGACGATCTCGGGCTACCTCGGCCCGGGGTACGTCGTGGAGGCCAGCTTCGGTCACGTCCGCGACCTGCCGCGCAACGCCGCCGATGTGCCGGCCAAATACAAGAAGGAGCCCTGGGCCCGTCTCGGGGTGGACGTGGACAACGGCTTCCAGGCGCTCTACGTCGTCTCCGCCGACCGCAGGCAGCAGATCAGCAAGCTGGTGAAGCTGGCCAAGGAGGTCGACGAGATCTTCCTGGCGACGGATGAGGACCGCGAGGGCGAGGCCATCGCCTGGCACCTGGTCGAGACGCTCAAGCCCAAGGTCCCGGTCAAGCGGATGGTCTTCCACGAGATCACCAAGCCGGCGATCCAGGCGGCCGTGGCCAACCCCCGGGAGATCGACCGTGACCTGGTCGACGCCCAGGAGGCCCGGCGGATCCTCGACCGCCTCTACGGCTACGAGGTCTCCCCGGTGCTGTGGAAGAAGGTCATGCCGAGGCTCTCGGCCGGCCGGGTGCAGTCCGTGGCGACCCGCATCGTGGTCGAGCGGGAGCGGCAGCGGATGGCCTTCCGCACCGCCGAATACTGGGACATCCTGGCCACCCTCGCCGTGACCAACGCCGGCGAGGGCCCGCGCACGTTCAACGCGACCCTGATCGCCCTCAACGGCGACCGGATCGCCACCGGTAAGGACTTCGAGCCGACCACCGGCCGGGTGAAGCCCGGCGCCGGTGTCGTCCACCTGGACGAGGGTGGCGCCCGAGGTCTCGCGGCCCGACTCGACGGGCGCCCGTTCACGGTCACCCGGGTCGAGGAGAAGCCCTACCGTCGCCGCCCGTACGCGCCGTTCATCACCTCGACCCTGCAGCAGGAGGCGGCCCGCAAGCTGCGCCTGTCGTCGCAGCAGACGATGCGCACCGCGCAACGGCTCTACGAGAACGGCTACATCACCTATATGCGTACCGACTCGGTCAACCTGTCGGAGACCGCCATCTCGGCGGCCCGCCGGCAGATCGTCGAGCTGTACGGCGAGCGCAGCGTCCCGCCGGAGCCGCGCCGCTACACCGGCAAGGTGAAGAACGCCCAGGAGGCCCACGAGGCGATCCGCCCGGCGGGGGACAACTTCCGCACCCCGGGTGAGGTGGCCAAGGAGCTCTCCGCCGAGGAGTTCAAGCTCTACGAGCTGATCTGGCGGCGCACCATCGCCTCGCAGATGACCGACGCGGTCGGCTCCAGCGTCTCGGTGCGCATCCGCGCCGTCTCCACCTCGCAGGAGGAGGCCGACTTCGGCGCGACCGGCAAGACCATCACGGACCCGGGCTTCCTGCGCGCGTACGTCGAGTCCAGCGACGACGAGAACGCCGAGGCCGAGGACGCCGAGCGCCGGCTGCCCACCCTGGTCAAGGACCAGCCGCTGACCGCCGACGAGTTGGCCGCGCAGGGCCACCACACCCAGCCGCCGTCGCGCTACACCGAAGCGTCGCTGGTCAAGGCCCTGGAAGAGCTGGGCATCGGCCGCCCGTCCACCTACGCGTCGATCATGCAGACGATCCAGGACCGGGGGTACGTCACCAAGCGCGGCCAGGCGATGATCCCGACCTTCCTGGCGTTCGCGGTGATCGGGTTGATGGAGCGGCACTACCCCCGCCTGATCGACTACGACTTCACCGCCACCATGGAAAACGAGCTGGACGAGATCGCCGGCGGTGACCACGCCGCTGTCGACTTCCTCACCGCCTTCTACTTCGGCAGCTCCAACGGTGCCGGCGACCAGGACATCGCCCGTTCCGGCGGGCTCAAGAAGCTGGTCACCGAGAACCTGAGCGACATCGACGCGCGCAGTGTCAACTCCATCCCGCTCTTCACCGACGACGACGGCCGTGAGGTCGTCGTGCGGGTTGGCCGGTACGGGCCGTACCTGCAGCGGGAGCTGCCCGGCGGCGAGCAGCCGGCCGCTTCGGGGGCGCCTTCGGCCTCGGGTGAGGGTGAGGAGGGCGGCACCCAGGGCGGTGACCGGGCGCCGATCCCCGAGGGTCTGGCCCCGGACGAGCTGACCCCGGAGAAGGTGCACGAGCTGTTCCTCGGCGGCAGCGGCGAGCGCAAGCTCGGCGACGACCCGGCGACCGGCGAGCCGATCGTGCTCAAGTCCGGCCGGTTCGGCCCGTACGTGTCTAGCGGTGAGCGGAAGTCGTCGCTGCTGCGGACGCAGACCCCGGACTCGCTCACCCTGGAAGAAGCGCTCAAGCTGCTCAGCCTGCCCCGGCTGATCGGTGTCGCACCGGACGGTGTCGAGGTCTTCGCCAACAACGGCCGCTACGGTCCGTACGTGAAGCAGGGCGAGGAGTTCCGCTCGCTCGAGTCCGAGGACCAGATGTTCACTGTCGGTCTGGACGCGGCGCTGGCGTTGCTGGCCGCTCCGAAGACCCGTGGCCGGCGTGCCGCCGCGCCCCCGTTGCGGGAGATGGGTGTCGACCCGGCCACCGAGAAGCCGCTGGTGATCAAGGACGGCCGGTTCGGCCCGTACGTCACCGACGGGGAGTTCAACGCGTCGCTGCGGCGTGGGCAGACCCCGGAGGAGCTGACCCTCCAGGAAGCCTCCGAGATGCTGGCCGAGAAGCGGGCGAAGGGTCCGGCGCCGCGGAAGAAGGCGGCGGCGAAGAAGGCTCCCGCCAAGAAGGCCACGGCGGCGAAGAAGACGGCAGCGGCCAGCAAGTCCACGGCCGCGAAGAAGGCCACCACGGCCAAGGCCAGCACCGCGGCGAAGAAGGCCCCGGCGAAGAAGGCAGCCCCCCGCAAGGCCGCGTCCAGCACGGAGTAAGCCTGGAGCCGCGAGATCTTGGAAGGAAAGTGCCCCTCCAGGGGCGATTTCCTTCCAAGATCTCGTCGTTGTCCACAGGGGCTGCCGGCGGGGGTGGTGATCTGAAGACTGCTTGTCATGAGTCTTCGGAGGACTTCGTCGCCCGCTGCCTGGGCTCGGCGGCTGCCGCATGACGACGCGGACGAGCTGAGCTGGCTGCTCTTCCATCAGGAGGACGTGTTGAGCCTCGCCCAGGCGAGGCGGCACCTGTCGCCCAAGGCCATCCGGCACCGGCTGGCCACCGGCAGGTGGCGACAGGTCCATCGCGCCGTGCTGGTCGCGCACAACGGACCGGTCGGCGCCGGCCAACTCCGCTGGGTGGCCGTCCTCGCCGCGGGCCCGCAGGCGATCCTCGGTGGTCTGACCGCCGCACAGGCCGGAGGGCTCCGGGGGTTCCCGGGTCGACCGGTTCACGTGCTACTTCCCGCCGCCTGCCGGCGCGGGATCGCTGCCACCGGGCGTGCTGGCGCACCGGACAGCCACGTTGACCGACCGGGACGTCCTGGCCGTCGGGCAACCCCGCAGGACCATGCCGGCCCGTTCGATCGTGGACGCAGCACAGTGGGCCGGTGCAGACCAGGAGGCGCGGGCGATCGTCGCCGCCGCATTTCAACAACGGCTCGTGGCTGCCGACGACCTGCACCGGATCGTCGACCGGCTGCCCCGGGTTCGCCGTCGCCAACTGATTCTGGGCACGGCGGCGGACGCGGCCGGTGGGTCTCACTCGTTGCCGGAGTTGGACTTCCTGCGCCTGACTCGTCGCGCGGGGCTACCCGAACCGACGCGCCAGAAGATCCGTTGTGACTCGGACGGGCGACGGCGCTACCTGGATGCCTACTTCGAGCAGTGGCGGGTGCACGTCGAGATCGACGGCGGACAACACGTCGATCCGCGCGCCTGGTGGGCGGACATGCGCCGGCAGAACGATCTGTGGATCGAAGGCGACCGCCTGCTGCGCTTCCCGGCCTGGGCCATCCGCACCAAACCGGACGAGGTCATCGCCCAACTACAGGCCGCCCTGCGGGCGGCCGGCTGGCCGGGCTGACATTCAGAGATCTTGGAAGCAAACCGCCCCTCGGCGGGCACTTTCCTTCCAAGATCTCCAGGGCGGGGGCGGGGGCGGGGGGGCGGGGGCGGGGGCGGGGCGGGGGGCGGGGCGGGGTTAGGCGCCGAGGACTTGGGTCAGGTGGGGGCTGGTGAAGACCCGGTTCGGGTCGAGGCGGTTGCGGACGGTTTGGAAGTCTGCGAAGCGGGGGTACGCGTCGGCCAGCGAGGCGACGTCGCGATAGTGCAGTTTGCCCCAGTGTGGGCGGCCGCCCAGGCCGGCGGCCACCTGCTCGAAGGCCCGGAAGTACGGCTCGTACGGCATGCCGACGTACTGGTGCACGGCGATGTAGGCGTTGTCCCGACCGTAGCCGTGCGACAGCCAGATGTCGTCGGCGGCGGTGAACCGCACCTCCGCCGGGAAGAGCACCTTGAACGGCAGCCCGTCCACGATCCGCTGGAGCGCGGCGAGCGCCTCGGGCAGCGCCTCGCGGGGCAGGCCGTACTCCATCTCGACGAAGCGGACCCGGCGCGGGGTGCAGAAGACCCGGTCCGAGCGGCCCGTGTACCGGCGTTCGGTGAGGGCGCGGGCGGAGACCGCGCTGATGCCCGGGGCCAGCGCGGGCACGGCCCGGCCGAGTCGGCAGGCACCGGCGAAGACCCGGTTGGCCAGGAAGTCGTCGTCCAGCCAGCCGCGCCAGCGGGGCAGTGGCCGGTCGTTGGCCGGTACCCGGTTGTTGGTCTTGACCTGCACCCGCTGGGTGTAGGGAAACCAGTAGAACTCGACGTGGTCGTGCGAGCCGATCAGGGAGGGCAGGTCACCGAGCACGTCGGCCAGCTCGGCGGGGCGTTCGTGGGCGTGCAGCACGAAGGCTTCCACGCAGCGCAGGGTCACCTCGACCAGGACGCCGAGCGCGCCCAGTGACACCCGGGCGGCGGCGAGCACGTCGGGGTGTTCGTCGGCGGAGCAGCGCAGCACCTCTCCGGTGCCGGTGACCAGGGTGATCGCCTCGACGAAGGTGGACAGGCACCCGTAGCCGGCTCCGGTGCCGTGGGTGCCCGTGGAGATGGCCCCGGCCACCGTCTGCGCGTCGATGTCGCCGAGGTTGGGCAGCGCGAGGCCGTGCCGGGCCAGCAGGCCGTTGAGCGCGTGCAGGGTCATTCCCGCAGGTACGGTGACCAGCCGGCGCGGGACGTCGATGCTGACCACGGTGTCCAGCTCGGACAGTTCCATCCGCCGGTCGTCGGCGAGCGCGACGGCGGTGAACGAGTGCCCGCTGCCGGTCACGCGGATCCGGGCACCGTCGGCGACGGCGGATCGGACGGCTTCTACGACATCCGTCGGCGAGCCGGGGCGCAGGATCGCGGTGGCGCTGCCACGCTGGTTGCCGGCCCAGTTGGACCATCCAGCGGTGAGCGATGCGGTGCCGACCATGCGGGCTCCTCATTCATGAATATGAAGTGCCTTCATATCAGGAACGTTGTGCCTGGTAAATACCGCAATTGCGATCCGCTCGTTGTACCGGTAGTCACGGACTCGTGACGTGGAGATATGTTCATCCGTCGAAGGGGGGTGGCGCCGAGTGTCCACACCAGCCGCCACGACCGGGCCGCTGCGCCGCGTTCCGGTGCAGGGTCGAAGTGTCGCGCGGGTACAGCGCATGTTGGATGCCTGCGCCGAACTCGTCGACGAGGTGGGGTACGAGGGGCTGACCACCACCCTGCTCGCCGAGCGCGCCGAAGTGGCGATCGGGTCGGTCTACCAGTTCTTCCCGGACAAGCGGGCGATCGTGCAGGCGCTGACCCTGCGGACGATGGAGTCCTACCTCCAGCGTCTCGACGAGCGGTTCGCCTCCGACGAGATGACCCACTGGTGGGACGGCGTCGACGCAGGAATCGACGAATACATCACGATGCACCGCACCGTCCCCGGCTTCCGCACCCTGCACTTCGGCGACGTGGTCGACCTGCACCTGCTCGACGAGCAACGGGACAACAACGGCGTGATCGCCGACCAGTTGGCCCAGGTGCTCACCGAGCGTTTCGGGCTCACCGACGTGCCGAAGCTCCGTTTCGTCCTGGAGATCGCCGTCGAGGCGGCGGACGCGCTGATCAAGCTCGCGTTCCGGCGGAAGTCCGACGGTGACGAACGGGTGCTGCTCGAGGCGAAGGCACTGATCCGGGAGTACCTGCACCGTCAGGTCGACGGCCCGGACAGCGACCTGTCCTCCGTGCGGCAGACCGAGGCGGCCCAGCCGGCCTGAGCTGGCGCGGGGTGCGGGCGCTTCAGAGGAAGGCCTGCCCCTCGCCCCGGTAGGTGGGGACGGTCGCCACGACCGCGTCCCCCTCGACCAGATGCAGCTCGTTGACACGTTCACACAGCTCACCGGCCTTGGCGTGCCGGAACCACACCCGGTCGCCGACCCGGAGGGTGGCCGCCGCCGCGCCGGCCAGCGGGGTCTGCACCTCACCGGCACCCTCGGTGCCGACCAGCTTGAGCCCGGCCGGCAGCCACGGTCGGGGCAGTCGGCTGTCGGCCGCCGGACCGGAGGCGATCCAGCCGCCGCCGAGCACCGTGGCCAGCTCCGGTGTCGGCCGGCGGACCACCGCGCAGGCGAAGAACGCGGCCGGGGTCGGTCGCCAGGCGCGGTACGCGTCGAACAACGTCGGCCCGTACAGGCCCGATCCCGCGGTGACCTCGGTGACCGCGGGATCAGCGCTGGTGGCGGCCACGCTGCCGGTGCCGCCGCCGTTGACGAACTCCAGATCGGCGTGCTCGCGTACCGCGGCCACCGCCGCACCCCGGCGGGCCAGCAACTCGCGGTACGACCCACGCTGGGCCAGCCTGATCGCGCCCGCCAGCAGCGTCTGCCCCGGCGGGGCGTCGCCCAGGCCGGCGATCTGGGCCTCGTACGACATGAGCCCGACCAGCCGGAAGCCGGCCCGGCCGGCGACGGTGGCGGCGAGCGCGCCGGCCGCCCGTGCGCTGTGCACCGGTGAGCGGCGGACGCCGACGTGCACCCCGCGCAGCGGTCGCCAGGAGGCGTCCAGGTCCAGGCAGAGTCGCAGCTCGGCACGTTGCCCGGGGGCGCTGACGCCGTCGATCAGGTCGAGTTGGCCGGTGCCGTCGATCATCAGCGTGATCGCGGCGGCGAGCGCCGGGTCGGCGGCCAGCTCGGCGAGCGCCGCGCGGTCCACGCTCGGGTACGCGACAAGCACGTCGTCGCTCATTCCGGCCCGGACCAGCCAGATCGCCTCGGGCAGGGTGAACGCCATCACGCCCTGCCAGCCCGGTCGGGCGAGGGCTCGGCTGATCAACTCGCGGGCGCGGACCGACTTGCTGGCCAGTCGGACCGGTTTGCCGGCGGCGCGATCGGCCAGGGCGGCCGAGTTGGCGTCGAATGCGGTGAGGTCGACCACGGCGTAGGGCGGGTCGAGGTGGGCGGTCGCCCGATCCAGGCGCTTGCGCAGTTTGTCGCTTTCGATGGCCACGTGTGCACGCTAACTGTCCGACGGTAAATGCGAAACACCCTCGCGTACGTCCGGGCTGCGGTCGGTGCCTTCGGCGGCCTAGGCTCAGCGAGCAGGAGAATGTCGTCGGTGGGCCGCCCCCCACCAGGTCTAGAGTGTTCCACCGGAGGCGCCCAGCGATGGGCCGGCACGTGGAGGTACGGCCATCGAAAGCCAGAACAGCGGCGAGTCGCCCGGCGTGTCGCGCTCCGGCGGTCAGTCGGGCAACGCCGCCGACCAGCCCAGCGGCGGTCAGGTTGATCCGTCCGGTTATGCCGCCATCCGATCGGTCCTGCGCATCCGGCCGTTCCGCCGGCTCTGGATCGTGCTCGGCGCGGCCTCCTTCGGCGACTGGCTCGGCCTGCTGGCCACCTCCGTCTTCGCCGCGTCCCAGGTCCAGGGCAGCACCGCCAAGGGTGCGGCCTTCGGTGGCGTCATCGCGATCCGGCTGCTGCCCGCGCTGGTGCTCGGGCCGATCGCCGGTGTGCTGGCCGACCGGTTCGACAGACGCTGGACGATGGTCATCTGCGACCTGCTCCGGTTCGTGCTCTTCGCCTCGATCCCGATCGTGGCGCTGGCCGGCGCCAACGGCGGGCTCGTGGTCCTGTGGGCGACAGTCGCCACCTTCCTGATCGAGTCGATCACCCTGATCTGGATCCCGGCCAAGGAGGCCGCGGTCCCCAACCTGATCCCGCACGCCCGGCTGGAGGCGGCCAACCAGCTCACGCTGATCACCACGTACGGCCTCACCCCGATCCTCGCGGCGCTGGTGGCCGCGGCGCTCGACCGCAGCGTCCGGGCCCTCGTCCCCGGCGGCGACCTCGGCTGGGCGGAGCCCGCCCAGCTCGCGCTCTGGGTCAACTCCTTCTCCCGGCTGGCCACCGCCCTCGTGGTGGCGTTCGGGATCAAGGAGATCAGCCAGGCGCAGACCGGCGAACGGCAGCGCACCGAGCAGGGCATGCGGCGCCAGTTCGCCGAGGGCTGGAAGTACATCGGCCAGACCCGGCTCGTCCGCGGCCTGGTGCTCGGCATCTTCGGCGCGTTCGCCGGCGGCGGCATCGTGATCGGCACGGCCAAGTTCTTCGCCGCCTCGCTCGGTGCCGGCGACGCCGCCTTCTTCCTGCTCTTCGGCGCCATCTTCATCGGCCTGGCCCTCGGCATCGGCCTCGGCCCGATGGTCGTCAAGGAGATGTCCCGACGCCGGTGGTTCGGCATGAGCATCGTGCTGGCCAGCGCCGCGGTGATGACCCTCGCCTTCGCCATCCACCTGTCCATGGCGATCGTCGGTGCGGTGCTTGTCGGTGCCGGTGCCGGGATGGCCTTCCTGGCCGGCACCACCCTGCTCGGCGGCGAGATCAAGGACGAGGTGCGCGGTCGGGTCTTCGCGGTGGTGCAGATCGGCACCCGGCTGGTGCTGATCCTGGCCATCGGGCTGAGCAGCCTGCTGGTCGGCGTCGGCGGCTCCCGCAAGCTGACAATCGCCGACCTGGGCATCTCCGTCTCCTCCACCCGGCTGCTGCTGCTCGCCGCCGGTGCCGCCGGCATCTTCGCCGGCATCAGCGCCTTCGGTCAGATGGACGACAAGAAGGGCGTCCCCGTCCTCGCCGACCTGTGGGGCTCGATCCGGGGCCGGCCGCTGATGCCGGCCGAGCCGTTCGTCTCCGCCGGGCTGTTCGTGGTGTTCGAGGGCGGCGAAGGCGCCGGCAAGTCCACCCAGCTCGCCGCGCTCGCCGACCGGCTGCGCGGCCAGGGTCGCGAGGTCGTGGTCACCCGGGAGCCGGGCGCCACCGCGGTCGGTCAGCGGATCCGGTCGATGGTGCTGGACACGTCCGGCGACGAGGCGCCCTCGCCACGGGCCGAGGCGCTGCTGTACGCCGCCGACCGGGCGCACCACGTGGCCGCCGTGGTCCGGCCCGCGCTGGTCCGGGGCGGTGTCGTGATCAGCGACCGGTACGTCGACTCGTCCCTGGCGTACCAGGGCGCCGGCCGGACGCTGCCCGTCGACGAGGTCTCCTGGCTCTCCTCCTGGGCCACCGGTGGGCTCAAGCCCGACCTGGTGGTGCTGCTGGACGTCGAGCCGCATACCGGGCTGTCCCGGGTGGCCTCGCGCAACACCGGCACCGACCGGCTGGAGGCCGAGTCGGTCGCCTTCCACGAGCGCGTCCGGTACGCCTTCCTCGACCTCGCCGCCGCCGACCCGAAGCGTTACCTCGTCCTCGACGCGTCCCGACCGGCCGACCAGATCACCGGCCAGGTGGTCCGGCGGGTCGAGGAGATGCTCGGCAGCCCTGGCGGCATCGTGCACCCTCGGCCGGCGCAGGGCCCGGACACCTCGGTGCAGCCTGAGTTATCGGACTCGGAGTTGGTGACGATGGAGCACAAGACCTGATGTCGGACGTCTTCGCCGACCTGGTCGGTCAGGACGAGGCGGTCGTCGAGCTGCGCCGGGCCGCCGCCGCGGCGGCCGCCGTGCTGCGCGCTGGCGCGGCCGACCGGGCACCCGCGCTGATCACCGCCGGCCCGGCCAGCGGTGCCGAGTTCGCCGGCCCGGCCGGCGGTGCCGAGTTCGCCGGCCCGGCCGGCGGTGCCGAGTTCGCCGAGGTGGACGGCGGTGCCGCCGTCGACGGGGTGGACCCGGCCGCCGGCATGACGCACGCCTGGATCTTCACCGGCCCGCCCGGCTCCGGTCGCTCGGTCGCCGCGCGGGCGTTCGCCGCCGCCCTGCAGTGCGTGCACGGCACCGGTTGCGGCGAGTGCCCCGGCTGCCGCACCACGATGGGCGGCACCCACGCCGACGTCCGACTGGTGGTGCCGGAAGGGCTGTCCATCGGTGTCGGTGAGATGCGCGCGCTGGTGCTGCGGGCGGCCAGCACCCCGTCCGGTGGGCGCTGGCAGGTGGTCGTCATCGAGGACGCCGACCGGCTCACCGAGGCCGCCGGCAACGCGCTGCTCAAGGCCATCGAGGAGCCTCCGCCGCGGACGGTCTTCCTGCTCTGCGCCCCCTCCACCCACCCGGACGACATCTCGGTGACCATCCGGTCCCGCTGTCGGGTCGTACCTTTGCGGCAGCCGCCGGCCGACGCGGTGGCCGAGGTGCTGGTCCGTCGGGACGGGATCGCACCCGACGTGGCGCAGTGGGCGGCGGCTGCCGCCCAGGGGCACGTGGGTCGGGCCCGCCGGCTGGCCCGTGACCCGGAGGCCCGCAAGCGACGCGAGGCGGTGCTCGCGGTGCCGCGCCGGTTGACCGGCGTCGGCGCGGCGTTCGACGCGGCGTCGGCGCTGATCGAGGCGGCCGAGGCGGAGGCCGAGGCGTCGGTCACCGAGGCCGACACGACCGAGCGGGCGGCACTGGAGACCGCGCTCGGCGCGGGTGGCACCGGCCGGGGCGCGGCCGGCGCGATGCGCGGCGCTGCCGGGCAGCTCAAGGAGCTGGAGAAGCGGCAGAAGTCCCGCGCCACCCGCGCCCAGCGAGACGCACTGGACCGGGCGCTTGTCGACCTGGCGGGCTTCTACCGGGACGCGCTCACCATGGCGCTGCGCGCCCCCGTCGCCCCGGTGCACACCGACACCGCCGCACTGGCCGGCGCCGGCGCGCAGAAGTGGGACGCCGAAGGATCGCTGCGCCGGTTGGAGGCCGTGCTCGCCTGCCGGGCGGCGATCGAGGCGAACGTCAAGCCGCGGATCGCGGTCGAGGCGATGATGCTCGCCCTCTGGAAGGGCTGACCCGCAGCTTTCGGCGTTATCCACAGGCATCGACAGGCCCGATTGCGGTGCGGTACGGTCCGGTGTGCCGTGGTGACGGTGGGGGCACGCTCAGTTATGGCTCATCCGGGAGGAGTCGGCCAATGCCGCGGGGGGAGATCGACGAAGCCTGGATCGAGGAAGCGGTGCGGCGATACCGCCGGATCGAGTCGCTCCAGGCCGAGTTCGACCAGGCGGTGTCCACCGTCGAGGTGACCGTCCGGTCGCCGGACGGTCTGGTCGAGGTCGTCGTCACCGCCGGGGGGCGGATCACCGACGTCCGGTTCCTCGGCCCGCTGCACACCCGCAGCCCACGGGACGTCGCCGGCTCCGTGCAGGCCGCGGTCACCGCGGCGGCCGACGCCGCCGAGTGGGCGCGGGAAAAGCTGCACAACGAGACGTTCGCCGCCTACCGACCGCTCGCGGGGGCCTGAGATGGACACACTGCGCGCGCTCTCCGCCCGACTCGACGAGGCGAGTGCCACGCTCACCGCACTCGCGCACAGCGTCACCGCCAGCGACCCGGCCCAGGCCGCGTTCGGCGCCGACGCCCCGGGGCGCCCCGGCGAGATCGGGCGCGCGCTGCACCGGCAGTGGGCCACCGCCACCGACGACCGGGCCCGGGAGGCCCGCACCGCCGCCGGTCGGCTGGCCGCAGCCGCCTCGGCGGTCCAGGAGGCCGCCGACCGCTACGCCGAGGTCGACCGGGCAGCCCGCCGCCGGCTCGCCGGGGAGCCCTGATGGACGCACTGGACCGGCTCGCCGAGCCCGGCCTCGACCTGCTGCGCCGGGTGGACCGGCTGATCGCCGCCGGCGTCCCGGAGGGGCACCGGGTCTGGCCGCTGCTGCGCCGGATGCAGGTGCTGCCGGGCGACGCGGTCCGCGGCTTCCTCGACCTGCACCCCGCGCCGCTCGCCGGCGCCGGGCACGCGGTGCGCCGGCTCATCCGGGGGTACGACGACGTCTCCGCCGCGCTCACCGATTCGGTGCTCTGGTCCGGTCCGGCTGCCACGGCGTACGGGCAACAGCGGGCAGCACTGCTGCGCCACCTCGACGAGGGCCCGGAGAGCCTGGTCGGGCGACTCGAATCCACCGCCGGTTACGCGGACGCGCTCGCCGACTGGGTCGAGGGCAGCCGCCTCGCACTGGCCCGG
The DNA here is from genome assembly GCF_040648675.1 of Micromonospora sp. NPDC049101. Taxonomy (NCBI): domain Bacteria; kingdom Bacillati; phylum Actinomycetota; class Actinomycetes; order Micromonosporales; family Micromonosporaceae; genus Micromonospora; species Micromonospora sp. NPDC049101. The sequence goes on along the minus strand of NZ_JBEZED010000008.1, from coordinate 31,035 downwards.
ACGCTGGCCGACGTGCTCCGCTCGGCCGAGGCGGTCGCCGTCGTCGCCGCCGCCACCGCCACCGGCCCGCCGACCCGGTTGACGCCGGTCGGGCCGGGCGTCGCCGACGCCGCCGAGATCGCCGCGCGGGTGCTGGCGGTGCTCTGCGTCGCGTACGACGGTGCGGAGACGCTGCTGCGTCAGTGGGCGCCGAGCCTCGCCGAGACCGCGTGGCGACCACCGCTGGACGGCCGGCCCCACTACGACCAGCCCACCCGCGTCGGCTGGTAGCCGCCCGGAGCACGCGGCTGCCGCTCGAACGGGCCACGGCGTCGCTCGCGGACACCGGACCGGAGCCGGCGCCCACGGCGACGCCGTGGTCTTTCCCCTGCACCCCCCGCAGGTCTGTCTTCACTCAACGCCGCTCGAACCCGTTTGTCCCCTCCCCGGGCGTGGAATCAACCGTCCGGGCGAGGGGCAACGGCACGACGGGTGACCATGCCATCGGTCAAGTCGACGGCCATGAATGGCATTGGGGTATCGGCCGGTGCGTCCTTTGCGGTTATCCGTCGTAGGGTGGGGGGATGGGCATGCTCTGCGCGGTCAGCTTCAACCGGTACGGGCGCCTCTACTACCTGGATCCCGGCGAGTTGCGTCCGCAGGTGGGAGACAAGGTGCTGGTGCCCACCGACGATGGGCCCGAGGTGGCGGAATGCGTGTGGGCCGCGCAGTGGGTCACCGAGGAGACCGACGGCTTTCCCCGCCTGGTGGGGCTCGCCGGTGACGACGACCTGCGCCGAGACGAGGCGCTGCGGCGGCGCAAGGCCGAGGCCAAGGTGGCCGCGAAACGGTTGATCCGTTCACACGGCCTGCCGATGAAGGTGGTGGCCGTCGACCACGTGCTCGGCACCGCCGAGAGCGGCGGTGAGCGCAGCACCGTCTACTTCACCGCCCCGCACCGGGTGGACTTCCGCTCCCTGGTCCGTGACCTGGGCGCCACCCTGCACTGCCGGGTCGAGCTGCGCCAGCTCTCCGCACGCGACTCGGCGCGGGTGCAGGGCGGCATCGGCTCCTGCGGTCGCGACCTGTGCTGCGCGACGTTCCTCACCGACTTCGAGCCGGTGACCATCCGGATGGCGAAGGACCAGGATCTCCCCCTGAACCCGCTGCGCATCTCCGGGGCGTGCGGCCGGTTGATGTGCTGCCTCAAATACGAGCATCCCCTGTACGCCAGATTCCAGGAGACCGCCCCGGCGGTCGGCAGCCGGGTCTCCACCCCCGAGGGCGATGGCCGGGTCGTCGGCCACAGCGTTCCCCGCGACGCGGTGACGGTCCGGCTCGACGCCGACGGCTCCCGCTGCTCCTGCTCCCGCGCCTCCGTCTGCGCCCCCCGCCAAGCCCACGACCAGCACTACACCCCCTAACCCCAACCGGCCCCCGCCTCTTGATCAGCCGGTGGGTGGTCACGGTCAGGGCAGGACAATCGGGGATTCGGTCAGGCGGGGGGTCAGGGAATCCTTCGGGGTCAGCCAGCTTGCCGTGGCGGACTGGTCGGGGTTGACCTGCCAGTCGCGGGACACCCGGTCCACCCCGATCGGGTAGATGGTCAGCGTGCCGTCCGGGTCGATGCGCATCCGCAGGAACGACTTGGAGTCCTCGATGCCCTGCCCGGCGAACAGTTCGTTGACGTTCACCCCGAGCGAACCCGCCACCAGCAGGTACGCCGCCACCAGTTGGCTGGCCACCAGACCGATGACCGGGCCGTACAGCACCAGCGCGGCGACCGCCGGCAGCGGCCACGGCCATCCGTAGAACGGCAGCGCCAACCAGACCCAGGTGCCGCCGGCGGCCAGCGCCACCTGGGCCACGCCGTGCCCGACGCCGAGAAGCCAGTGCCGGGCGTGCCGCTTGCCGCTGGCGTTGGGCGGCTTGGCGAACAGCACCGCCGCCATCACCGTCACGAGCACCATCAGCACCAGTGGGACGCTGAACAGTCGCTGGTCGGTGCTGTCGGCCCAGTTTGCCGTCGCGCCAGCCATGGCCAGCATCAGCAGGGTGTGCAGGATGCCGAGCAGCGTGGTGAAGCCGGGGTTGCGGAACGGCAGCCGGGCGAAGATGCCCCAGCCGTAACGGCGGGAGCGGGCCGCGTCCGGATAGCGGGCCACCAGATCGTACGGCTGCGACACGCTGGCCCGCCGAGCCAGCGTGTCGCGTGGTGGCACCTCGATGCGCTCCGGCAGCTTGTGGGTGGGGTACAGGTAAGCCCCGCCACCACCACAGGTGATCAACTGCCGGTCCGGGCCGGCGTACCGGGCGTAGTGGTGCAGGTCGCCGGAGAGCAGCAGCCGCACCTGTGCCCCGGTCGGGTCGATGATCGTCCGGATGAAGTAGTCGATCGAGTCGTACGCCATCGGGCTGTCGGCCGCCTTCACCCAGGTCGGCGACGGCGCGGCCAGGATCACTTTCGACTCCGGGCCGAGCCGGCGGGCCACCTCGTCGAAGTAGGCCAACTGCGGGTCGTCCAGGTACGAGCCGGACTGGTCGTCCACCCCGAGCAGCCACCAGCCGGCCGGCAACTCCACCGCGAAGTACGACCGCGACTGCCCGGTACGCCAGCCGGCGAAGTTACGGTCCCGGGAGCGGACGAACAGCCGCAGGAACGCCGTCAGGCCGTCGTACCAGTCGTGGTTTCCCGGCACCGCGAACAGCGTGGGACGCTCGGGCGGGGTCGCCGGCAGCGCGGCCTGGTAGGGGCCCTTGCACCGGTTCTCGTACTCCTCGTAGGCCGCCGACGGGTACACCTGATCCCCGCCCATCACCAGGGTCTGCGCCCGGGGCAGCCGGTGCCCGTCCACGGTCAACGCCGGCTGGGCCAGCAGGTACGCCACGGAGTAGGTGGCGTGGAACCCGTCACCGAGGTCGGCCACGTAGTCGAGCCAGAGCCCACCGTCCGGCCCCGCCTGGTGGAAGACGCCGTCGCCGAAGGCGTTCTGCAACTCGCGCTTGTCCAGGTACGCGCCGAAGAGGACCGCCAACAGCGTCCGGATGCCGGTGCTGATCAGCAGGAACGGTGCCAGCCACGGCACCGGCTTGCGCGGGGTGAAGCCCAGCTCCAGCGGATCGGTGGAACGTGGTCGAGGCCGAGCCCGCTCGCCGTCGGGGTGATCGTCGGCCGCCGGAGCCGGGTGGTCGTCGCGATCGTCGCTCACCCGCCGCAGCGTAGTACCGGATCCGGCCAGACGCCGTCCGGTAACGGGTCAGTTGGCAGCCGTTGTCCGGTTGGCGGTGGCGGGAGGGGTGCGGGTATCCCGTTCGGTGCCGGGCAACCGGGTGCCGTACACTTGCTGATCGTTGCCGCCTTAGCTCAGTCGGCTAGAGCGACGCACTCGTAATGCGTAGGTCGACGGTTCGATTCCGTCAGGCGGCTCGGTATGGAAGCCCAGGTCATTGGCCTGGGCTTCGCCGTTTCTCAAGGGTTTACGACAGCGCCGTTGGCCGCGCCGGCATCGGAGCGGCCCCGCTGGCGCTGTAAGCAGCACACGTCACAGCGGCGCGAGGATCATGAGGATCTCGTCCCGGTCATCGCCCGCGCCGAACCGCAGCGCCCCGGGCCACCGGCCGATTTCCTTCCAGCCGAGCCGACCGTAGAAGTCCTCCAGGCCGGCTCCGCCTCGCGCGCAGAGGCGAAGCTGTTCGAGCCCCATCTCGTCACGGCCGATCTGCCGAACCCGATGCATCATCGCTGCGCCGATCCGGCGACCTCGGTGGTCGGGATGTGTTTGGACGCGGCTGACGGTGCCCCAGTGCGCCACGAGCGGATCCACGTGACGGGACAGGTGCAGCCAACCCGCCAGTGCCCCGTCGACCACCGCCAGCAGGAGCCTGCTGCGCTGCGGGCCGAGGTCGGCGATGAGGCGCTCGGCCACGGGAGCGACCTGTTCGGAGTCGACGGGTGGGAACGCGAAGCCCACCGCACCACCCATGTTCGCCACCGCGACCCAGCATTCGACCAACTCGCGTGTCTGGCGGGCACTGATCTCGGACGGGTGGGAGATCTGCCGGAGCTCCACACGATCAAGGCGGATCATGACGGGAAGTATCGCGTATGGGCAGAGACGCCCGCTGGCCCTGAGCGCGCCCGGCTCGACGAAGCATCGAGCCGGGCGCGTCGCGCGAGCTAGGCCACGAAGCGGGACCGGCGTCGGCGTCCGATCAGGTAACCCGCGCCGCCGAGGAGCAGAAGCGCACCGCCGATGCTGGCCACGGTCACGGTGACGGGCAGCCCACCGCCCGCACCGCCGGAGGCGCCCAGGCTAGCGGAGGACGTAGGGGCCCGGTGCAACGGTCGTCGTGGCGCTGGGCGTCGAAGGGGGCTGCGACGCGCAGTCAAGCTCACGCGCGACGTACAGGCCGTCGTTCAGGTACGCCAGGTAGGCGTCGACGGACGTGACAGCGAGCGTCTCCTGCGCGGCCTCGTTCACGTTGGCACCAGCACCCGGCAGCGTCCGGTACACCGAGATCCGCAAAGCCACTGACCAGGCACTCTGCATATCCGCCTTGAGGAATGCGCGGAGTTCTTCAGTGGTGCCGTTCAGTCGCTCCGCAATGGCTTTCGGCAGAACGGGCAACTGCTCTTCGGTTGCCCTGTCCAGGATCCGATAGGCCAACAGCCGCAGCTGGGCGGTGTTGGCGGTGTCCAGGTCGATGGTGACGAGCGTGCGAATGTCCGTGTACACCTTGCGCTCGACCGTCTGGCAGGCCTCGTTCAGCCCGGGCGATCCGGCTTGCGCCACCGCCGGTGCCGCCGGAACCAGAAAAGCCAGCGCTATCAGGGCGCCGGCCGGAAACTTCCATCGCATGTGGGTCTTCCTCCCCGTTGTAGATCAAAACATGGAGATCTTAGCGTCGGCCGGCGGGAGAGAAGGGGCGGGCGAAGGGCCGTAAGCCGCAATTCAGATCTGTGCTACGCGGAAGAAGCGGGGACTTCCTGGGAGCTGCGCAGCGCACCGACGGCCGTCAGCCCTGCACCGGCCAGCGCGATCGCCCTCTCCACGGCCGACGACACCTCAAGCGAGTCTCCCGCTGACGTACTCACGGTCATTCCTAGTTGCAGGAAGGCGACGTTCTGGTCCGGATTGACCATGTCCCACCAGCCCGACCACAGTCCGGCGAGGTTCGAGTACACGTCGGCCGTTGCGAGTGACAGCAGGAACAACCCCACCGGGAGCAGCCAACGGCGGTCGGCCCGCCACCCGGACAGCGCGAGTGCCCCCATGGTCACGAGGGCAGCGAGCAGCGCCGGCCACACCGTTGCGAGCAGGTCCGGCAGCGGGTAGTCGACGAACTCCCGGCTGGAGTCCTGCCCGAACCAGGCGAGCAGCGGCAGCGCGAGGACCGCCGTCGCCGCCCCCCGCCGCCTGCCGCGGGCCGGTAGTGCCAGCACGCCGGCGGCGAGACAGACGACGCCAAGCGCCAGACCCAGGGCGGCGAGCCGTTGCCTGTCGATCGAGTCCCGCCATCCTTCCACTATGGACGTCTCCGCTGTCGCTGGCCCGTAGGCCGTCCAGCCCACCTCGACGGCCTGCTCCTGGTGCCAGAACAGCCTCATGGCCGCCACCACGGCAAGGAGGCCGATGCCGGCGGCGACGGCCCACCGCACACGGCGCGCACCGCGACCCAGCACGACGTGGCCGAGCAGTGCGAGCAGCATGACCAGGCCGAACTGCAACGAAGCGGCCGTCATGGCGAGCAGCGCCGCCGCAGCCGAGAGCACTCCGGCCGCGACGGATGCGACGAGCAGGCCGAACGGAAGACGCATGGCCGAGATCGTGACACGCGGGTCCGAATCGCGTGGTCCCGGCCGAGCGGGGTGGGACGGGCGTTGGATCGGCGGAGTGGCCGTCGCCGGCCGCCGACCCGGACCGGGGCCGGTCAGGGCTCGCCGGCCGGCGAGCCGGACCGCGGCCGGTCAGTTCGAGGTGGGGGAAGGATCGCCGCCGCGCCGGCTTCGGCAGTACTCGCCCGGCGTGATCCCGAAGTAGGCCCGAAACGCCTGGATGAACGCACTGGGACCGCTGTAACCGCTGGCCGCGGCGGTCGTGGTGACCGACTCACCCTCGGCGATCAACCGCAGCGAGTGGTGCAGCCGCAGTTGGGTCCGCCAGTGCGGGAACGACATTCCGGTCTGCTCCCGGAACAGTCGGCTGAGGGTACGCGCGCCGGCGCCCACGGCTCTGCCCAACTCGCCGAGGGTGCGGCGGTCGGTGGGGTCGTCGAGCAGGATCTCGGCAAGGTCCCGCAACCGGGGGTCGGCCGGGTACGGCAGGCGCAGCCGCAACGTGGCCACCCGTCGTAGCTGGTCAAGCGCCACGCGTTCGAGGTTGTCCCGTTCGTCGTCGGTCCGCTCCTCGCCGTCGGTGAGGCTGACGATCACCTCGCGTAGCAGCGGCGAGACGGCCAGGGCGGTCGGCTGATCCACGCCCAACGGGTTCAGCGGGCGGTCGAACATGATCGCGCGCATGTCGGTGGGCCCGTACGCCCGATGAGCGTGGGCGACGCCGGCCGGAATCCACACCGCCCGGTCCGGTGGCACGGTCCACCTCCCCGTCGGTGTCGACACCCCCAACACCCCGTTGCGGGGGCAGACAAGCTGGTGGCGCGGGTGGCTGTGCCAGTCGATCCGATCGCGGTCGGCCAGGGGCACCCGGGCGGGGCCATCGACATCTTGGCTGCTTGGCGACACAAGTCGGCAGGATATCGATAGTCCGCATCCGGGGCGACCGGGCATCCTTCCTGCGACACCCGAACGAGAGAGCTGATGGTGACGGAGACAGGCAGCCGAGTGAACCCGGCCAACCCTGGGACGGTGCTGGCGCCTGACGAGCAACCGTCGGCGTGGCGGCGGATGCGACTGTGGAGCGCCGCCCACGCGGTCGACGACCTCTATCAGGGTCTGGTGCCAGCCTGCGTTCCGTACTTCGTGCTGGACCGTCACTACGGCTACGTGGCCGCCGGCGGTCTCACGCTCGCCGCAACCATGGGCAGCGCCATTCCGCAACCATTCATCGGCGTCGCCGTCGACCGGTACCGGCTCGACTGGCTCGCCGGTGCGGGAGTGACGCTCGCCGGAATCGGGCTCGGCCTCTCCGGTCTCGTGCACAGCTACGTGGCGGTCTGGCTCCTGCTCTGCGCGTCGGGAATCGGCGTGGCGATGTTCCATCCGGCCGCGGGAAAGTCGGCCCGGGTGGCGGCAGGTGACAGCGCCACGGCGATGAGCATCTTCGCCGCCGGTGGCAGTGTCGGGTTCTTCCTGGCACCGGTGCTGGCGACTCCGGCACTCATCGCGATGGGCGTCGGGGCGACGGCGCTCTTCATTCCGCCGGCCGTACTCATGGGTTTCCTGCTCCACCGCAATCGGCTACGGCGGCCGGCCGCGCGCCTCGTCGCGCACGACGGCCGGGACCGCTGGGTTCCCTTCCTGGTGCTGACCTGCATCGAGACCGTCAGATCTGTCGCCTTCTTCGGTGCGATCACCTTCATCGAGTTGTTCTGGATACGCCATCTGGGCGCGGGCAGGAGCCTCGCCGGAGCCGCGCTGGCCTGCTTCCTGGTCGGTGGGGTGGTCGGAACGCTGCTGGGTGGCCGGATCGCCGACCGGGTCGGGATGGTCCGCACCGTGCAACTCGGCGCGATCGTCGCCGTCCCCGCGCTCGTCGGCCTGCGGCTCACCCCCGGGGAGTACCCGCCGCTCCTGTTCGCCGTGCTCGCCGGCATCGCCCTGAACATCCCGTTCGCCGTGCTGGTCAAGCTGGGCCAGGACTATCTGCCCACGCGGCCCGGCACCGCGGCCGGTGTGACGCTCGGGCTCGCCGTGAGCATCGGCGGCCTCCTCGCGCCCGTCCTCGGTCTGGCGGCGGAAACCTGGGGCCCGCAGGGGGTGTTCACCATCATCTGCCTGATTCCGCTGGTGGCGCTGGCTCTCGGCGTGTTCCTCAGCGAGCCGGGCAGGTGAGCCGCCACGCCGGCCCGGGCGACACGGTGATCGAGGCTCGGGACGTCGATGTCGTACGGGAGGCCCGCCTGCTGCTCGCGGGAATCAGCGTCACCATCCGCGCCGGAGAGCACTGGGCACTGATCGGGCCCAACGGTGCGGGCAAGAGCACCCTGCTCAGCGTCCTCGGCGCCCACCAGCATCCCACCCGGGGGCAGGTGGACATCCTCGGTCAGCGCCTCGGGCGTACCGACGTCTTCCAGTTGCGTCGCTCGATCGGCCGGGTCAACCCGCAGCACCCGCTGCGCTCGGCGTTGACCGCCCGCGAGGTGGTGCTCACCGGAGCGACCGGCACGATCGACCTGATGCCCCGGTGGACGCCGCGCCCGGACGAGCTGGAGCGGGCGGACCACCTCCTGCACCTGCTGGGGCTGGGCGGAAGCGCGGAGGCCCGCTGGCACCTGCTGTCCCACGGCGAGCGGGGGCGCGTGCTGCTCGCGCGGGCAGTGCTGGCGCGCCCGCGACTGCTGTTGCTCGACGAGCCAGCCACCGGTCTGGACCTGCGGGCCCGTGAGCAGTTGTTGACGAGCCTGGACCGCATTCGGGACGCGGCGCCGGAGGCGACAAGCATCCTGGTCACCCATCACCTCGAAGAGTTGCCCACGACCACCACGCACGCGCTGCTGTTGCGCGAGGGCCGTGCGGTCTCGTGCGGGCGGGTCGAGAGGGTGCTGACGACCGAGCTGATGAGCGACTGCTTCGACCATCCCGTCACCATCCTGCGACACCAGGGACGGTGGGCTGCGGTCGCCGCCCCCGACCCCGCCACGCCGCACTTCCTCACGAGGTGACCGACCCTGTCGGCTGGCCGGAACTGGCGGACCGGAGCGCCCAGGAGCAAGCTCAGCTGTAGATGTTCTTGGCGTACTCCGGGCCGTAGTGCCGCTCCAGGTCCTCCAGGCTCACCACCGGCGCCTCGACCTCCTTGATCAGGCGGGGGCGGGACGGCAGCACGTCGGGTTGCCAGGTCTCCGGCTGCCACAGCGCGGACCGCAGGAACGCCTTCGCGCAGTGGTAGAAGATCTGCTCGATCTCCACCACCACGGCGAGCACCGGCCGGTGCCCCTTGACCACCATGTCGTCGAACCAGGGCGCGTCGCTGACCAGGCGGGCCCGCCCGTTGATCCGCAGCGTGTCGGTGCGCCCCGGGATCAGGAAGAGCAACCCGACGTGTGGGTTGTCCAGGATGTTGCGGTAACCGTCGGCCCGCCTGTTGCCCGGCCGCTCGGGCAGCGCGATGGTCGTGTCGTCCAGCACCATGGCGAACCCGGCCGGGTCGCCCTTGGGGGAGACGTCGCAGCTGCCGTCCGCACCGGCGGTGGCCAGCAGGCAGAACGGCGATGCGGCGAGCCACTCACGGTCCCGCTCGTGCAGGCGTTGGCGTTCCTTGTTGGCCGCCCGCGCCGTTGGTTCGCCGAGCAGCTCGCGCAGTTCCTCGTGCGAAGTGATCTCCACCGTCACGTGATCCTCCCTCAGGCGTTGACCCGTTGGCGGGCACCGCCATTCGTCAGCCTAGGCCGCCGTGACCAGGGTGAGGTTTGTGCACGGTCGCCGGGGGTACGGCCTCACCCGACGCGCCCGCCGCACGAGACCGTTCCGCAGGACGCCGACAAGTGGAGGCCGGGAGATGGAGAGCCGACTCAAGGTACTGGGTCATCCAGTCCATCCGATGCTCGTCATGTTCCCGGTCGCGCTGCTGGCCACGGCGGTGCTGTTCGACGTGATCGACACCGTCGGGGGCCCCGACCTGCTCGGCGAGGTCGCGTACTGGAACATCACCGTCGGCCTGATCGGCGGTCTCCTCGCGGCGGCGGCCGGCTCGTTCGACCTGCTGGCCATCCCGACCGGCACCCGCGCCAAGCGGGTGGGTCTGCTGCACGCCGCCGCCAACGTCGCGGTGATCCTGCTCTTCGCCGCGGTGTGGGCCGTGCGGCTCAACGCCGACTCCCGGGCCGCGGGCGGCGCCCTGGTCGCCATCGAGGTGGTCGCGGTGGGGATCCTCGGCATCAGCGCCTGGCTGGGTGGCGAGTTGGTCGACCGGCTGGGTGTGGGCGTCGACCGCGACGCCGGCCTGGACGCGCCCAGCTCACTGCGGCCGCAAACTTCCACCCAGCGGATCGGAGAGGTGTGATGAGCGAACAGCAGGCCGGCGGATTCGGTCGGGGCTGGCGGGGCGGCCGGCAGCAGGGCTGGGACCCGATGGGGGAGTTGCAGTCGCTGCGCGCCGAGCTGAGTCGCCTGGTCGGTGGCCGGGCCGGCGCGTCCGACGTCGACTTGGCCGAGACCGCGGACGGCTGGGAGGTCGTCGTCCGGCTGCCCGGGGTGGCACCGGAGGAGGTGGCTGTCGAGTTGGACGACCTCGAGTTGTGCGTACGGGCCCGCTCCGAGGCCGAGGTCAACGCCGACCAGGGCATCCCCGGCGGCTTCGAGACCCGCGGCTTCGAGTACCGCGTCAACCTGCCGTCGCGGGTCGACCCGGAGGCCATCGACGCGGTCATGGACCACGGCCTGCTCCGGGTCCGGTTGCCCAGGGCGACCCGGCCCACGCCGCGCACCATCACCGTCGGTCGCACCGGGCCGCGCTCCGGCGCCCCCTCCACGGGTACGCCGATGCCTGCCGACCCCGCCGCGGACCGGGAGCTGCACCGCCCGGACACCTTCGGCGAAGTGGACCGGACATAGCGGGTTGCGTGGTCACTCCGTCCCTGCTCGGCCCGACCGGCGAGCGGGTCGAAGACGTGCGGCGGATCGCGGTGCTGCGCGCCAACGCACTCGGCGACTTCATCTTCGCCCTGCCGGCGCTTGACGCGTTGCGTGCCGCGTACCCGGCGGCGGAGATCGTGCTGCTCGGAGCGCCGTGGCACGCGAAGCTCTGGCGCGACCGGCCCGGCCCGGTGGACCGGGTGCTGGTGGTGCCGCCGGCTCCCGGCATCCGTGCGCCGGACCCGGGCGAGGCGGAGTCGTCGATGGACGACTTCGTGGCCGCCGCCACGGGTGCGGGTTTCGACCTGGCGGTGCAGATCCACGGTGGCGGCGCGAACTCCAACCCGCTGATGGGTCGGCTCGGGGCCCGGGTGACGGTTGGTCTGCGCGCCGACGACGCGCCGCCACTGGACCGGTGGCTGCGGTACGTCTACTACCAGCACGAGGTGATCCGCTACCTGGAGGTGGTGGCGCTGGTCGGAGCACCGGCGACCACCATCACGCCGACGCTCGCGGTGACCGACGCCGATCGCGCCGAGGCCGCCCGGGTGCTCGGCCCGGCGCAGCGGCCCCGGGTGGCGTTGCATCCGGGCGCCACCGACACCCGCCGCCGCTGGCCTGCCGAGCGCTTCGCCGAGGTGGCCGGTGCGCTGTACGAGGACGGCTACGAGGTGCTGGTCACCGGTACGCCCGCCGAGCGGGAGGTGGTGGACCGGGTGGTCGATGCGGCACCGGTGCCGGTGCGTCCGCAGGTGGGCACGCTCAGCCTGGGCGGGCTGGTGGGCTGCTACGCCGACTGCGCGTTGGTCGTCTCGAACGACACCGGCCCGCTGCACCTGGCCGCCGCGGTCGGTGCGCCCACGGTGGGGATCTTCTGGGTCGGCAACCTGATCAACGGGGCCAGCCCGCTGCGGGGCCGGCATCGGCCGATCAGCTCGTGGACTGTGCACTGCCCGGTGTGCGGGGTGGACTGCACGCCGGGCATCTATCCGCACCGGCCCGGCGACGGTGAGTGCCCGCACCGGGATTCCTTCGTCACCGACGTCCCGGTGATCGAGGTGGTGGAAGCTGCCCGGGAGCTGCTCACCCCGTAGTTCAGGCCGGCTGCGGGGTGTCCTCGTCGGCGAGGACGACCTCCCACGCCTCCACGTCCCGGTCGGTGACAGTGGTGGGAGATTCCAGGTGGTAGGCGCCGCTGGGCAGGATGCCCGCACCACCATCGCGGGCCAACACCGCGAGCTGCGCGGCCACGTCCTCGCCCTGGTGCTTCTCCTGCACCCGACGCCAGAAGTCGAAGCCACCGGCGGCGACGAGCTTGGCCCGGTCGTACAGCACGCACCCGCCGATCCAGGACACCTTGTACGCCCGCCAGGCACCCGGCGGCAGCGCCAGGTGTTCGGTGATGTGCAGCAGGTTGGCCGCCGAGTGGATCCGGGCCCGGTTCCACTGCGGGGTGTCGGGTCGGATCCGCTCCGGCGTGGGCGAGCCGGTCCACTCCTCGTAGTGCCCGTGCGAGTCCGGCCGCACGTCGTCGGCGTACGAGAGGCCGTGCACCCCGTTGCCGACGAAGCCGCAGCCCAACTCGCCGATCGCCGTCACCAGCCGGCGCAGTGTCCCCGGTTCCAGCCAGATGTCGTCGTCGAGGCTGAGGACGTACCGGGCGGTCGAGGCGGCGAGCAGGTACGCCCGGTGCTCGGCCAACCCCCGGCGGGGCAGCCGGCGGGTCAGCAGCACCGGGTGACCGCGATGCCGCAGCGCCCGGACCATGGTGGCCGCGGCGGGATGCGCGTACGCCGGGTCCCCGTCGGACTGGTCGCTGACCACCACCCCGAAGCCGGGTACGCCGTCCTGGGCGGCGAGCCCGCCCAGGGTGACCGCCAACTCGGCGGGCCGGTTCCGGGTCGGTATCAACACGTCGACCAACCGGTCGGCGCGAAACTCCGCCGGGGTGCCGAGGTCGAGGGGGCGGTTCACGACGCCTGGGTGCGGGAGCTGAGTGACGGGTCGGGCTCCCGGTCCGGGGTCTGCGGCGACGGGTCCTGGCTGTGTGACCGGATCCGCTCGATGATCGCCGACGTGGACCGGTCCGGCACGTACCCCAGGGTGTGCACCTGGCCACCCAGCCGGCGCACCAGCGGCGCCTCCGGCACCAGCTCCGGCGGGTAGTCCCCGCCCTTGACGTAGATGTCCGGCCGGACCGCCTCGATCAGCGCGGCGGGCGAGTCCTCCTCGAAGACCACCACATGGTCCACACAGGCGAGCGCGGCGAGCAGGGCTCCCCGGTCCTCGACCGGGTTGACCGGCCGGTCCGGGCCCTTCAGGCGGCGTACGCTGCCGTCCGAGTTGACCGCCACGATCAGCAGGTCACCCAACGCGCGGGCCTGCTCCAGGTAGCGCACGTGCCCCCGGTGCAGCACGTCGAAGCAGCCGTTGGTGAACACCACCGACCGTCCCGCCTCGCGGTACTCGGCGACGATCGCGTCCAACTCGTCGCTGCCCACCAACGCGGGATGGCTCACGGTCTCGGTTGGTTGGTCGAGTGCGGCGAGCAGATCCTCCCGCCGGCACACGCAGGTGCCGGTGTCGGAGACGGTGATGGTGGCCGCCAACTGGGCGAGCTGCGCGGCGGTGGGCAGCGGCGCGTCGGCGGCCAGGGCCAACGTCATCGCCGCCAGGTACGCGTCACCGGCACCCACGGCGTGGCTCGCCGGGACCGGGGTGCTGTGGCTGCGCCGTGGCTCCCCGTCGGCGCCACCGACCACCGCCCCCTCGGTGTCCAGGGTTACCGCGACCACGTCGGCGCCGGTGTGCGCGCGCAGCTCCGCGAGGCGCGACTCCGCCAGGACCGCCCGGTCGACGCCCTCACCGGCCCGGGTGTTCACGGTGACGCCGGTGCCGGTGACGCTGAGCCCGTCGCCGGTGAGAGCCACCCGGCCCTCGCCCGGGGTGGGCTCACCGACCGGCCCCGGGTGGTTCTCGGTGACCTCGTCGGTGCGTACCCCGCCGGGTGCCGCGCCCACGCTCAGTTCGGACGGGCCGTCGGACGGGTCGCCGTGCGGGTGTTCCAGGTGCAGGTCGATGCCGGTGGTCGGTCGGGTCGCGCCGCCGGCTCGGGCCAGCAGCCGGGTCGCCTCGGCGAAGCTCGGCGTGACCACCGTCGGCGCGAGGCCCCGCCAGTCGGCCAGGTCGTGGGCGTCCAGCGCGACAGTGGCGTACCGCTCGCGTTGCTCGACCAGCCACGCGCGCACCGGGGCGGGCAGCGCCCCCAGGCCGTAGTCGCAGACCACCAGGGTGGGCGCCTCCCCACCGGCGGCGGCGCGCAGCTCCTCGGTGGCGCAGCTCAGGGCGGTGAGCAGCCGGGTCACGCCCTCCGGGTCGAGCGCGTCGTCCGCGTCGCCGGAGTCCTCCCGCAACAGGATCTGGTTGCCGGCCAACATCCGCCGCTTCACCGGGGTGGGCCGCCCGGGCTGGTTCACGGTCCGGTCCCAGACGCCCGCGCGGTCCAGACAGTCGTGCAGCTCGTCGCCGGCCACGTCCGCGCCCACCGGTGCCACCAGCACCGCCCGGCCGCCGAGAGCGGCGACGTTGACCGCGGTGTTCGCGGCCCCACCGGCGGCGGAGATCCGTCGGCGCAGGGTGAGGACCGGTGCGGGCGCCTCCCGGCAGAGCCGCTCGGAGTCGGCGAAGCGCCACTCGTCCAACATGGCGTCACCGACGATCAGGACTGGGCGTTCCAGCCAGCTCTCCACGACGGTGGCGAGCCGGCGCTGTTCCGCTGCTGCTCCTGCCATGCCTCCCCGGGTCCCCAGCGCCCCCCGGGCCAAACCTGGCCCGTGCCTGACCTGCGGCTGTGTCACCACCGTGCCGTTGCTGCCCGGCTGGGTCGTTTCGGACGTGCGGAGCCGGGAAGGAAATTGCGGTATCCCCGGAAAGGAGACGTACCGAGATGGCAACGACACTGCAGGGCAAGCGGATCGCCTTCCTGGCCGCCGACGGCGTCGAGGAGGTCGAGTACGTCCAGCCGCGTGCGGCGGTCGAGGACGCCGGCGCGACAGTCGAGTTGGTCTCGCTCAAGCCCGGGTCCATCCAGTCCTTCAACCACCTGGACCAGTCGAAGACGTACGACGTGGAGGTGACCGCGGACAAGGCGGACGCCGCCGGCTACGACGCGCTGGTGCTCCCCGGCGGCGTCGCGAACCCGGACTTCCTGCGCGGCGACCCGGACGCGGTGCGCTTCGTGAAGGCGTTCTTCGACGCGGGCAAGCCGGTCGGGGTGATCTGTCACGGTCCGTGGACGCTGATCGAGGCGGACGTGGTGCGCGGCCGACGAATCACGTCCTGGCCGACCCTTCGTACCGACCTGACCAACGCCGGCGCCACCTGGGTCGACGAGGAGTGCGTAACCGACGGCAACCTGACCAGCAGCCGCAACCCCGACGACCTCCCCGCCTTCTGCGCCCAGATCACCAAAACCTTCGCCGCCTAACAGCGCCCCCACCCCACCCCCCACCCCACCCCCCCCGCCCCGTTGATCATGGGGTTATTGCCCTCCAGCTCGGCGTGTCGTGGCAATAACTCCATGATCAACGCCGCGTGGGGTGGGGGTGGGGGTGGGGGTGGGGGTGGGGTGGGGTTTTTTGGGGGTTGGGTGCATGTTTTGCGGCTTGCGGGATAGACGGGCACATGACCAGCGATGCCTCCGCCGCGCCGGTGCTGAATCGTCAGCAGATCCGGCTGCTCATGTTCGGCCTGATGACCGGCATGCTGTTGGCCGCACTCGACCAGACCATCGTCGGTACGGCCCTGCCCACCATCGTCGGGGAGTTGGGCGGGATCAACCACTACTCGTGGGTGGTCACCGCGTACCTGCTCGCGTCGACGGCGTCGACACCGCTGTACGGCAAGATGGCCGACCTGTACGGGCGTCGTCCGGTCTTCCTCTTCTCGATCGGCACGTTCCTGGTCGGGTCGCTGCTGGCCGGGCTGTCGCAGAACATGACCCAGCTGATCGTCACCCGGGGCATCCAGGGTCTCGGCGCCGGTGGTCTGCTGACCCTCGCGTTCACCATCATCTCGGACGTGGTGTCACCCCGGGAGCGTGGCCGCTACCAGGGGCTCTTCGGTGCGGTCTTCGGGATCTCGTCGGTGGCGGGGCCGCTTGTCGGTGGGTACTTCGCGGAGACCGACTGGCGGTGGATCTTCTACATCAACGTGCCGCTGGCGGTCCTGGCGATCGTGGTCTGCTACCACGTGATGCGGCTGATCCCGTTCGAACGCCGGGACCACTCGATCGACTGGCTCGGTGCCGGTCTGCTGGTCGCTGGGGTGAGCTCCCTGCTGTTGGCGTTGAGCTGGGGTGGCAACGAGTACGCCTGGGGCTCAGGTGTGATCATCACGCTCTTCGTCGTCGGTGCGGTGCTGGGGGTGCTGTTCGTCCTGCAGGAGGCCCGGGTGGCGGAGCCGATCCTGCCGCTGCGGCTGTTCCGCAGCGCCACCTTCGCCCTGGCCAACGCGGCACTGCTCGTCATCGGTCTGGTGATGTTCGGTTCGATCATCTTCATCCCGCTCTACCTGCAGATCGTCAAGGGCGCCTCGCCGACCCGCAGCGGTCTGCTGATGCTGCCGATGATGGCCGGCATCATCATCACCTCGATCCTGACCGGTCGCGCGATGACCCGGATCGGCAGGTACAAGTGGTTCCCGGTGGCCGGCTCGGTGACCCTGCTGGTCGGCATGTTCCTGTTCACCCAGCTGGAGGTGGGCACCTCCCTCTGGGTCGCGTTCGGGTACATGGTGGTGATCGGCATCGGGCTGGGCCTGTGCATGCAGTCGCTGATCCTGGCGGTGCAGAACGCGGTCTCCGTCCGCGACCTGGGTGCCGGCACCTCCTCGGCGACCTTCTTCCGGTCACTGGGCGGGTCGTTCGGGGTGGCGATCCTCGGCACGGTGCTCTCGTCCCGGCTGACCAGCGGGTTGGGTGACCGGCTGCCCGGCGCGATCGCGCAGCTGCCGCCGCAGGAGCAGGCCGCCGTGGCGGCCAGTGGCGGCACCAACATCTCGATCAACGATCCGGCCACCATCCTGGCCCTGCCGGGGCCGGTACGCGCGGCCATCCAGGGTGCCTTCGTCGACGCGCTGGACATGGTCTTCCTGACCGCCGGCCTGATCGCGATCGTGGCGGTGGTGGTCACCCTGACGCTGCCGAACACGCAACTGCGGGGTGCCGGCCCGCAGGGTGCCACCGGCGGCGCCGACCCGCTCGGCGGTGAGGCTCCGGCCCCGGGCGGCAAGCCGTTGACCCGCGAGTCCAAGGAGGAGGCCGCCGCCGACATGGAGGCCAAGTCCCAGACGATGATCTGAGTGTCTCGACACCGACCGCCCCGGACTGCTCCGGGGCGGTCGACGTCATCCGGCCACGAGGCGGAGCGGCTGCGGGTGTTGACTGTTGAGGCGGTCGAGCGCGTCGGAGGTCGCCGCATCGGCGGGCAGGTACACGATCAGACGTTGGTCGTCGTCCGCCGGAAGTTCGAGGGTCTCGTACGCGAGCCGGAGCAGACCCGCCTCGGGATGGGCCAGCCGGAAGATGCCGCTGGCCTTCGGCAGGCTGGGCACGGTGTCGACGCGCCGGGTGAAGGCGTCGCCCGCCGTGATGGTCAGCTCGTCGGCCAGGGCGGCCATCGGCGGGTAGGCCCGGAACGGACCTTGTTTGAGGGCGGCGACCTGCTCGTCGGCCAGGTGGTCCCAGTCGGGGTACGCGCTGCGAGCCCGGGCGTCGGTGAGGATGAACCGGGCGAGGTTGGCCGTCGTCGCGTCCAGCAGACCGATCGGACCGACCAGCCGCACGTACCCGGCGGTGTGGGCGAGGACGTCGCTGAGCCGGTTGAGCAGCACCGCCGGTGCGGGTTCGAGACGGTCGAGCAGCGCCCGCACGGTCGGACGTACCTCGCCGCTCGGGGGGATGCGGCCCCGGCAGTTGTAACTGGGATCGGCCGCCTTGGTGAGGTGGTGCAGGTGGGCGCGTTCGTGCCAGTTCAACCGGAGTGCGCTGGCGAGCGCGGCGAGCACCTGCGGGGACGGTCGACGGTCGCGGCCCTGTTCGAGTCTCGTGACGTACTCGACGCTCACGTCGGCGAGGGCCGCCACCTCGGATCGGCGTAGTCCCGGGGCGCGGCGGCGCGGCCCGGCGGGGAGCCCCACCTCGGCCGGTGTCACCGCTTCCCGGTGGAGGCGCAGGAACAAGCCAAGCTCGTTGTCGCTCACCATCCGAACGTAGCAACGCCGGCCGATCGGATGGTGTCCCTGCCACTACCAGCCTCGGTCCGGTCTCCCTGGGCTGCTGCCAACTGACGACCGTGAGGGGAGGCGCTCGACAGCTGTCGAGCGGAGGTTCTGGTCGGTTGGAGTTGAGTCATGAGTCGTACGGTTGTGGTCGTCGGCGGCGGTTACGGGGGTACGGCGGTCGCCAAGGCGCTGGAGTTGGTGGCCGATGTCGTCCTCATCGATCCTCGGGACGCGTTCGTCAACGTCGCCGGGGCGCTGCGGGCGCTGGTCCGGCCCGAGTGGGCAGGCAATATCTTCTTTCCCTTCGACACGGTGCTCACCCGGGGCACGGTGATCCGGGATCGAGTGGTCTCGGTGGATTCCGGTGGTGTCACGCTGGCCTCGGGTCAGCGTGTCGCGGCGGACTATCTGGTGCTGGCCACCGGTTCCAGTTACGCCTACCCGGCCAGGCTCAACGCCGACTCCATCGACGCGGCGCTCGACGACCTGCGTCAGACCAACAAGGAGTTGGCCAGCGCCGGGCGGGTCCTGATCCTCGGCGCCGGGCCGGTCGGATTGGAACTGGCCGGTGAGATCAAGGAGGTCTGGCCGGACAAGCTCGTCACCCTCGTCGATCCGGCCGAGCAGCTGCTGCCCGGCTTCACGCCCGAGATGCGCGATGACCTGCACCGGCAGCTCGACGAGCTGGGCATCCAGGTGCGGCTGGGCACCAGCCTGGCCGCACCGTTGACGACCGACGCCAATCGGGCCGCGACCGTCACGGCCACCACCACCGACGGCGACGAGATCACCGCCGACATCTGGTTCCGTGCCTTTGGTCTGCGGACCAACAGTGCCTACCTCGGCGACGGCCGACTGACGACGCTCACCCCGCGGGGGCAGGTAGCGGTCACGGAAACTCTCAACGTGCGCGGGTCCGGCGACATCCTCGAGCACGTCTACGCGATCGGCGACCTCACCGATGTCACAGAGGACAAGATGGCCGCGTACGCGTTGCAGCACGCCGAGGTCGTGGCGCGGAACATCACCGCGCAGCTGGGTGGCGGACAGCCGACGGCCACCTACCAACCGATGCCCCATCCCATGATCCTGATCCCGCTCGGGTCGCGACACGGTGTCGGCCAGCTGCCCACGCCCGACGGCCCGGCCGTCGTCCCTGCCGCGACGGTCGCCGAGTACAAGGGCGTGGACCTGTTCACCGGTCGCTTCACCGAACAGTTCGGCCCCACCGCGGCCTGAGTCGACCGCGGTGGTCAGGCGGGGCGGCGGTAGACGCCGTACCACCAGGTCGCGGCCAACTCCCGGGCGGCCGCCGCGTCGGTCTCGGGGTCGGCCGAGGTCGTGCTGACGTGGTCGGCCAGGAAGCGGTCGCCGCCGACCACGATCAGCCGGCTGGCCGTCGTCACGTCCAGGTCGGCGGGGGT
Organism: Micromonospora sp. NPDC049101; assembly: GCF_040648675.1. Classification (NCBI taxonomy): domain Bacteria; kingdom Bacillati; phylum Actinomycetota; class Actinomycetes; order Micromonosporales; family Micromonosporaceae; genus Micromonospora; species Micromonospora sp. NPDC049101. The sequence goes on along the minus strand of NZ_JBEZED010000008.1, from coordinate 11,598 downwards.
ACGCCCGGCCTGCTGTTCGATCCGGAGCACGTCGACGGTACGGGTGACGAACTGCTCCAACCCCGCCGCCCAGTACTCCCGGACCACCTCGTCGTACGCGGCGACCTCGTTGATCGCCGCCAGCACCGGGGCGTATGTCCGGTAGATCCGGATCACGTCGGCGAAGATCTCGGTCAGCACCGCCAGCGGATCGCCAGGTGCGCTGGGGCTCCACTCGCCGGTACGGCCGAAGGAGCTCTCCCGCATGGTCCCGGCGAGGCGCATGAGCAGCTCGCTCTTGTCCCGGAAGTGGGTGTAGAAGGTCGACCTCGCCACCCCGGCCTCGGCGGCGATCCGCTGGACGCCGAGGTCGGTGAAGCGAGCCCCCTGCTGGAGTAGCCGCTCGGTGGCCGCCAACACCCGTGCTTCGACGGCGGCACGCCCGTCGGGGTTGCTCGGACGGCGGCGGGTGATCGAGGGCATAGCCGGAATCCTAGGTGGCCAGGTGCTCGACGGGCGACGTACGCTCGTTGCCGGACACAGTGTCCGACATAGTGACCAGGGAGCGCCCGCTCGCGGCCTCCGAACCGCGCACCACGAGGAGCGACACACGTGAAGTACCGACTGCTGGGCACCACCGGGGTGTACGTCTCGGAGATCTCGCTCGGCGCGATGACCTTCGGTGGCAGCGGCCACCCGCTCTGGGGCACCCTCGGCGGGCTGTCCCTGCCCGACGCCCAGCGGCTGGTGGACACCGCGCTGGACGCTGGGGTCAACTTCGTCGACACCGCCGACGGCTACAGCGATGGCGAGAGCGAGGAACTGCTCGGCCAGGCGCTCGGCAAGCGGCGTCGCGACGTGGTGCTGGCCACCAAGGTGCACTCCCGCACGGGGCCCGGCCCGAACGACGTCGGCACCTCCCGGCTGCACATCATGCAGAACCTGGAGGACAGCCTGCGTCGGCTGGGCACCGATCACATCGACCTCTACCAGATCCACAACTTCGACCAGATCACTCCCATGGAGGAGATGCTGCGCGCGCTGGACGACGCGGTCCGGCAGGGCAAGGTCCGCTACATCGGCGCCGCCAACTTCGCCGCCTGGCAGATCTCCAAGGCGCTCGGCATCTCCGCCCGCGAGAAGCTGGCCGGCTTCGTCTCGGTGCAGGAGTACTACTCGCTGCTGGGCCGGGACGTGGAACGCGACGTGGTGCCGATGGCGCTCAACGAGGGTGTCGGGCTGACCGTCTGGAGCCCGCTCGCCGGTGGCTTCCTCTCCGGCAAGGTCAGCCGGGACGGCGCCGTCGCCGACAGTGGCGCGCGCAGCGCCCAGCCCGGTTACTCCAGCTTCACGCCGTTCGACCCCGAGCACGCCTTCGGCGTCGTCGACGTGCTCAGGGGCGTCGCCGAGCGGCACGGGGTCAGCCCGGCCCGGGTGGCGGTCGCCTGGCTGCTGTCGCGGCCCGCCGTGACCAGCGTGATCGTCGGTGCCCGCAAGCAGGAGCAGTTGGTGGACAACATCGCCGCCTCGGATCTCACCCTGACCGAGCAGGACCTCGGCGAGCTGGACGAGGCCACCAAGCTGCCGGTCGCGTACCCGAACTGGATCCAGGAGGGGTTCTTCGCCGGGACGCGCCTGCCGCAGTAACGCACGGCCCGGGGCCGAGTCTCGGTGAGGCACGGCCCCGGGGCCGCCCCTACTTCAGGATGAGCCGGTTGGTCTGCTCGAAGACGTCCAGGTCGGCCAGGGTCTCGGTGACCGAGGCGGAGAGCGGGGCGGGGAACCGGTCGCGGGGGAAGAAGCCGGCGTCGGTGGTCTCGTCGGTGACCCGGGCCAGTTGCCCGTCCCACTCCTCCACCTTGAACGCCGTGGTGAAGACCTGGTAGGTGTGCCCGTACATGTTGGTGCTCGTCCGGTCCGGGCCGGTGTAGAGGGCGAACGCGCAGACCCGCAGCGCCCGCAACCCGGTCTCCTCGCGGACCTCGCGGACCGCGCAGTCGGCTATCGACTCGCCCAACTCCATCGCCCCGGCCGGCATGGCCCACTGGCCGTTGTCCGAGCGTTGGATCAGCAGGATGCGTCCGGCGTTGTCGCTGACCACGGCGCGGGCACCGACGAACATCAGCGTCCGGTCCCCGGCTAGCGCGCGCAACTGCCCAACGTACGAGTCGGCCCAGGAGATGCTCACCTGCGCCAATTTACGGGGGTTCCCAACGTGTGACCGCCGACACTAGCTTGTTACCCATGCGTAGCACGATGATGGACGCCCCTCTGCAGGTCTCCCGGATCCTCGAGCACGGCGCAGGAGTGCACGGCACCGCCGAGGTGGTCACCTGGACGGGCGCCGAGCCCCGCCGGATGACGTACGCCGAGGTGGGCCGCACGGCCGCCCGGCTGGCCCATGCGCTGCGCGACGAGTGTGGGGTGACCGGCGACGAGCGGGTCGCCACCTTCATGTGGAACAACAGCGAGCACCTGGTCGCCTACTTCGCGGTGCCGAGCATGGGTGCGGTGCTGCACACGCTCAACATCCGACTCTTTCCCGACCAGGTCGTCTACATCGCCAACCACGCCGAGGACCGGGTGGTGCTCGTCGACAGCACGCTCATCCCGCTGTTGGCCCGGGTGATCGGTGAGCTGGCCACGGTGCGGCACGTGGTGGTGGTCGGTGGCGGTGACCCGGCGCCGCTGGTGGCGGCCGCCGGTGACCGGATCACCGTGCACCACTGGGACGCGCTGCTCGCCGACCGGCCGGACGTCTTCGACTGGCCCGAGGTGGACGAGCACGACGCCGCGGCGCTCTGCTACACCTCGGGCACCACGGGCAACCCGAAGGGTGTGGCCTACTCGCACCGGTCCATCTACCTGCACTCGTTGCAGGTCTGCCTGCCGGAGGGCTTCGGTCTCGGGCCGACCGATCGGGAGTTGGCCATCGTGCCGATGTTCCACGCCATGTCGTGGGGTCTGCCGTACGCGGCCTTCCTCTCCGGCTCTTCGCTGATCATGCCGGACCGGTTCCTCCAGGCCGCGCCGATCGCCGAGATGATCGCCGCCGAGCGGCCCACCCTGGCCGGGGCGGTGCCGACCATCTGGACCGACCTGCTGGCCTACCTGGACAGCCACGACGTGGACACGTCCTCGCTCACCGAGGTGATCGTCGGTGGCTCGGCCTGCCCGCCGGCGCTGATGCACGCGTTCGACGAGCGGCACGGGATCGACGTCATCCACGCCTGGGGGATGACCGAGATGTCCCCACTGGGGTCGATCTCGCGTCCGCCCGCCGGTGCGACGGGCGAGCAGGCGTGGCGCTACCGCTACACGCAGGGGCGGGTGCCGGCGGGTGTGCGGGCGCGGATCGTTGGGCCGGCCGGCGAGCAGTTGCCCGCCGACGGCGAGGCCGTGGGTGAGCTGGAGGTCCGTGGGCCGTGGGTGACCGCACGGTACGTCGGCGACGACACCCCGGACGAGGAGAAGTTCCGGGACGGCTGGCTGCGTACCGGCGACGTGGGCACCCTCTCGCCGGACGGGTACATCACGCTGACCGACCGCGCCAAGGACGTGATCAAGTCCGGTGGTGAGTGGATCTCGTCGGTGGAGCTGGAGAACGCGCTGATGGGTCACCCGGCGGTGCTGGAGGCGTGCGTGGTGGGTGTGCCGGACGAGCGGTGGGACGAGCGACCGCTGGCCACCGTGGTGGTCCGGGAAGGTGCCTCGGTGACGGCCGAGGAGCTGCGCGACTTCCTGGCCGGCTCGGTGGCGCGCTGGCAGTTGCCGGAGCGCTGGGCGTTCATCGACTCGGTGCCGAAGACGAGCGTGGGCAAGTTCGACAAGAAGGTCGTCCGTTCGCGGTACGCCGAGGGCGAGCTGACCGTCCGGGAGTTGGCAGCGCCGTAACGTCTTGCCCGGCACTGTCGCCGCTGGCGGTGGAGTGCTGCTGGACATTCCTCCGCAGGGGCGGCCCCGGCGTTCGCACCGCGCCGGGGCCGCCCGTTCCACGCGGGGCGACCCGCACAGTCATTGTTGCGAAACTTATTCGCTTCTGTCCTGATGATGGGGAAATCAGATGGTCGGCGACCCGATCAGGCGTCGCTGGTGGTGACCAGCACCTTGCCCACCGCCGAGTCCTCCACCGCCTGGTGCGCCGCGGCCGTCTCGGCCAGGGAGTAGCGGTGCAGCGGCAGGCCGGCATCGGCACCGACCCGGATGCCGCCCTGGGTGGCCGCCGCGGCCACGTCCTTGACCCCCTGCGCCTTGGCCGCCTTCGGCTCGGTGTAGACGAGCACGAACTGCCAGCGCGCGTTCGGCACCATCATCGCCCGGATCGGGATGGTCACCTCGTCGCCGCCGTCGTCGGCGTACATGCAGACCGCGCCGCCGTGCCGCAGCACCTGCACGTCCATCGCCGCGTTCGTCGCCGGAGCGACCTCCACGATCGTGTGGACCCCGTCGGGGGCGATCTTGCGGACCTCCGCGACCACGTCCTGCTCGCGGTAGTTCACCACGTACGAAGCACCGGCCGCCGCCGCGAGCTGGGCCTTCTCGGCGCTGCTCACCGTGGCGACCACCGTGGCGTCGGCCCACCGGGCGAGCTGGATCGCCGCATTGCCGACCGCACCCGCCCCGCCCTGCACCAGCACGGTGTGGTCGGCCAACGCACCGGCGCGCAGCGTGTCCGGCATGAACTCGCCGGCGGTCAGGCAGCGGTGCGCGGTGAGGAACGGGATGCCCAGGGCGGCCCCCACCTCGAACGAGGCGGCACCGAGACGGACCGCCTGACGCACCGGCACCAGCGTGTATTCCGCCGCCGTGCCCCACGGCCGCTGCCAGGCGGCCTCCCAGATCCAGACACGCTCACCGATCAGGTCCGGGTCGACCCCCTCGCCGACCGCCTCCACCACGCCCGCGCCGTCCTGCCCGGGAATCTGCCAGCCCTGCGGCGCGGAGGAGCGGCGGGACTTCCAGTCGGTCGGGTTGACCCCCGACACCGCCACCCGCACCAGAACCTCACCCGCCCCGGGTGTCGGCACCGGCCGGTCGACCAGTTTCAGCACCGAAGGGTCGCCGGTGTGCTCGTACACGATGGCTCTCATGCGTGGTCTCTACCCCCCTCGGCTGGCGTCAACCCAGGCTGTCCACCAGCTCCGGGGTCAGCTCACCGATCGACCCCACCGTCACCACGGCCAGCCGGGCGGCATCCGGGTCCAGGGGATACGAGCCGTGTGGCACGGCCACCACCCGCATCCCCGCCGCGGCGGCCGACCGCACCCCGTTCGACGAGTCCTCCACTGCCACACAGCGGGCCGGGTCGACGCCGAGGCGCTCGGCGACGTTCAGGTAGACGTCGGGTGCGGGCTTGCCCCGCTCGGTCTGCTCGGTGGACAGGGTCGCGCCGAACGCGTCGGTCAGGCCGGTGGCGGCCAGCGCCGCCTCGATCAGCCGGGTCGGCGACGAACTGGCCAACCCCAGCGGCCACCGCCCGGCCAGCCGGCGGACGACCTCATCGGCGCCGGCGATCAGGGGTACGTGGGCCCGGTAGCGTCGAGTCATCTCCTCGACCACCTCGACGGCGACCTGCTCGGCGGTGCGCCCGACGCCCAGCTCGCCGCTGAGATAGTGGGCCCACTCGCCGGTGCTCATCCCCATCAGCCGTTTTTGGGTGTCCGGCTGCCACGTCCCGCCGTGCGTCGCCACGTACGCCCGGCGGACCTCCTCCCACACCGGCTCGGAATCCACGATCACGCCGTCCAGGTCGAAGACCACCGCATCTGTCACGGGCCCATCCTGCCTGACCGGTGGGCGCCGGGTCAGCCGGGCAGCGCGGGCAGGCCGAGCGGGCTGCTCTCGGGCAGCAGGGTGTGGCCGGACCGGGCGATCGGCTCCAGCAGCTCCCGGAGCCGGTCCGTGCCGGGGGCGCCGAGCGCCTGCCACGGGTGCGCGGCGGCCCGGTCGGTGGCGTCCTCGACGGCCTGGAACTCGGCCCGGCCGTGCTCGGCGGGCGCGCCGTCGCCGGTCAGCCAGCCCCGCCGCGTCAGCCGCTCGCGGGCGGCCTGCCACTGCTCCTCGGACCAGCCCCGGCCCAGCAGGTACTGCGGCGAAGAACCGTCCAACGCGACCCGCCAGGTCAACGTCTCCACCGGGTCCAACCCGGCGGCCACCAGCGCCGCCACGTGCCCGTCGCCCCGGTGTTCGCGCAGCGTGGTGGCGGCCTGCCAGAGCCGCGCCAGCGGATATTCCCCGACCGGCAGCGCCGCGTTGGCCGCGCCGAGCACCCGGCCGGCGGTCTGCGCCGCCGAGGCGGCCCGTTCCAGCAGGTCGGCGGCCTCCGCCAGGTGCGACTCCGGCAGCTCGTAGGTCAGCTCGGCGAGCGCCTGCACGGCACCTGTCAGTCGGACGCGCAAAGCCTCCGGCGGGGTGGCCAACCGCCACACCGCCGGCAGCGCACGGGCCACCATCGGCGGCGCGAAGTTGAAGAAGGCGGCGATCACCGGGGCCGCCTCGGTGGCGCCCAGCGGCGCGGCCCGGCCGGCGAAGTAACCACGCCAGTAGCCGCGCAAGCCGACCGCCTCGTACGCGGCGCGGGCCCGGGGGTGCAGGTAGGTGACCGCGTGCACCGGCTCGAAGTACGCCCACATCGACCGGGCGGTCCGCCCAGGCTCGTCCAGCGCCGTCATCTGCACCTCCGCGTCGGAGTCCCCGATCTCACCCCGGGCGGCGAACCGCCCGGGGTGACGCCGAACCTACTGCCGCTGGGTGACGGGCCGGAAGCCCCATGTGAACAACTCCATCGCGCCCCGTCGACAACCGGGGCGATCCGGACGGGATCACTGGGCGGCGATCACGTCCACCACGAAGCGCAGCGGGCCGGTCGGGCGCCCACCGGCGGCGGCCGGGTCGTTGCCGTAGCCCAGCTCGCCCGGGATGTCGAGCTGCACCCGGCTGCCCACCGTCACGCCGACCAGGCCCTGGTCCCAGCCGGGAATGACCTGGCCGACGCCGATCGGGAAAGTCACCGGCTGCCCGCCCTTCCAGGAGGAGTCGAACTCCTTGCCGTCCTTGAAGAACACCCCCACGTAGTTGGTGGTGATGTTCTGGCCCTTCTTGACGGCCGGGCCGGTCCCCTTGATCAACGGGGTGACCGCGAGCTTTTTGAGCTCGCCCGTGCCCGGCTTCACCGTCGGCTTGGTCTTCAGCGCCGGATCGGCGTCCGCGGGCAGCTGCGGGGCGGGCGGCGCGGCGGGCTCGTCGGGGGCCGGGACGGTCGCGGACGGGGTCGCGTCGGCCTGGTTCTTGGGCTTGTCGTCGCCCCCGCCACCGATCGTCACGAAGACGCCGATCAGCACCCCGGCAACGGCGACGGCGGCGAGGCCGCTGATCACCGCGTTGCGCTTACGCTTCCGGTCGGCGGCCTTCTTCGCCGCCAACTGGGCGGCCAGCCGGCGCCCCGACTTGGTTGCCGGGCTCTGGTCCGGGCCCGTCTGCTGCGTCCGCTCGCTCACGTCGTCGACTCCCTGCTGCGAAGTGTGGCCGGCACCCGGTGCCGGGGGGAAAGCCGACGCACACGGTACCCGCACCACGGCCCACCGTGCCCGCCGCGGACGTGGCGGATCGCCCAGCGCGTCAGTTCCGGTCTGTTCCCGGTCGGTTATTCCGGGACGACCATGAAGTCGGTCACGAACGAGGTGACCCGGCCGTCGACGGCACGGCCGATCCAGGTGCCGTAGCAGCCGTCGCCCCAACCGGTGGCCACGGTGACGACGTTGGCGCCGCTGGCCTCGTCCAGGACAGCGGTGATCAGCCCCGGGACCGGGGACGACGGCAGCCTGTCGGGGATGAAGACCTGCTCGACCTGGTCGTAGTCCCAGCCTTCCAGGACACTGAGCGCGGTCGGGTCGGCGAGGGTGCCGGCACCGGCGTCCACCCCGTACCCGAAGTAGTCGTCCGCACCGAGGGTGGCGACGTCCTGGTCGCCTGCCACGGCCAACTCCCAGCGGGTGGTCGGCTCGTCGGAGACCAGCAACTGGAACGCGGCCACCCGCCGGTCCACCTCGGCGTCCTCCCGGAGCACCACGGCCACCCAGGCGCGGGCGGCATACCGCCCCGGCGGCACGGTCACCGTGAACGGCTCGGCCTCCGGGCAGACCAGCGGGTCGCACCCGACCACCTGGCCGGTGGGCAGCACGACGTCGCCCGCCGGGTGGACCTCGATCAGGTACGCGCCGTGCTGGTCGGTGAAACGGGCGCCGGACGTCAACAACCGGTCCAGGTCAGGGGTGTACATGAGGGCTCCTCCGGTGGCCAGCGGCCGGCGGAGCGTACCCAACCGGGCGGACACCGCCGTCGCTGCCGTACCCGGTCAGGCGCTCTTGCGGGGTGCGGCCTTGCGGGCGGCCGTCTTCTTCGCCGGCTCCGCCTTCTTCGCGGTGGTCTTCTTGGCGGCGGTCTTCTTCGCCGGCTCGGCGGCCTTCTTCTCGGCCGTCTTCTTCGTCGCGGTCTTCTTCGCCGGGGCCTTGGCCGCCTTCTTCTCCGCCGCCTTCTGTGCCGACCGGGCCGACGAGATGGGTGTCGGCTCGCCACCGCCGCCACCGCCGCCACCACGGGCGGCTGGCTCGCCGCGGGCCGCCTTGGCCCGCTCCACCGAGGCCTTCAACGCGGCCATCAGGTCCACCGCCGCGGCCGGGGCCTCCTCGGCCTCCTCCGGCTGGACGACCTCCCGACCCTCCACCTTGGCGTCGATGACCTCCTGCAACGCGGCCCGGTAGTCGTCGGTGAAGACGTCCGGCTCGAACTCGCCGGTCATCGAGTCGATCAGGGAACTGGCCATCGCCAACTCCGGCGGGCGCACCTTGAGATCCTCGTCGAGGAAACCAAAATCGGGGGTACGGATCTCGTCCGGCCAGAGCATGGTGTTGAGCAGCAGTACACCCTCGCGGACCCGCAGCGTGGCGAGCTGCTCCCGCTGGCGCAACGCCACCTTGACGATGGCCACCCGCTCCGAGTCGATGAGCGCGTCGCGCAGCAGCACGTAAGGCTTGGTGGCCGTGCCCTCCGGCTCGAGAAAATACGCCTTGTTGTAAAGGATCGGGTCGACCTGCTCGGCCGGCACGAACTCCAGCACGTCGATCGCGCGGGAGCTGGTCAACGGCAGGTCGGCGAAGTCCTCGTCGGTGAGGATCACCATCTCGCCGCCGCCGATGTCGTAGCCCTTGGCGATGTCGTCGTAGGTGACCTCCTCGCCGCAGACCGAGCAGGTGCGCTTGTAGCGGATCCGGCCACCGTCCGCACGGTGCACCTGGTGGAACCGAATGTCCTTCTCCTCGGTCGCGGAGTAGAGCTTCACCCCGATCGAGACGAGCCCGAACGACACGGCTCCCTTCCAGATGGCACGCATCCTGCGCTCCCTTCCCCGGTATCGACCATGCTCGCATCCGAAAGAACATGACGCGAGGTGTTCGGCCTGCTACTACAGTCGGGTCGTGCCCGGCGCGCCGCTCAAGCCGATGCTCGCGATGACCGGGCCGCTCCCGGCGGGTGCCGGCTGGGCGTACGAGTTCAAGTGGGACGGGGTTCGCGCGCTGGCCGACATCCGCGGCGGCGACCAGCACCTGTACGCCCGCTCCGGCGTGGAGATCACCGCCGCGTACCCCGAGTTGGCCACCCTGCCCGAGCAGGTCGACGACGCCCTGCTCGACGGCGAGGTGGTGCTGCTCGGCCAGGGCGGGCAGCCGTCGTTCACCGCGTTGGCCGAGCGGATGCACGTACGGGACCGGGCCAAGGCGGCCCGGCTGGCCGCGGTCATGCCGGTGACGTACATGATCTTCGACGTGCTCCGCCTCAACGGCGACGACCTGACCGGCTGGCCGTACGAGCGCCGCCGGGAGGCCCTGGACACGCTCGCCCTCGGTGGTCTCCGCTGGGCGGTGCCGCCGGTCTTCGCCGACGGCCCGGCCACCTACGAGGCCGCCGGGGAGCACGGTCTGGAGGGCGTCATGGCCAAGCGGGTCGGTGCCGTCTACCGCCCGGGGGTGCGCTCGCCGGACTGGGTGAAGGTCAAGCTGGAGGTGACCGGCGACTTCGTCATCGGCGGTTGGCGACCGGGCGCGCGTCGGATCGGCGGGCTGCTGGTCGGCGTGCCCGGCCCGGACGGCCGGTTGGTCTACCGGGGGCGGGTCGGCGGTGGGATCGGCGCGGCCATCGAACGGCAGCTCCTCGCCGAGCTGGAGCCGCTGCGCTCCGGCGTGTCACCGTTCGCGCCGGGTGTGCCGCGCGAGGATGCGCGGGGTGCCATCTGGGCAAGCCCCCGGGTGGTGGTGGAGGTGAAGTACGGCCAGCGCACCCCGGACGGCCGACTGCGCTTCCCCCGGGTGCTGCGGTTGCGCCCGGACAAGCCTCCCGAGGAGGTCGACGATGCCAGCTGAGCGGCTACGGGTGGACGTCGAGGGTCGCCCGCTGGAGCTTTCCAACCTGGACAAGGTGCTCTACCCGGCGGCCGGCTTCACCAAGGGCGAGGTCATCGACTACTACACCCGGATCTCGCCGGTGCTGCTGCCGCACCTGCGGGACCGGCCGGTGACCCGGATCCGCTTCCCCAACGGGGTCGACGACAAGTCGTTCTTCGAGAAGAACACGCCGGCCGCGACCCCGGACTGGGTGCGGGTGGAGAACCTGCCCGCGCCGGGGTCGACGAAGGGTCGGGAGACGATCGACTACGTGGTGGCCGACGACCTGCCCACCCTGGTCTGGCTGGCCAACCTGGCCGCGTTGGAGCTGCACACGCCGCAGTGGAAGGTCGGCCAACACCCGGACATGATGGTCGTCGACCTGGACCCGGGGCCACCGGCCGGGCTCGCCGAGTGCTGCCCGGTGGCGGTGCTGATGCGCGATCGGCTCGCCGACGACGGCATCGACTCGTACCCGAAGACGTCCGGCAAGAAGGGCATGCAACTCTGCTGCCCGATCGCCGGCACCCAGTCCTCCGACGACGTCTCCGCGTACGCCCGGCGGATCGCCCAGGAGTTGGAGCAGGAGCACCCGAAGCTGATCGTGTCGAAGATGGCGAAGAACCTGCGCCCCGGCAAGGTCTTCATCGACTGGAGTCAGAACAACGCGGCGAAGACCACGGTCGCTCCGTACTCGCTGCGGGCCCAGTCGGTGCCGTCGGTGTCGACGCCGCTGACCTGGGACGAGGTCGAGGCCGGCGCCCGCGGCCGGAAACCGGCCGTCCGCCAGTTCACCGCCGCCGAGGTGCTGACCCGGGTCGAGGAGTACGGGGACCTGCTGGCCGCCCTGCTCGACGGCGGCCCGGAGTTGCCAGGCTGACAGTAGGTGACGATGGATGCCCAGATGGCCCATGGGTGATACCAGTAACAGGGCGTTACGGGCCGCAGTGTCCCGCCCGGGCCACTCACCGCCTTTGCTCTGCTTGCCTATATGCGCCACGGCGTTGAACTGGGACTTCATGGCGACCGCGCAGTCGAGGGGTGGAAACCCTCCTCGCGGAGCGTGCGCGTCGCATATAGGTAAGCAGAGCAAAGACATCCCAGGTGCTTAGGTGTCAAGCAGTGGCGGTGTTGGGGTGATGTGTCCAGGCGGTGGTCTCGTTGTAGGTGGTGCCGGTCTTGA